>JAPLJJ010000091.1 GCA_026388665.1 Deltaproteobacteria bacterium
GCAACGGAAGGACCGCCGTGACAACTCTGTGGCCTACCTGTTGGCCAAAGCCGCTGGTTGGCAGTGGTCACATGGGCGGCCATTTTGCCGCAGAACTTAAGTATGCCGGTTTTGATGCCATCATCATCGAAGGGAGGGCTGATCGTCCGGTGTGGCTTCAGGTCGTGGATGGAAAGGTGGAAATTAAGGATGCCCGCAACCTCTGGGGCCAGGGTATACGGCGAACCACTGTTGACATAAACCAGCAGATGGGATCGGAGGCTTCGGTGGCGGCTATCGGCCAGGCGGGTGAGAATTTGGTTCCCATGTCCGTGGTGATAAACTCCTATTCCCACTCCGCTGGTGGCATCGGCGGGGTCATGGGTTCCAAGAATCTGAAGGCTATTGGTGTCCGCGGGACCGGTAGTGTCCGGATTGCCGGCAACAAAGAAGAATGGGAGAAACTGGTCAAAATGCACCTTTCTCTCCTAGGATCCGTCAACCAGCATGTGGTCCCGAACAGTCCTCAACTCTGGGCAGAATACTACAGCGCCACGCGTTGGGTCGGCTCTAAGGGCAGGAAATGGGGCTCCGCGGATCCCAATATCGAGACGGGGGCCTGCGATCCCCACAACCTAAATAGGATCGCTTATCGGACTAACAATGCGGCCTTCTTTCTTGGAGAGAAGGCCTGGCAGTACACCGTGAGAGGAAATGGCTGCTCAAGTTGCCCCATTCGTTGCCATACCATGCTCAAAGTACCTTCAGTTTCCTCAAAGTACGGCATTCCAGCAGTGGGACAGAATACATGCTCCGGTTTGCTTTTCGGCAGGGAATTCTTCAAAACATTTCCCGATGGTCCGAGAGGGCAGACAGCGATCGAAGCATGCATGGTGGGTATGCACCTGGCCGACGATCTCGGGATTTGGGAGAATTACGGCCAAATGCAACGCGATTTCAAACAGTTTTACTACAGCGGAATTATGAAAAACAAAGTCGGTGAGGACGAATTCAAGGGCTATTCATGGGATCAATATGAGAAAGGGGACCCAAGCTTCCTCTTTGAACTTTTGCCGAGAATAGCAGAAAAGCGAGGTGAACTGGCCACCGCTTTGGGGCTGGGGACAGGCTATCTTTTGGAGCGGTGGGGAATTCCGGAGCAGGATTGGCAGCAAGATCAACAGATAGCGTACTGGAAGATGGGGCATCCGAAACACCATTCGAGCGAAGACGCCGGACAATGCGGAGTGATCATCAACACCCAATACAATCGTGACTCCCAGTGCCATTCCCATGTTAACTTTACTCGCAACGGATTGCCCATAAAGGTGCAGAAGCAGTTGGCCTCAGAGATCTGGGGTTCATCAGATGCGGTAGATGCTGTTGCGGCTTACTCACCCATGAACATCTACAAGGCCAAAATGGCTAAATGGTCTCTTCTTAGAAAAGAATTACATGACTCCCTATCCCTTTGCAATTGGATGGGGCCATGGATTGCTTCTCCCCTGAAAGAGCGTAATTATCGGGGTGAAGACTCCATCGAGTCGTTGCTCTACAGCCTGGCTACCGGCGACAAGAAGTCTAGGGAGGAACTTGACGAGGTTGCAGAGCGTATTTTCGTGCTCCATCGAGCTTTGACGATTCGCGATATGGGGACCAAAGAAATGCGGACCCAACATGATACAATACCGGATTGGGTGTTCACTGATCCTGCCGGAAAAGCTTCTTACACCCAGGGAACCAACCGCATGGACAGAGAAGATATCAAGTTGGCAATGGATATGTACTACGAAGAGATGGGGTGGGATCAGAAAAGCGGATCTCCGACCGTTGCAGCTTACCACAGACTTAGACTTAGAGATGTGGCCGATGAACTAACGAAAAAGGGACTTGTACCATAGGGGGAAACGTGGAGCGAAGGGAAGAAATTCGTCTGACAATAGCAAAGATTATTCGCGAGAAGAGCGAAGCGGGACAGCTCGTGCAATTCGAGGAACTGTTAACTGAATTGGCCGGGCAAGGTCTTTCGAACTCGGATGTTGCTGCTCATCAGAGGTCTCATTTTGAAGGTGTCCTCAGGCAGGTCGTATCAGAAAATGGGGACATCAAGGAAATTTCCAGCAGGAATCGGATCCCCCACTATTATTCATCACGGAGCTTGAGCGAAACATACGCCGGAATTCTTGTACGGAAAGAAGAAAAATCGCTTATAGCGGAGATCGTTCGAGAAAATTCTGCAATCTATCCACGGCCGGTTCCTCTGAACATCTTCAGAGAACCGCCTTTTGACCTCACTCAAAAAGAGATTTTAGACTGTCTGGAAAAAATGGGTAAGCAGGGAGAGTATCAAGACATTGCCCAGACGACCACCTCCATCGGAACAGTATTTCTCTACTCTAATCAGCACTTGGATCAAAATTACGCATCCACGCTTGCTGAGTGGTTAGATGTGGGACAGGTAAACAATCCTTGAAGGAAAGAGCGGGGCACATGAAAGCGCTTGAACCTAGCTTCTCCTCTAATACTCTCCTGAGCTGAACGCTGCCGAATGGATATGCTCTGGATCATCTATTTGTTCCCAGAAGTTAGGGGCGGGTTTAGGCCATTGCTCAGGAATCCGACCCCCGACTTGGAGACATACCACAGGAGAGGAGACTTCAAGCGGAGATTGCCCTTTGTCCAACAATCCACAACCGGAAGACAGCGAGTCTTTGGAATGACCCCACAGATTATTTCCGTACAGGGGCTCTTAGCTTCATGGTCCGCCCGATTGTTATGAGTCCTTGTCTCTTTTGCCCCCTCTTTTTTGCATCGGGAAATCTATTCACGTTCAACAGGTGGACGGAATTCCTAGCCTCCAGTTCTGTAATTATCGGGCATAACTTTGAATGATGCGACTAATCTAACACCATCTACTAAGCGCTTGTTTCTCGAGGTGAACCATCTAGACATCTAGTGTTTTTCATTGTATTTATTTATGCAAACCTGGTCGAGTCTTATTTTGGAAGCCAAGAAAAGTCGATGGCTTACAGAGGCTCATTCCCTTGTTAGTGAGTATCTCCTATGCGCAATCTGAGGCGTTACTTAACTGCAGCCGGGAGAAACGCGAAAGGCTCAGCCGGACAGATTGTGCCTCAGCCCCCTGATGATTACGGATTTAATTGCCATACGCCCCGTAGTTCGGGCAACGTACGAGGAGATAAGCTATGAGCCAAGGGCAAGCAATCAAAAAGAATATAGAAGGCGCATGTGACGTAAACTGGGACGATTATCTCAAGTCCTATTATGAAAAGCCCCAAAGTGCAAAGACGTGGTCGGGATATGAGGTCCAGGAACTGTACACACCTGATGATCTGGCACACAAGGACTACAAGCGGGAAATTGGTGATGCTGGAGATTACCCCTTTACGAGGGGTCTCCATAGAAACATGTTTCGTGGTCGTTACTGGACTAGGCGGGAGGTGGTGGGTATAGGCTCCCCGGCGGATACGCACGAGCGGGCCGCATTTTGCTTCGAACAAGGAGGCACAGGGCTGAACACCATCGCAGATGTTACCTACGAAATGGGGCTTGACGCTGACCATCCCTGGGCGAAAACCGAGGTAGGTTTGACGGGCGTGAACATCACCTCCGTCAAGGACATGGAGACCCTTGTTGGTGATATTCCTTTGGACAAAGTGAGTTGGTCCCTTATTACGGCCTCGACGGCTGCCGCTGCTACTATGGCTCAATACGTGGTCGTGGCTCAGCAAAAGAAATACGACATAAGCTGCCTGCGCGGTTCCATCCAGAATGACCCGATTCACTTTCGATACTGCGGATTTAGACCCGCATGTCCTTTGGATCTCTCCGTAAAGCTCGGTGCAGATGTAATGGAGTACTGTACGAGGAACATGCCCAAGTTCTATTACACCACAGTGAACATGTACGATCTGAGGGAACAGGGCATTAACGCTCACCAGGAAGTGGCGTACGGGTTCGGAATCGCGATGTGCTACATCGATGAACTGCTCAGGCGCGGCCTCCATATTGATGACTTTGCTCCTCGATTTACCTTTTACGTTTCATGCCATGTGGACTTCTTTGAGGAGATAGCCAAGATCAGAGCGGCGAGGCGAATGTGGGCCAAGTTGTTGAAGGAGAAATACGGGGCAAAAGATCCGAGGTCGATGCAGTTCCGTTTTGCCGTTCATACCGCAGGCTGCTCGTTGGTACCGCAGCAGCCCCTCAACAACATCGTCCGGATTGCCTATGAAGCTCTAGCTGCGGTTCTTAGCGGAGTTCAATCTTTGCATTGCTGTTCTTATGACGAGCCGATGTGTCTCCCCACCGAAAAGGGGCACCTACAAGCTTTGAGAACGCAACAGATACTTGCTTACGAGACTGGAGTTACCAACGTGGCTGATCCGCTGGGCGGTTCGTACTTCATTGAGAGCCTCACCGACAAGATTGAGGAAGAAGCGCTGAGATGCATGAAGGAAGTCGAAGACCTAGGCGGAATGGAGGAGGCCATACGGTCCGAATGGTTGGACCGCAAGTTCGAGACTGAGGCTGTTAAGCGTCAAAAAGAAGTCGATGGTGGGGACAAGCTCATTGTTGGCGTCAACATATTCGATTCCGAGCCAGAGACCAAAACTCCACTTGGAGTCCAGCGTATTACGGAGCAATCAGCAAAACAGCAGATATCCGAGGTACAGGAACTCAAGAGAACCAGGAATGTGGGGAGGCTTCGAGAAGCCATTGATCGTCTTAGAGATGACGCATCGAGCCGCAAGAACACCATCCCTGCAATGATAGAAGCTACAAAGGTATTCGCAACCACCGCCGAACTCTTGGGTACCGTTCGAGAAGTAATGGGCTATCCTTATGATCCGATGCAGGTCATCGAGTCTCCCTTTAAATGAGGCAAAAATCTGGAGTGCGTGTGGGATGAACAGGGATAAAATCAAAGTGATTGTCAGTAAGGTGGGCCTGGACGGTCATGATCGCGGGGCAAAGGTCGTCGCCACCCTGCTGAAAGAAGCCGGGATGGAGGTTGTTTACCTTGGGATGTATCAAACGCCGGAAGGAGTGATCAGAGCGGCGATCGATGAGGATGCGGATGTAATAGGTCTTAGCTACCTTTCCGGCGAGCATCTTGTTTATACCCCCAAGATCGTCAATGAAATGAAGAAATCAGGTCTTAACGATGTTCTGTTGGTAGTAGGCGGGTCTTTTCCGCCGGAGGACGTACCGGTTATGAAAGAGATGGGAGTGGACGAGGTCTTTCGCGGAGGGTCGCTAACAAAATCCATAGTCGACTACATCAAGAAAAACGCTCGGGAAAAAGGCTGATTCATGGCAAAGACTAGGTCTGATAGCCCAGAAGAGATGGTGCAGAAGCTCCTGGCCGGTGATCGTAGGGCAGCGGCTCGAACGATCACCCTTATGGAAAATCAGTCTGAGAAGAACAACCAAGTTATGAAGCTGGTTTATCCCCATGCCGGCAAATCCATGGTCATAGGACTGACCGGTTCTGGTGGCAGTGGCAAATCGAGCCTGATCAACCATTTGATTCGGCGGTACCGAGATCAAGGCAAACGAGTCGGTGTGGTAGCTGTGGATCCGAGCAGCCCCTTTTCAGGTGGAGCGCTTCTTGGAGATAGAATTCGATTCCAAGCCCATTCCATGGATGACGGGGTGTATATCCGGTCCATGGGCTCGCGTGGTTACTTGGGTGGCCTAGCGAGGTCCACAAGCGACGTGGTCAGGATAATGGAGGCCATGGGTAACGATGTGGTGATTGTCGAGACCCTCGGGGCCGGACAGGACGAGGTCGACATTATCCATGTGGCCCAGACGTGCGTGCTGGTTTTGACTCCCAATATGGGCGATGACATCCAAGCCATGAAGGCAGGTATCATGGAGATTGCCGATATCATCGTCCTGAACAAGGCGGACCTGGATGGGGCCATCTTATGTCTTCGCAGCCTGGAAGCGACTATTCAGTTCGCCATTAGCCAGAGGGAAGACGGTTGGGTGTCACCGCTGATTTCCACGGTGGCTTCCGCGGCGAAGACTGAGGATCTTCAAGGTATCAATGAACTGATGAAAACCATCAGAGATCATCAGGAATACCTTCATGAAAGCCGCGCCATAGATGAGGTTCAGGCGAAGCGCATCGAGCAGGAACTTGGCCTAGTGTTCAAAGATGAAGTTCAGAAGTTTATCTTTAAAGGGCTGAAGGGCACAGGCAAGAAACGCCAGTACATCAAGGCAATCTTTGAGGGCAGGACTGATCCTTACTCGGTGGTCGAAGAAGTCCTCAGTACATTCTTGAAAGTAGGAGCCAAGGTTAATGAAACAAGCGGTTCAAAAAAACACATCTAATAATAGACCGGATCGTTTCAAGGAACTGGCTCCATGCAAGAACCTGTCAGGGCCTTATGTCAAGGCTGTATTGTCCGGAAGAACTGATACCGATTTGCAATTTAATGTTTGAGCGGCCCCATGGGGTTTTTACGAACGCTTTGGGACGGTCAACAAACAACGCGTTATCTCAGGTTTTGTCCAACTGGATTGAACCATTATATTCATTTTGTAAACTGAACCGAGTCATACTAAGCGCCACAAACCTCAAATATCCCATTGAGAAATTAAAAGAGAAATTGAAAGAAATCACATAAAAGGTGGTTTCACTTGACGTCTACCGGATTGGTCCATTCACCCAAATTGCCTCAAGAAAGCTCGATGGACAAGGACCAACTCGCCATTCATTATGAATTTTGCACGAGGCTCATATGACAGCGTACTGGGCCTACAGCCTCGTAGTAATCTGGTTTGTGGCCAGTTCAAAGGGGCAAAGCGCCTCTTGATTACAGGAGCGCCCTGCTCATTTAACCACCATAAGATTAAATGGAAAAGCATAAGCTTGAAGGAAGACCAGGATCCCTACGAGAGAGGCCAGCGCAATACTGTGAAAGAAGACATAACGCAAAATCTCTCCTTCATGTCCATACCATTGAGTAGCCGTGCTTGCCACAACAATACTCTGAGCGTCTATCATCTTGCCCATTACACCACCAGCGCTATTGGCCGAAGCCATAAGAGTAGGGCTTATTCCTATCTGTTCAGCGGAAATTCTCTGCAAGCTCCCAAATAATACATTGGAGGCCGTATCCGAACCTGTAAGGGCAACCCCAAGCCATCCAAGAAGTGTCCCGAAGAAAGGATACAGAAAACCTGTTTTAGCGAAGGTTAATCCTAAAGTCGCGTCCAATCCCGAGTACCTGGTTATGAATCCTAACGCCAACATGGCGGAGATGGTCAAAAGGGAAAAGCGCACCATTCTGATTGTTCTGAGATATATCCGGAATGTTTCAGATATCGAATACCCCATTAGTATTGCAGATATCAGACTCGCAATAAAAATACCGGTTCCTGTAGCGGACAGGATATTGAACATGTATACAGCGGGTTCCGCTTTGTCTGCCATTACCACTGGCGGCACTCTCATGATCAAATTGTTTAGTCCGGGAATAGGATACTTGTATAGCCAGACTCCATCGAGATAAGATTTGATCTGCGGAAGGCCCCAAATGAAGACCAGCACACTAAGTATAACCCAGGGAAGCCAGGCCCTTACGACTTGACCAGTGGAGTATCCATGACAGGCTCTGCAAGTAGCCTCTTCGTCATGTCCATTGAGCCCCCATATCTGTTTAGGATACCATTTCAACAAAAATATGGTTACTGCGGCCAGAGAGGCTAGAGACGCTACGATATCCACGAGCCACGGTCCATGAAAATTGGAGACCAGAAACTGAGGCGCCGCAAAAAATACTCCTGCAACCAGTAAAGCAGGCCAAACCTGAATCATGCCTCGAAACCCGGCAAAGGCCCACACTAACCAGAATGGTATTAGCACTGAGAAAAAAGGCAACTGGCGCCCGACCATGGAGCTAAGGTCGTGGATATCGAGACCTGAGACAGCGGACAGAGTTATGATCGGGATACCCAAAGCTCCGAACGCGACAGGCGCTGTATTTGCAATTAGCGACAATCCCGAAGCCTGGAGTGGACTGAACCCGAGACCAATTAAAATTGCGGCGGTGACCGCTACCGGAGTCCCAAATCCAGCCGCCCCTTCGAAAAAGGCGCCAAACGCGAACGCTATCAGGACTAATTGGAGACGACTGTCGTTTGTAATGCCGGTAAGGGTCTCTTGTAAGACCTGAAACTCACCTTTTTCTTTGGTCAGTTGATACAGAAATATGACGTTCAGGACTATCCAACCTATTGGAAGGATACCAAAAGCGGCCCCGAAGCCTGCTGTGGCAAACGCCATGCTTAAGGGCATCCTGAAAAACACAATGGCCACGAACAGGGCGGTGATCAAGCCCAGTATGGCGGCCCAATGCGCCTTCATGCGTAGTATGCCTAATGTTCCCAAAAGGACTACCACGGGCAACGCGGCGAAAACAGTAGAAATCGCCATGTTGTTAAATGGGTCGTAAATCTGATGCCAAGACATAATCCAAGCCTCCTCTCGATCTTAGGGGTCCCATCGGAAAGAGATGGTCTGGAAAAATTGGACTATGACATAAGTGTATATAATGTAACCCAAAACCAGAAAAGGTTTATATATCGAGAGGAAACAGAATATCATGTAGTGGTGTCTTTCAACCGTACAGGACAGTTAGACCACCGCAGTAGTATTCCTTCCAGCGTCTTAGTCACCACTAAAGTGATAACACCCAGCTTCTGATAAGTGATACACTCGGAAAGTGGTCAGGTTGAGCATGACCCTGTTTCTTGCACCGTGCTCGATGACTTGACCGTCGACGCGTCAGGCCAATTGTGTTATTGAAGTGACAAGGATACTGAGAGGAGCCAGGTTCCGCTCATGAGGATGGAGGAAACATGAGACAGACAGACTCAATAGCGGTGGGTGGTCACGCCCTTCGATTAAGACAGACACGTTGTGGTTCATCCGAATTTCGGCGTGAGCATACTTCGCTATTCTCAATTTCCAGGTGGTGCGCTGTCTTTTTTCTGGTCGCCGGATTACTTACGTCTGGATGCGTTTACAAA
>JAPLJJ010000038.1 GCA_026388665.1 Deltaproteobacteria bacterium
GACTTGATGATACCAAAGACAGGCTCGATAGTGCTTTTTCGCGTAGCGTAGACAGCTTTACCTGATTTTGTTTTGAGCCGACGCTTCATGGTGTCCACGGCATTGGCGTCATCAGGCAAGGGCACCGGTTCTTGGAACCGCTCCATGAGTGGTGGATGGTGTTTTTCGCGATTAACGGCTATGTAGGAGGTCACCTTGTTCTCTTCGCAGAGTGTTACGTTGTCTTCACTGAAATAGCCGTTATCCGCGAGGATGTCGGTAAGGGTTCCGAGTTCTTGTGGTAAATGCTTCAGATTGGTCAGGGCCGGTTCCAGTTCTTTTTTGTCGTTGGGAGCCTGGGTGACGTGGGTCGTGACAATCAGCATGGTTTCCGTGTCCACACCGGCCTGGACGTTGTAGGCCTGCTCGAAGCCGCCGCCGGATGTCGGCATGATGCGTTATTCCATATCATTCAGGTTTACCTGGTCCTTTTCCGTTGGGCCGGATGTAGGTGGCTGCGGTGTTTTACCTCGGGCTTTTTTGCCCGTTTCTTGTTCTTTCTTAGCTCGCTCGGCAACTTTGGTATTATATGCCTCTTGTTCTTGGGCACGCCGCTCGATTTCGGCCTTGGCTTCCTTTATTGCCTTAACACGCTCTTGGCGAATCGAAAGTTCAGTCGGGATGTCCATGCCATCAGGAATATCAGCGTTGTCGACGGATTCAGCCTTTTGCAGCAATTCAGCCACCTCTGCTTCAAGCTGCTTTTCCAGCTTACAGGCATGGCCGTAACTTAACGCCTTGTGTTTGGACGCATTGGCATGAACCTTGGTTCCATCAATACTGACCTTGCCCAGCTTTAGGACCTTCATTTCGTGAGCAACAGCGAGTATCTCCACAAATATCTTCGTCAACTCGGGCAGAAACCGCCTGCGGAATGTGGCAATCGTATCGTGATCAGGATGACTGTTGGCGGCTATGTAGCGAAAAGCCACCGAGTCATAGGTGCTACGCTCCAGCTTACGACTTGAAAAAACTCCCGTGGCGTACCCGTAAAATAGAAGCGCAACCAGCATCTCCGAGTTGTACGGCTGCGAGCCACGTCCCGCATACGATGCTTTAAGAGGCTGCAGGTTGATTTGCTCAACAATTTCGACCACAAAGCGGGCCAGATGCTTTTCCGGCAACCAATCCTGAATAGATGGTGGTAACAGGTAGAGAGTTTCTCTATCAACTTCAACAAATGTTACCTTCATGTATATGTCCCCTTAAATAAGCATCCGATTTGTAAAGGGAATATACCCCGGAACATATGTGAAATGCAAGATATAAATGCTACTAAATACCATATTATCAGCAGGTTGAACAAATAAAGGTCGCTTAAATTCGGGTCGGTCAGGTTAAGTCCGACAGACTCCTAGGGGCTTTTGCTCAGTGGTTTTCGGAGATTGAGTAAGAGCAAGGGCTTTTTTCGCTATTCAAAACGCATAGATTCAGCGGGATCAAAGCGACTAGCCCTGATTGCCGGAATAATACCGGAGGCTATGCCCAAGATCACCCCAAAAATTACTCCGCCAATTATGCTTATAACAAAAACACCATATGCAGGCGACGTTTGAAATAGCCTCTTCATGATCTCTACAGACACAAACCCTATGAGTATCCCTAGAATAGCTCCCACTAAACTTATGGAAACTGATTCAAAAAGAAATTGGGACAAAATCATTGTCTCAGTCGCGCCCACCGCTTTGCGTAATCCAATTTCTTTGGTTCGCTCTCGTACTGCTGACAACATGACATTCATGATCCCAATTCCCCCCAACACTATAGTGACAAACAGACTGGCGTATAGGAAAACTTTCACCAACAGGACCGCATGCTGAATTGTTTTTATACGTTCTGGAAATGATCTGATGTCCATTGATTCAGCATAGCCGGGCTGATTTCGGGCCAGAAGGTCATGCAAATCCTTGTGAAGCGGTGCGACAGCGTCCCAGTTCACAGCACGAACATAAATATTCTTGATTTCATACATTTCCGCAAATCGTGATCGCCCGACTGAGATCGGTATGATTATTGTGTTTAAGAAAGAAGTATCTTCAACACCTCCTATGAGTCCTACAACCCTAAACAAATGCCCCCCGATAAAGATTTTCTTTCCAAGAGGATCCTCATTATCTGAAAAAAGAGTCCTGGCAATTTCGTCGCCTATCACGCAGACGCTGTTAAACCAGGCCACATCATCAGAATTGATTCTACGTCCCCTAGCCATAGGAATATGGATTGTGTCAAAAAAACTTTCCTCAACACCAAGCAACCTTCCGCTCATCTTGTTCAACTTGTAAGTGAAAGGGGGGAAACTCACTACCGTAGGAGACACGGATTTGACCCCAGGCAGTTTCTCAATATCCTTAGCATCCTTAGGGAAATACTGTCCTCCATGTTTTTTCTTGCTTTTCGTATAGTCAAAACTTGCTTTCACTATTGTTGCGCTTCCCAGTAACTCGAGGTTTTGCCCCAAATCCTGCTCGACTGAATCGCCCATGGTAAGAACAATGATGATCCCTGCAATGCCTACGGAGATCCCTATTATGACGCTTTTATAGCGTCTTCTGTTTCTGTAAATTTGTTTTAACGATACTGCTGCTAAATCTGCTAAAATCATCAGTTATTTATCCATCTTAAACTCAGACATGTGAATATTTCTTCTTTAATTCCCAAAGAATATTCAATGCCTGAATAGGGCTCATTTCATTCACGTCTATGATCTTAATTTCTCGAAGCAATTCTTCAGCCGGAGAAGGGAATAATTCTATTTGCGCCAGTGGAAAACGATCCTTGGATCGTGTGGTTTTCGACCGGGAAATCTTAGGTTGTCCTCCTGGATCAATTTCTTCCTTTTCAAGGTTGTTCAATATTTCTGAGGCCCTTCCAATGACCGGTTCGGGAATTCCAGCTAACCGCGCCACCTGTAAACCATAAGACCTGCTGGCTCCGCCTGGAGTTATTTTTCGCAAGAATACAATCTTGTTTTTCCATTCACGAACCTCAAAATTGTAATTCTTGACTCGATCTTTAATCAAGGCAACATCTACCAGTTCGTGGTAATGGGTCGCAAATAAGGTTCGTGGTCCGCCCTTTCCCGGCATATCGTGCAAGAATTCCGTAACCGCCCAGGCAATCGCCAAACCATCAAAGGTGCTGGTGCCGCGTCCTACCTCATCTAGCAGGGCCAGGGATCGATTAGTCGCACTGTTTAATATCTCAGCGGTTTCAGTCATTTCAACCATAAAAGTCGATTGACCAAACGCAAGGTAGTCTGAGGCCCCAATCCTGGTAAAAATTCTGTCAGCGACTCCGACTGAGGCTTCTTTCGCCGGGACAAAGCTTCCTATTTGGGCCATCAGGACGATTAAAGCAGTCTGCCTCATATACGTAGACTTACCGGCCATATTGGGGCCTGTGATGATTAGAATTTGATTGTTTGCGCCATCAAGAACCGTATCGTTCGGCACGTAGGTCTCACTCGAAACAAAAGCCTCAACAACCGGATGCCGTCCCTCTATTATTTTTATTACATCACTGTCGCTTATTTCAGGTTGCGTATAATTATTAATCACAGCCAACTCAGCGAGGGCGCTCACAACATCTATAGTAGCCACACTTTCCGCTGTTTTTTGAATCCGTTCTATAACTCCGAGCAGCTTGTCTCTCAAACGTAAGAAAATTTCTTCTTCCAATTCCAGTATTCTGTCCTGTGCATTCAATACCTTTAACTCATACTCTTTGAGTTCTTCGGTGATGTACCTCTCCGAACCGACGAGAGTCTGCTTTCTCACATAGTAGGCTGGAACCTTGTCTTGGTGGCTTCGCGTAATTTCGATGAAATATCCAAAGACCTTGTTGTACCCCACTTTTAAATTCGGGATGCCCGTTAATTCTTTCTCTCTCTTTTCGATCCCGGCTATCCAAGCTTTGCCGGATTTTCCGATTTCACGTAGCTCATCCAGTTCCGAGTTGTATCCTGAGCGAATAACTCCACCATCCTTAACGTTTGACGGCGGACTATCCACGATCACAGATCCGATGGCGTGCGCTACGTATGACAAATCATCCATTTCAAGTAATTCATAAGCAAAGGGGGTCTCTAATCCTCTTAGCCGTTTCACGATTTCAGGGATCTTTTCTGAGGATACCCGTAACGAGAGCAGATCTCGGGGATTCGCCGTTTTCAATGATATTTTTCCTGCAAGTCGCTCCAGATCTCCAAAGTCCGTTAGAATGTCACGGATTTCTCGTCGAAGAGCAGGGTCTTCGACAAAACTCCGCGTTAATTCAGATCTTTTCTTTATTTCGTTAACATCAAGCAGGGGATAGGAAACCCATTTCCTAAGCAATCTGGCGCCCATGTGGGTTTTGGTTCTGTCCAGCACGCTTATTAGTGAGCCATTTGACGAACCGTCGCGAAGGTTTTTGAAAATCTCCAGATTTCTTATTGAGGACTGATCAAGAACCATATACGTATCAAGGCTGTACACACGGGGAGCTTTGATGTGTGACGGTTTTTCCGATCTTGTTTGAACAACATACGAGATAAGAGCGCCGGACGATGAAATCAGAGCAGGCCTGTCTTCCAAACCAAAGCCTACGAGACTTCGCACACCGAAATATTCTTTTAGAGAGTCTTCGCAATTTTGAGGATCAAAAAACCAGCTTTCCAATTCGTGTCTATAAATTTCATCTGATAGAATTTCTTTTACTGGGCTATTAGCTGAAAGATCTTTTTGAATAAGGGTTTCTTTAGGACTAACGCGTCGTAATTCTTGACCGGCTAAAGTCGACTTGGTTGTTGATGTAACTGAGAACTCGCCAGTACTGAGATCCAAAGATGCAAGTCCTATTTCACCCTTAATTTCCGAAACTGCGAATACAAAATGATTTTCACTACCATTCAAGGTCTCAGGGTCGTCAACTAGTCCTGGAGTCACGACACGGGTGACTTCCCTCTTAACAAGACCCTTAGCGAACTTTGGATTTTCAATCTGATCACAGATCGCAACCCTTTCACCCGCAGCCAACAACTTGGATATATAGGTTGACGAGGAATGGTGTGGGAAACCGCACATCGGGATACTTTTTGCCTTATTTTTGTCCCTACTGGTTAATGCTATGTTTAGAATTCTCGACGCTCTGGACGCATCCTCGAAAAACATTTCATAAAAATCCCCCATTCGGAAAAGAAGTAACGCGTCGGGGTGTCTTTCTTTTTGAGTCATATATTGACGCATCATCGGAGTAATATCATCCACAGACCCCAATGAATTTGTTGGTTCGTAAGGATTCAAAAGACTAGACTCCAATTGTTAATAGCGCACCTTTAAATTTTAGTGTCCTGAATTCGACCTGAGCTATTAGAACGGTTAAGTTCCATATCCATATTTATCGAATGTTTTACGCCACTTTGTGGCAACAAGAGCTTTAGTGTTATCATCGAGGTTATAAGCATTTTTCTGGTATGTTTTTATACTTTTCAGATAATCGAGCGCTTGATTACTATAATGTTCAAATCCTTGCAGATTAAGTGTCTCGTAAATTTCCCTGAGTTCATTAATGGGATCTTTTTCGAGATCTTCAAATTTAAGCTCATGTAGAGAACCCGCTGGAATTAACTCCCGATCTCGTTCAAAAAGGCCAAATAATTCAATATACCAATCAAGAATTTGGTTCTGCACAAGTTCTTCAGATTGCTCTTGAAGCCTGGCCTTGGCAAAAGACTTGTCCCAAAGTTTGCGTGTTGACAAATAGACCTTGTAAGGATTCCGCACAATATGAACGAACTGAGCGTTGGGAAAGATCTCCAGAAGATGTTTCACTCTACCGGTGTGAGGCGGAGATTTTAGTAGCGGTCTACCACCTTCGGACAACTCCAGTTTCCTCAAGAACAATGTTAGAGCATCTTTCCAAGCTTGTCTCCATTGCTCCGGAATTTTATCAAGATCCAAACCAGTGTGCCATCTGTGCCCAGTAATTGGGAAAATAACTCTAAGGTAGGGTGATACTAAGGACAAGGCCGCAAGCCCGAATTCATCTTCATGAGGCACACGCGACGAAAACGACACATTGTCCATAGGGCGCTTATTCGGCGCCAAAAAAGTCATGGCTGGCGAACCCACTTGAGAAAAGATAAAATGATTTGGAAACAAGCACTGATAAACATTTGGGCTGGAAAAGTTTTCATCAAGACTTAGTAAATTATGTAAGTGCGTTGTTCCGCTTCTCCAGTGCCCTATTACAAACAGAGGGGGCTTGTTCAGTTCTATTTCATTAATTTCTTTTCTATCGAAAACGCGTTCACAGAACCCAAGAATTGAATTAAAGACACCTATTGCAATCAGGTAAGCCAGCCTACCCAGGTAACGCGTATCAACATAAAAATCATTTCCAGCTAGTACCCTCATCAACGAACCAAGAGGCATCCCTTGAACTATCTGAACGTTTATCCCTTGCCCTAGAAACTTCTTCATAAAACAAAACTCCTGATTCAAAAATGGCTGTTTTTTGTTATTGATCTTGGTAAGCTATTTATTTGATACGATTATTAGTTATGTATGAAAGTCTTCGCAACATGAAGCCAACTCCAAGAGTGATTTGCAATGCAGTGGTAATAATGCCACAAAACTCGTCAGCCCTTGCACAAATTTGGAATCACGCATAATTTTTACTGATCGCGTCTCACTTGTTTATGAAGTTTGCAACTGTTTCCCCGGAGGCTCAATGACGGTAAAAGGAAGGGTTTGGAAATTTGGTGACGACATCAATACAGATGAAATAATTCCAGCAAGGTATCTGAATATGACAGATCCCGCAAAGCTCGCAGAACACGTAATGGAGGACGCTGACCCGAATTTCGCTTCAAGAGTTAGCCCTGGAGATATAATAGTTGCTGGAAAAAACTTTGGTTGCGGTTCCTCGAGAGAACATGCTCCGGTCGCAATAAAAGGCGCTAAAGTGTCTTGTGTGATCGCTGCAAGTTTTGCGCGTATCTTTTTTCGAAATGCTTTTAACATGGGATTGCTAATTTTTGAGAGCCCTGAAGCTGCGAACGGTATATATGATGGCGACAGCGTAGAAGTGGACCCTGACCAAGGGGTAATTACCGATCTCAGCACCGGGGCTCGGTTTGAAGTAGCTTTGATTCCACCATTCATGAGACAACTTGTTGAAGATGGAGGGTTAATAGCCCACTTGAAAAGATATAGCGCTCATGAAGTCGTATAATTGATTTGTGACTCGATTTATAAGATCGCTCTGTAATAAAATTTGTTGATACTGTATAATTAGCTTCAAGATAGTGTAGCGTTGTTACAAATCATTGAGGTTTACAAAGAAATTTCCCCGTATTCCTTGAAATCCGCGGAGGTTTATTAACGTGCGAGTCCTTATGGTTACACCTGAGGTGACGCCATTTGCTCAAACTGGTGGGCTTGGAGAGGTCCTATCCGCTTTGCCGGTTGAATTGGCTTCTTTGGGGGTTGAGATTGACGTCCTGATGCCTAAGTATCGGGGCATAAATACGGAAAATTTCGATATCAACAAATTAGATATCACTCTTGAAGTAACCCTGAATGCCAAAAATATCACAGCCGGCATCTGGCAGTTCGTTGGGAAAAATGGAACCCGCTACCTATTTCTTGAATGTGACGATTACTATGACAGGGAGTATCTTTACGGAACCCCTGAAGGCGATTATGAGGATAATGCCGAGAGATTTGTTTTTCTAACCAGAGCCGCTCTTGAATTAGCTCTGTATCAGGGAAAACCTTACGATGTGTTCCATTCACATGATTGGCAGGCTGCGTTAACGGCTGTTTATATTAGAACCCTTTATGCTGGGGAATCGTTGTTTAGAGACAGCTCAACAGTAATGACTATTCATAATCTTGGTTATCAGGGGATATTCTGGCATCTTGACATGCCGCTCGTAGGAGTGGGTTGGGAATTTTTTACCCCAAAGCATATGGAATTTCATGGAAAGCTTAACTTTTTAAAAAGTGGGACGGTTTTCGCCGATGAAGTGAGCACTGTTTCTCCGGGATATCGTAGCGAAATTCTTACCCCGGAGTTTGGATTTGGTTTGGAAGGAATACTACAGGAAAAAGGAGACCACCTAACCGGGATTCTAAATGGAGTTGATTATTCCATATGGAACCCGCAAACCGATCCTTATGTTGCGTCCACGTACTCTCCGGAGAACATTCAAGGAAAACCTATCTGTAAAGCCGAGTTGCAAGAACTTGCAAACTTGCCATTAGACCCTGGACCGCCCTTGATAGCAATGGTGAGTCGTCTATCGAGTCAAAAGGGTGTAGACATATTTGCAGAGGCCTTTGACGCGTTTATGCGGAATGATGTTCAAGTGGTAGTGCTTGGAACAGGAGAGGCTCGATATCAAGCTATATTTACAGAATTGGCTGAAAAATATCCTAATCGTGTAGGAGCATTTCTCAGATACGATTATGGGTTGGCTCACAAGATATTTGCCGGCGCAGACATTTTACTCGTACCTTCTCGATACGAACCTTGTGGCTTAAACCAGCTCTACGCGTTAAAATATGGAGCAGTGCCTGTAGTAACAGCTACAGGTGGGCTCACAGATACGGTTGATGAATGCGATGTCGATGCAGATGTTGGAACGGGGTTCAAATTTTTTCCTCCAAACCCACTCGAACTAGAGAAAGCTGTCTCAAAGGCTATCAGGATCTACAAAGATCGACCCGATGCTTGGAAAAGACTCATGAAAAGAGGAATGAACAAGGATTTTTCCTGGAATCGGTCTGCAAGAGAATATCTGCTCCTCTACGAAAGGGCTATTGCAGACAGACACGCCTATTTTGAATCAATTGAAAAAGCTTAAAAGATAAGTTCTTGTCTGAACATTGAGAAATCGGGGGAATCAAAATTCTTGGAGCCGTTTTACCAAGTTCGTGAATCTGTGTTCCACGTTTCGGTCCTCTAAGGCTAAATGTAGAGCTTTCGGGTTCGTTACAAGAATAACGAGTTCTTTGCCCCTGGTTATTGCGGTGTACAGAAGATTCCTCTTTAGCAAAACATAATGTTGCGTTGCGAGGGGGATGATTACAGCTTTGTACTCACTTCCCTGAGATTTATGAATTGTAACCGCGTACGCTAGATTCATCTCATCTAATTCTGAAATATGGTACGTGACAACGTTTCCGTCAAAATATACTCCAACTTCTCCCCATTCTGATTCGAAAGAAACTATGGTTCCAATGTCTCCATTGAATACTTCTTTATCGTAGTTGTTTCGAATCTGCATGACTCTGTCACCAACTCTAAATTTGTCTCCACGAATAGTTACACCAGACGGATTCAACAGGTCTCTCAACTCACGGTTTAAATTGTCAGCTCCAATTATCCCTTTGTTCATAGGGGTTAGAACCTGTATATCTTCTGATGGGCTAAAACCAAAACGTTGCGGAATCCGCACAGCAATTAGCTCTCTTAGAATTTGTAGCGCTTGTTCGGCATCCTCTTTTTCTATAAGGAAAAAATCGGGTAACCTTGAATCCGTCAATTCATTTTGCGGATGAAGTCCCTGATTTACACGATGAGCATTCTTTACAATCAGGCTGTGCCGAGCTTGCCTAAACACTGTGCCTAAACGAATTACCGGCAATATGCAGGACTCCACTAGATCTCCGAAAACATTACCAGGGCCAACAGAAGGCAATTGGTCGGCATCACCTACTAAGACCAGAGAAGCGCCCTGAGGAATTGCGCCCAACAGAGTGTTCATTAACTGGACATCAACCATGGACATTTCATCCACTATCACAAAATCAACTTCCAGTGGGTGTTGAGGACTGCGCTGGAACCCACCTTGAGCAGAAGAATACTCCAGCAACCGATGAATTGTTTTAGCTTCTCTCCCGGTAGCTTCAAACAATCTCTTCGCTGCCCGCCCGGTAGGAGCGGCCAAAACATATCTCAATTTTTTAGCGTCGAGAATTTGTGTCAAGACTCTTAACAGAGTCGTCTTACCTGTTCCTGGCCCTCCGGTTATAATTAGAATTTTGTGTTCAAAGGCTTTAGATACAGCCATCCTCTGCGCTTCCGACAATTCTATATTCAGCCTCGACTCCACCCATTGTATCGCCAATCCTGTTTTTATATTAGGGACACTCCTAGGCCCCATGATGAGGTCTTTCAATCTGGAGGCCAAGGACCTTTCTGTCATTGCCATGTAATATTCATAAACAAGACCCTCGTCTATTATTACTCTGTTCGATTGTTCCAAACGGATTAGGGCTGACTCCAATCCGGATTTATCAACCCCAAGGAGTTCCCTAGCTCGCTCCAACAGAAGCTCTCTCGGATAGCAAACATGTCCCTCGGTTTGAATATCATCCAAAATGTCTAGAATGCCCGCCGCAGCCCGTAGCGGCGATTTTAGATCTATTCCTAAACTTCCTGCCACCTTATCCGCTGATCTGAACCCGATTCCCTTAATATCCGTGGCCAAGCGATATGGGTCTCTGGACACTGCTTCTATAGACATCTTTCCGTATTTCTTAAATATTCTGTATGCGTAGGCAGGGGATATTGTGTGGCTCTGTAAAAACAACATTATGTCTCTAATATCTTTCTGTTCATTGAACGCTTGAGATATTTTCCCGGCTCTCACTGACCCAATTCCAGGAACGTTTCTGAGTTTTTCCGGGTCTTTTTCGATCACGTCTAATGTTGTTTCACCGAACATTGCAGTAATTCTGCGGGCCATTTCTGACCCGATGCCTTTAATAAGATTAGAAGAAAGGTACTTTTCTATGCCCTTTACAGTTGATGGGGCCTTTGTTTCTGCCTTGATGAATCTAAATTGTTCTCCGAACCGTTTATCAATTTCCCAAGAACCTTCGAGAATCAAAGTCTCCCCAGGGTGAGGTGATGGCAGCAGTCCTACGATTACAACCGGAGATGAACGACTTCCAACAATTAGGCTGCCTACAATGAAGTCGTTAGTCGTGTTGCAGAAAACCAGTCTTTCCAGAACACCTTCTATTTTTATCGGTGTATCGGGCGTTAGATTTTTCTGATTTACGGTCATTGTCATACTCTGCTTGTCCCGAGTTCACTTGTAGCATCTCTATTTCTCGAAAGTTTCAAAATGGAAACTTCTAAATATTAGATATCTGAAGAGGGTTCAATATGTGAAGGTGAAAAGGAGAAAAAAATTGGGGACGTTAGTCCCCAAAAGGAATGGAAGGAATTTGTGGATTTTCTTTGTTAGAATTTGTTGATCAGCGGCTTTACTAAAATTCTATAAGTCCGAAGATCTTTTCAGTTTTTTTTAGTAATATTTTCTAATACATCCCTAAGCCGGCTGCGCCGGAAAAACTTCCCAGAATACTTGAACACAGTTCGAGGCATGGCAAGCCACCCAGGAGACCTGGTGCGGCAGGGTAAGCCGCCGCCGGGCCGCACGGCGCCGGACCATAGGGAGCCACGGGTACTTTAGTGCCCATGTAAGGTCTTGCTCCATAGGGTACAGGAGCGTATGGAGCCGGTGCTGGACCCATTGAAGATCCACCAAGCAGACTACCCACTACCAAAAAGGGCAGAGCCACTACACCACCGCATAGCCCTGGAAACGGGGCGTCACCCCAATAAGCGCACGGATTACCCATTGCCGGACCATACGGAGCTGGTCCACAAGGAGCCACCGGCGCTGGGGCTGGGACAGATGCGCCCCCGGCCATGGCTACGCACGCCATAGCAAGCATTAGAAAACATGTAATCACCATAAAAACTCTCTTGACCATTACACCCTCCTTTTTTTCGGATAGGCCTTTACACATCATAGGTGTGTAAGCTTACAAATTGGTTTAACAGATTGACCCCATCTCAATCCTGGAGCGCTGAGCTATCATGTCGTATTTAGCATGTCAAGTAAAATAGTTGATCTTATAATGTTATATTTTATATAAACAATATTTTTTTATTATATATACTTAATATATTGCTTTTGCTAACTTTATTAGCTATAAGATACCCCAGTAGGGCTAGTTGAATATTCTTGGAGTTAGTGGAGATAACATCTTATAATGAATATCTTTTTATGTGATCAAAAATTGTTGGTTTGTTATTTGAGTACGCGGATTGGAGTTGGATTGCTTGACCTTATATGGCTATAGGTTAAACTGCGTGTGTCGTATGATGAGACTGCCAAACAAACTCAGTTCTAACAGACCCGCAGAGAGGCTCTCGGGTTGGGAAAATCGATGACCACCAGGATTATTTGTGGGTACCCACGGCAGCATATAATAAAGGCTAAATTTTAATGAGATTCTGGCCTTTGTTATCAACATTAGTTTTTTCTCTATGTCTTATAAGCAACTCCTCATGTTTCGGCGTTGGAATTACCCCGGAGCAGATTTACCAACAAACGTTGGATTGGGGCACAGTCCTTGGAACCTGGGAAAACCTGCCTGAGGTTAATCCTCTGGCGGAAAAACCGTCCAGGATATCTGATCCGGAATTTAAGACGCTGATGACATTGAGGAAGGATGGCACTTGCCGGGTTTTTGATGGAGTGAATCCTTCTGGCATCGACGGAGTCTGGATTTATGAAAATCATAATATGTCTATTACCTTACCGGGCGCAGGACGGTTTGAATTCTTTGTTTACGGAATTAAGGGCGATTTCATGGTCACCCGCTCTCCACTCAAAAATGGCGTGGACCAACTTTGGTCCCGAGTCAAATAGTTCAAAATAATTTCATAAGATAAGGAACTGCCTTGTTTTCCCAAAGATTCCAATTGGGTTGGCGCCAATTTCATAAACAGAATCTGAAGTCTGATCCCGAATTCAGACGCCATCTAATCGTAACCACCTCAAAACACTACTTTTTGTAAAACCAGCATTAACTTTTTGCCCCAAAACTTCGTTGACAATCTGTATTCGTTTCGATATACTTACTTCATCATTGTGACCCTAAAATGAGATGTAAATTAAATTAATAGTTACAACGTGTTGAAAGCCTTTTTTAAAGTTTAACTTAAAATGACTTAGGGTATGGAAATCACGTGACATCTTCTGCCACGAGGAACGCTGACAATAGGTTTGCACATACCTCAAAATGTCTACTCTCTTTTAGGAATAGACGGGGCGCAGTTTTGCGCGTTGTTGTTTTGCCCTGGTTGCTGGGCATTGTTGTAATTTTGTCGACATTAAACGCCTTTGCTGAAATCCAGATTAAACCGGAATCTTACGGGTATTTTGATTTTCCTACATGTGTTCGTTACGCTCTAGTCCATTCAGACTCCCTGACACTAAATAGGATAGATATCCAACTCGCTTCAGTGGATCTTAAAGACACTCACTCGGAATTGCTTCCGACAGTGCAGGTTTCAACTAGATACTATCTCGCTTATGCTTCCACTGTTTCGAGCCCTAGTAACTGGAACGTTCAGTTTAATATGTTAAATTGGAACCCTTATTTAGCTCTTTTGAAAATCAAATCAAAATCCATTATTGTAGATATTGCTAAATTGACGCACTTTGACAAGATCTCGGACACAACCGCCAATATCGCTAGAATTTTTTATGGAATTCACACCGGAGAAAAGGCGATTCGAGGCTCCAAACAAATTCTGGCGCTTGTTCAGGATAAATTGAATTTTGGTAGGAGTAAAAACGACCAGGGGAAAATTGATCCGTTAGAATTGCAGGGTCTTCAAAACGAATATCGATCCCAACAGATCAAAGTAAAATCTCTGGAAAATGATCTTCAAGAAAAGGTTAGCCAACTCAAAGCGCTAATAGGGTATCACCCCGATTACTATCTGCCGTTGGACACTCGGGACGCCGCTAGCCAGATCTTGAGCGGATTCCAGCCGAACAGGATTAGTTTCATTGACATACAAGGTGGAAATCTGCAGTTAAAGATTTCCGCCAAGAAAGAACAAGTACAGTCAAACGCACTTACGGGAGCGTACGTAGCCCTTGCGCCTCAACCTCAATTAGTCTTTCAACAGAACACCAACACCCCTAACACAGCATCCGGACTTAATTTGGCCCTGGGCGTTGATTATTATCTGTGGGATGGGTTCAAAAGGGTGCGGGATATAAAAAGGCAGAAATTATTGGCCCAAAAATACAACCTTGATCGTGAACAACTATCTCGGCAGCTCTACATCAAGTTCAAGAGTCTCAAGAGTGGGATGGGGCTATCGAGTGAAAAGGAAAGCCTGTCTCGTGAACAAGCTAAATTAGCTGACTTGGCGGAAGAGAAAGCCTTGAGCAATTATAAATCAGGGCTTATCGATTATAATCAATATGTGGAACAAAGGATCAAGAAAAGTCAGGCTCACCTTGAAGCTTCGGAAAGTCTTCAGTCAAGGGTTAACGATCTTATCGAGTTGGCTACGATTTCAGGAGGTTTGAACAAATACAATGCCGCAATTCGATATTAATAGGCCCAGACCCCGTTTGAAAACCCTGGGCGTTATGTTAGCGAGTCTTGTGACTTTGGTGTCGATAGCGCTTTTGGTTGTGACTCATAAACCCAAGAAAGCTGAATCTAGTCCTCCCCCGGTTAAAGCCGCTATCGTCCCACAAATAGCTGACGCCAAATCAGAGGCCGAAATTATATTTAGAGGCAAGAGCTTTTCAGTTTTTCAGAGAAAAATGGTCTTGCCTTATGGAGGAGAGATCCTGTCTATTGACGCTAAAGAAGGTCAACCTGTCAATGAAGATGATACTCTTGTAAAATATAAACTTGATCGTCAGGCTGTAATCAATGTCACGGGTATTTTGTATCCATCACAGGTCTTAGATTTGAGGAACGCGGTTTACGAAAAAAAGATAACTCTAGACAAGCTCAAGAAAGTTTCTTTGAGTCTGCGAAAAATAGAACTCGATAAAGCTCAGCAAGAATTGAATGACATCCGTCAGTTGCACTCCAAGAACCTGGCGGAACTGGAAGCGGTAAAGACAGGAGAACGCCAACTTGAGGTGGCTCAAAAACAACTGCTCGAAATAAAAGAATCTATCAAGCAGGCTGAAGAAAGTCTGACCCGGACTCAGGAAGATTTAAAATTTGTTGAAGACAAGCGGAAACGAGATTTGGATCTCTTGGAATTTCAAACGCGACGACCGTACGAAAATTCAGATCTTCCCGTCGAAGTAGCCTTTCTTAAAGCTCCCATTTCAGGACAAGTCCTTTGGCTATCTCCTGATCTTAGAGTAAACGCAGAGCAGGTGGCTGGCTTTTTAGCTTTAGCCATCGCTCCTACTAATCCAATGGTCGTTCGTTGTAAAGTTCATGAATTGGACTTGGTGAAACTTAGGACCGGCGATCGTGGAACCGTGATTTTTGATGCTATTCCAGACAAGAAATATCCTTGCAAGGTCAGCCGCATTCCGTGGGTTAGCCGTAATCCTGCCCTTGAGGTCCCGGCCGATTACGAAATCGAGTGTCTCCTCGAAAATGGTGATGGCAAAATAAAAGACGGACTGACCTGCAATGTCAAAGTAAGTGTTACACAATAGACAATGTCGAGATTATTTAAATTGGTTAACAAACCAATAAATTTTTAGGCTCTAAGGTTAACTAATTCGGAATTTTTCACATGGTTCATCTCTTTGGACATTTATTTTTGCCTATATAGCTTTCCAATTATCTTTTCACTTAGTTCCGCCTATTTTTTCATCTTGGTCGGTCTAACTCGAATAATTAGAGGCCGTTCTCACAATAGCCCTCTAAACCCCAACCTTCCATACCCTGTGATTGAAGTCTTGGTTCCAATTAAGGGTGTGCTCCCCCAATCTAAAGAAATTCTCGAGACTCTGTTGACACAGGATTACCCGAATTATCACGTTACATTCATTTTGGAAAACCAGTTAGATCCGGCAGTAGATTTGGTTAGGGAGTTTTGTTCGACATACGGACATGTCAGCATCTTTTTCAGTGGAACAGCTACTGGATGCGGCCAAAAGAATTTCGGTCTTTCCAAGGCTATTTCTCAGCTCGGCTCAGACGTTGAAATACTCGCGTTTTGCGATAGCTCAAACGCTGCCAACGATAGCTGGCTTGCAAGGATAACAGAGCCTGTCCGCTCTCGTGCCTTTGAGGTCTGTACAACGTTTCGTTCCTTTTCGCCTGGGAAAGTCAACATTGCGGGCATTTGCCAAGCTATGTACGCCACGACAGTGTTTTCCCTTATGACCGTTACCCCGAAACCTTGGGGAGGCGCAACTGTAATTAGAAAGAGAACGTTTGATAGTTTGAATGTGGCTGAGCTATGGCTGCGCACCGTTGTAGATGATCTAGTGCTTGGAAATATACTGAACAGAGCAAACGTAAAGATTTGTGTATCACCAGCAAATTATCTTGTGTCACCTGTAGAAAAACAGACGCTAAAAGGTTTTTCGGCTTATTTGGACCGTCAGATACTATTTCCCAAATTCACAAATCCGGCAATCTGGTTTTTTACGGTCACTTGGGACATTTGTTTAGCCGCTTCTTTGGCTCTATCTATGGCAGGGATAGTCCTTTACTTGCTAAGCGAAGTTTCAATGACTTATGCGCTCACAGGCGCAATTTATTGGATCGGGATCTTTTTGATAGCCA
Organism: Deltaproteobacteria bacterium; assembly: GCA_026388665.1. GTDB lineage: Bacteria > Desulfobacterota > Desulfomonilia > Desulfomonilales > Desulfomonilaceae > CAJBEZ01. Next base: position 16,629 of record JAPLJJ010000038.1, read on the forward strand.
TTCGTCTGAGACATATAAATCAAC
>JAPLJJ010000255.1 GCA_026388665.1 Deltaproteobacteria bacterium
GGGGGGCCACCAGTAATTAAAGAACTGCTCTCAGCTATGCCATCGGATTTCGCAGCTCCAATCGTCATTGTTCAGCACATTGCCAGGAATTTCACAACCGGCCTTGTAGAATGGCTCGATAACTCCACACCGCTGAATGTTCGTGTGGCCAAAAACGGTGAGCATTTAGATCTAGGCGCCGTTTATGTCGCTCCCGATGGTTTACAAATGAAATTGGATCATTCCAGTCATATTGTCCTAACCAACGATCCACCTGAAAGTGGCTTGAGACCATCGGTATCCTATCTTTTTCGGTCAGTGGCCGAGGTCTTTGGAAATAGGGCCGTCGGGGTGCTCCTTACGGGTATGGGCAAAGATGGGGCCAATGAACTCAAGGTTCTGAAAGACAAGGGCGCCATAACAATAGCTCAAGACAAAGAAAGTTCCGTTGTCCATGGTATGCCGGGTGAGGCAATCAAGATCGGGGGCGCAGTCCATATAGCCCCACCCGATAAGATCTCGGGTTTGCTGTTACGACTCGTAGGCGGAGGCGCGAATAAATAGATGAACACCGGATTACTTCAGAACGTTTCCGACCTGGGCGAAACCACCGACATGAAGATCCTGGTAGTCGAGGACAGCCCTACTCAGGCCATTCGTCTCCAACACATACTGGAAAACAGGGGCTTCGAGGTAGCGGTAACATTCAACGGAAAAGCGGCCCTCGAGTACCTTGAAAAAGAAACTCCCACCATAGTGATAAGCGATGTCATCATGCCGGAGATGGACGGTTATGAACTCTGTAGACGTATGAAATCAGATGAAAGACTCAAAGAGATTCCCATCATTTTGCTGACATCCCTGTCAGATCCTGAAGACATTATCAAAGGGTTGGAAGCCGGCGCGGACAATTTCCTCACAAAACCATACCAAGAAAAGGCTCTGGTTTCCAGAATTCAATACATAATCGTAAACAAGGAAATCAGATCCAAATCCAGTTCGGGCCTTGGTATTGAAATCTTTTTTGCAGGGAAAAAACACTTCCTGGCAGCCGATCGCATCCAAATTGTTGATTTGCTCATATCCTCCTACGAGACAGCGGTTCAAAACTACCATGAGCTTGAGAGAACCAATGCCGAACTGACACGAGTCAATGAACTGGTTTCCGCTGAGGCGAATAAACTCCGTACCCTAATTGAATGCCTCGACGCTGGAATCGTGTTCGCCGACGAAAATGACATAGTCACAGAGGTCAATAGCCGGTTTAGTGACTTGTTTCAAAGAAATCGACAAGAAACACTTGGAAAAACGATCTGGGAGATTCATGAGACAAGCCCTTCCCTTAGTCACATTAGTGAAATCATATCCAGGTTCAAAAACGAGTCTTCACAACAACGAGTTTCGGTGGAACGCAAGCTCCTCGGCCGTGACCTGTCGATGCTGGTTCAACCCATTTTTGAAAATGGCACATATAGGGGCGTGATTCTGAGCGTTATTGATGTGAGCGATTTTGTTCGAGCCCAGGAACAAACCGAGCAGGCAAATCGAGCTAAGAGCCAGTTCCTTGCCAACATGAGCCACGAGATAAGAACACCGCTTAACGGGATAGTCGGCATGGCTCAACTGGCGCTTAACACGAACTTGAATGATCAACAACGCGAATATATTGAAGCGATCAGAACGTCATCTCAAGATTTGATAGGTATAATCAATGACATATTGGATTTTTCTAAGATTGAGGCCGGCAAGATGTCATTGTACGCCGCGCCATTTAGTCTTAGGGAATCCGTGTCCAACGTGGTCTCGAACCTGGCGATTCAAGCACACGCTAAGGGCGTGGAGTTGCTATATGAAATAGATGACGACACGCCGGACCAAATTATTGGGGATTCCGGTAGATTGAGACAGGTCCTTATCAACCTTTTGGGGAACGCAATCAAATTTACGGAGTATGGTGAAGTATTTGTTTCGGTGAAAGCGGAACCGCTATCCGATTCAGAATTGAACCTTGTTTTTGCGGTCAGGGACACGGGAGTAGGCATCCCGGAAGAGAAACTGGGCTCTATTTTTCTGGCGTTCGTACAGGTTGATTCGTCTTCAACCCGGCAATTCGGAGGAACAGGTCTTGGCCTGGCGGTTTCTTCGCAGCTCTGTCAGATGATGGGAGGAAAAATCCGGGCTGAAAGCGAACTTGGCAAGGGAAGTGTGTTTTATTTTACGGTAAGAATGGCCAAAGCGCCTGTTCAGAAGGACAAAACTGTCTCAGCAACGAAAACTGATTCTCTGGCGGGACGTTCCGTGTTGCTCATTGACGACAATGCGACCAACCGTAGATTGATGGGGCAGACACTTTCAAAGACCGGCATGAAAATTGAGTATGCACAAGACTCAAAGCAGGCTGTATCAACCCTCTCAGCTTCAAAACAGAAAAGCCTACGATTTGATTTCATTCTGGCTGACATGACTTTGCCTGACATCACCGGCCTGGAATTGGCCCGAGAGGTTCGAGACCAAAGTCTCGCTCCTCAATCCACATTCATACTTATGGCTCCCAAGGGCTTTTCTCTTGACACAAGCACATGTGAGAAACTTTCGGTAAGTCTGGTCCTTTCAAAGCCGGTAGGGCCATCTGAGCTGGTCGCTGGATTGCTTAAGACCATGGAGGCGCCCGAATGCGAGGATGCGGCTAGGGCTCAACCCGTGGACCACGATAAATCCAAGGAACAGCAGGCCGGACTCAATATCCTCGTGGCTGAAGATAATTTGATCAATCAGAAGTTGGCGAAATACATGCTGACCAATCTGGGCCACCAAGTTTCAATCGCAGTTAATGGGAAAGAAGCTCTGGATGCGTTCAAGGAAAATAAATTTGACGTGATACTCATGGATGTCCAAATGCCGGTGATGGATGGGTTTGAAGCGACGAGGCTCATCCGTCAAGCAGAACAAGGCTCAGAGAGACATATACCTATAATAGCTCTGACGGCCCATGCCATGAAAGGTGACAGAGAACTTTGCCTTGAGGCGGGAATGGATGACTATATTTCCAAGCCCATTAACTACCAGGAGTTGATGGAAACCGTCGGTAGAGTTCAACAGAAATACCCTCAGGATGTCTCACATTTAACCTGATATCACGCCCTGTTGGTTTCAGAACATCCAAAATCCACAATAATTTTCTTTAATTATTCGCGTAAATGTGATATGTAACCATCTAGATTTCAGGTGGTAGACTGATCCACTGTTGCTTCTGGGCGTGTAAGGAGTCAGGGTATGAAGTCTTTTTTCATATTTATGGGTTTAACCCTTGCTATGTTTTACTCAATTCAACCAACTCTCGCAGCAGACCAAACTTCATCCATTATAGCAAACAATCAAATCTGCCATATTCTTGAAGATACACCGTCATGTTCCGGCATTGCCCCTCAAAAAAGCCAGAACGCTGACATGCCCCTCAAAGCCTCCCTTTCATCGAGAGATCGCGAGAATTACCTAAAATCGTCCAAGACAGATATGAACCGTCAACGCACTCTTGATGAACTCAGCGGACGGCTCGGCCGGGATTAAGATCGGACCCAACAGCTTTTCCCTCTCAGTATCAAAAAATCTTTTCAGCCTGGCGCCAATCTTTACGCTAAAACGGTATCAGACCTCTCGTGTACAAAGACCCCACGGTCAATTCCTTACATCCAATTGCGGGTTGATAATATTGCCACAAGCATATATAGTCGCTGACGGTCTCGTTGTGGCCGTTTGTAGACAACTATATCATCAATAGTGAGTTCCAATAATCATGCAAAAGGGACGAGTATTAATCGTAGATGACCAGGAGGAGATACTTACTTCACTGGGTGCAATATTGGCCGACGAGGGCCACGAGGTTCTCAAAGCTCGAGACGGACAGGAAGCCCTACACATTGTGCAGAGCGATTCCCCGGATATAATTTTTCTCGATATTTGGATACCGGGCATAGATGGAATGCAGACATTGAAGGCCATCAAGCGAATCGCTCACAAATGCCATGTAATCATGATGAGTGGCCACGGGACTATCGAGACCGCAGTTAAGGCCATTAAGCTTGGAGCTGAAGATTACCTCGAAAAACCTCTGAATCTCGAAGACACATTGCATCTTGTTGAAAAGGCCATAGCGTCGAGGAATGTTCGATCTGATGTTATTGACTTTTCACTAGGGAATCCCGGGCCCCTCATTGGATCGTCCCAACTTGCTGCAAATACCCGTAGATCAGTCGAAAACGCGGCTCGAGAGACAGGTTCTGTCTGGATATATGGGGAAAAGGGAGCGGGAAAAGAGTTCCTCGCTCGCATGACCCACTTTTTGTCTGGGAAAGACCGGCACAAGCTCGTAAAGGTAAGTTGTAACGAACTTACTCAAGATAATATTCGGGAAACACTTTTGGGGAAAACCGATGATCGTGACGTCACAAAACAAGGCAAGATAACCCATGCGGCCAGCGGAACCTTGCTGTTCGTCGGGATTGACCGTTTGAAACCAGGATTGGATAGTACGCTCCTGCAAGTCTTCAAGAACTTCGGAGTTAACGGCCAAGAGACGGCGGTTCGCGCAAACTCGGTCAGGTTGATATCGACTTCGAAAAAGTCTCCTGATGAATTAATTTCTGGGGGATTTTCTAGAGACCTGGTTGAGACGATATTGGCGAGGCGGGTGATAAGGGCGCCTGCCCTCAGAGAACGACCGGAAGACATCCCTGTATTGGTGAGGCATTTTCTCGCTGAAGCGTCTAGGGAATTCGACAAGGAAATCACGGATATTGAAGAAGAAGCGTTGTCGAGACTGGCTGAACACTCCTGGCCGGGAAACATCAAGGAGTTGAAAATACTGATTGAACATACCGTCATGAACGCTTCGGGATCGACTTTGACAATCAACGAATTGCTATTGCCGACACATTCCGAAGAAAACATTGACAAATCAGACAAAGGGACGCTTTCGGAAGCTGAAGCGACAGAAGATGTAACCGTAACCTCCGAAATAGACCATGAACGCTCAGGATCTGAAGCGCTCTTGGAGAGCCCGCCTGTCATGGAGCAACCGGCCACTTCTCGACATCAGAGGACTCTTCGTGGAAAGGTTGTGATATATGGCCAGGGATTGCATTCCGGTCAAAAAACCGGCCTTACAATATCGCCCTTGCCACCTTCGTCCGGGATAAATTTCGGACACATAACATCAGGCGAGACAGTGCCTGCGTTATTGACAAATGTCGAATCCACTGATTTTTGCACCAGTCTGCGAGGGGACGGGGCCCTGGCACGAACCATAGAACACCTCATGGCCGTGTTTCATGTTTACGGGCTCACCAATCTCCTTGTAAAAATTTCCGGTGAGGTTCCCATAATGGATGGGTCCGCGCTCGAATTCTGTAAACTTGTCGAAAACGCCGAGATTATAACGCAGGATGAAATTATAGAAGGAATCCGTATTACAGAACCTATGGAAATCCCTGTGCCGGCAGGAAGCGCGAAGAGTATGCGGATTGAGCCGTCTGATGCGCTCGAGATTGAGTATTATATGGACTATCCTCAACCCATAGGAAAGATGAGTATGACTTTCAGGCTTTCCGGGGTCGCGGATTTCAAATCCGAGATTGCGCCGGCAAGAACGTTCGGTTTTGTGCGGGACATGCGAATAATGGATGAGATGGGGCTGGCAAGCGGCGGAAAACTCTCGAACGTGGTGCTGCTCGATGACGACAAAGTCGTGAATCCGCCATTACGTTTTCCAGACGAATTTGTCAGACACAAAATCTTGGATATTCTAGGGGATTTCTATCTGCTTGGCCGCCCGATACTAGGGAAGATCATCGCGAAACAGACAGGGCACTCTGAAAATATAGCAATGCTGAGGCTCATTAACGACAAACTAGGGATACTTTAGACCTAGCGCCGAACTTGATTCGATGGCCTAAGGAAAACAAGCAGGCATCGATATGAAATGTAGAGCCCTGCTATCGCGCTAATCAAATGTACGGCCTCCAATTGAAAGAACTGGATGAGTTCCGCAGGAATATCCCCAAGCTCAAACATAAAATAAAATAAATCCCAGGAGTTGCTCGCGAACCATATCCCGACAGCGCCTGTCAATAGGGCAAAATAAAGGTTTGCAAACCTCTTAGCCTCAAAACCGGTCTTAGACCACTGGTACGACCGAAAAGCCTGTATAGCCAAATACGGAGCAAAAAACCTGAACAGAAGCGGCAGCATGGTCGAGTCAAAGGATGATGACCCTATGTTCAATATTTCACGATAAAACAGAGTTAAACCGTATCGGTTAATGTCGCCACGCAGAATCAAGAATAAAAATATGGATGGAAATATAGAGATAGAAAATACCAAGATCATGATTTCACGGATAATAATTTTAAGCATGGTATTCATTATAGCACTAACAAGTCTCTATTTGACCCTTTCCCGACACCTAGACGCCTTTTTTCTTTGAAGCCGCCATTACAATAAGTTATACTGACTTTTCATAGCATTTCAGTATTTTCGTTTTGAGACATCATAATCACGTCGGCTTTATCTCGTGCCAGGAGGATTCAATGGACAAGATCTGGTTAAAATCCTATTCTTCTAGTGTTCCTGCTCAAATCGATATTGAGAAAATTAACCCACCCGACGCTTTGAGTAGAACTGCAAACCGTTTCCCTGACAACGCCGCCTTAATATTCCAGGGAGCAAAGATAACTTTCAAGCAGCTCGACGACATGGTGTCGCGTTTCGCTTCCGCTCTCGTTGACCTCGGCGTCAAACCAGGTGACACGGTGGCGACTCTTCTCCCTAACATAGTTCAAATGGTGGTCGCCATTTTCGGCGCTTTACGAGCAGGCGCTACCGTAGCTCTGAACAACCCCTTGTACACTGATCGCGAACTTGAGCACCAGTACAATGATTCTAATTCGAAGTTCCTGGTTTGCTTGGACCTCCTAGTTCCGCGCATGATCGGGTTGAGGCCAAAAACCAAAATAACCAAAATCATTTCCTGTCACATTCGAGACTATTTGCCATTTCCTCTTAAACAACTTTTCCCGTTCGTCAGAAAAGGTATGCACCTTAAGACTCCAACCGCTCATAATGTTTATGAATTCATAGATCTAGTCAAAAAGTTTCCACCACTAAAAAATCCTCATAAGGCGGCTTGGGAAGACACTGCGTTATTGCTGTACACCGGCGGAACGACGGGTGTTTCAAAAGGAGTCCAATTAACAAATGCAAATATTTCCAGCAATGTTCAACAATGTAGAGCGTGGTTCTATGAATTTACTGACGGAGCGGAAACCGTCGTCGGATGCCTGCCTTTTTTTCACTCGTTTGGGCTTACCACAGCAATGAACATGGCAATATATTATGGTTACGCAAATATTTTGATACCAAAGCCAGAGCCTAAGTCCATTCTTGAGTCGATCCAAAAATTCAAAGCCACTTATATTCCGGCGGTTCCAACACTTTATAACGGAATGATAAATTTCCCTGATCTCAAGAAATATGACATCTCAACTATTAGAGGATGTTTTTCCGGTGGGGCCCCCTTACCGCTCGAAACCATCCGCAAATGGGAAGAACTTACAGGCGCTCAAATCTGTGAAGGCTTTGGCCTGACGGAAACGACACCGGTCGCGACGATTAATCCTCTGGGAGGAAACACGAAACCAGGTTCGATCGGGCTCCCAATACCGAATACAGACGCCAAGCTGGTTCATGTAGATGATTTTCATCAGGAAATAACCGCATTCAACGAACCCGGCGAACTCTGCATTAAAGGGCCTCAGGTTATGAAAGGATACATTAACAGGCCGGAGGAAACAGAACTTACCTTGCGCGATGGTTGGCTTCTTACCGGGGATATCGCCATTGTGGATGAGGAAGGTTATTTCAGTATTGTCGACAGAAAAAAGGACATGATCATTTCCGGCGGCTTTAATATTTATCCGAGGGACGTGGACGAAGTCCTTTTCGCTCATCCAAAGGTTTTGGAGGCATGCGCTATCGGGGTCCCGGACACCTATTCCGGAGAACGAATCAAGGCATTTGTCGTTTTGAAGCCTGGCGAGACCTCAACCCCAATTGAAATTATTGATTACTGTAAAGTCAACCTGGTCAAGTACAAGGTGCCGAAATACGTTGAATTTGTCTCGGAGCTACCCAAAAGCGCAGTCGGAAAAATCCTGAGGAAAGAGCTGAAAAAAATGGATCAGGAGAAATCGGCGTCAGCCTCCAAATAGGATCTATCTTGTGCTTTGTAGAGAATTAAGAGACTCTTTTTAGCTTTCTTGAAAATTGACATTTGAACCAGGGATGACATTTCCTGTCCTAACAACGGAAATGTCATTCCGTCCCTGTCATGGACGTGTAACCCTTATTTAAGCTGCGCCCGCCATCAAAGATCGATACCCCTTTTGATTTCCCAGGACTTCTTTCAAGAAAATTCCCGTATATGAGCCCGGGGTTTCCGCTACTATCTCCGGGGCACCGTAGGCGACAACTTCTCCACCTTGATCTCCGCCCTCAGGTCCGAGATCTATTATGTAATCGGCGACTTTAATGACATCCAGGTTGTGTTCGATCACAAGCACTGTATTACCCGCTTGCACCAGGCTGGTGAGCACATCCAGCAATTTCTTTACATCAGCGAAATGCAAACCGGTGGTAGGCTCATCAAGTATATAAAGCGTCTTTCCCGTGCCACGACGAGACAACTCCTTCGATAGTTTGATCCTCTGGGCTTCGCCGCCCGAAAGGGTCGTGGCCGGCTGACCCAGTTTTATGTACCCCAAGCCCACGTCCTGCAATGTTCTCATCTTATTGTATATCGGCGGTATATTCTCCATGAACTCAGCCGCCTGATTGACCGTCATGTCCAGAACGTCAGTAATATTTTTCCCCTTGAATTTTATTTCAAGAGTCTCTCTATTGTATCTTTTCCCATGACAGACATCGCATTTGACGTACACATCCGGCAGGAAGTGCATCTCAATCTTGATTACACCATCGCCATGACACGCCTCGCATCTGCCTCCTTTTACATTAAAGCTATAGCGCCCCGGTTTGTATCCCCTCATCTTAGATTCAGGCAAGCTTGAGAACAAGTCACGAATATGACCGAATACACCGGTGTATGTAGCAGGATTTGAACGCGGCGTCCGACCTATAGGACTCTGGTCTATTTCGATCACCTTGTCTATTTGCCATAGCCCCTCAATCTTATCTACAAAACTCAGTTTCTCGAGGCTTCGCTGTGTCTTCGCCTGGAATGCTTTTCTCAGGACTTCTATGACTAAAGTGCTCTTCCCTGAGCCGGAAACCCCGGTTACACAAGTAAAGACCCCCAGAGGAATGGACACGTCTATGTTTTTTAGATTGTTGGCTCTTGCTCCTTTAATCAAGATCTTTTCCCGTTTCGGCTTACGGCGTTTTCCAGGGACCGGGATCGTTTCCTTTCCGGAAAGATACTTTCCTGTTATGGAGTCCTCAGAATCAAGCAGTTCGTTCGGAGGTCCGGCGAAGACCACCTCACCCCCGAGTCGGCCCGCTCCTGGTCCCATGTCCACGACATAATCTGAACTGAGTATTGTTTCAGGGTCATGCTCAACAACCAACACAGTGTTCCCCTGGTCCCTTAAATCAACAAGTGTAGAGAGCAGTCGCTGATTATCTCTCTGGTGTAGCCCGATACTCGGCTCATCGAGGATGTAGAGCACCCCTACCAGAGACGATCCCACCTGAGTAGCAAGCCGTATTCGCTGGGACTCTCCACCTGACAGAGAAGCTGAACCACGATCCAGCGTCAGGTAACTCAACCCTACCCTATCCAGAAAACCTAGCCTGCTTCGTATCTCTTTTATTACTCTTCGAGCTATCTCCACGCTCCTTGGGTTTAGTTCCAGTTCTTCCATGAACCTGATTGCACGTTGTATTGACATAGCTGTAAGTTCATTGATGGGGATATTGCCTAACAACACACTTCGGGCCTCTCTCTTAAGCCGCGCTCCGTGACAGGATGGGCATGGGATCTCACTGAGGAAACCACTGAACTCTTCAATCACATCTTCACTTTCGGTTTCCAGTTGCCTTCGTTCCATGTTGGGAATGACACCCTCAAAAACCTTTCGAAAGTAATGCCGCCTACCGTCTCTCTCGTAGTTAAAATCGATCTCCTCTGCGCCTGATCCATACAGAATTATTTCCTGGATCTTTGCCGGCAATTTACCGAATGGTAGGTTCGGATCAAAATTGTAGTGATTCGCAAGGGCCTGGATGGTCTGGTTCAGGAATAGTGAGTTTTTCTTTTTCCATGGGGCAAGGGCCCCGTTCGTTAGTGATACTTTAGGATCAGGAACCACGAGATCGGGATCAAAATGTGTCTTTACCCCTAGTCCGCCACAAGTTTCACAAGCTCCGTATGGATTATTGAAAGAAAAGAGTCTGGGAGATATCTCGCCTATCGAAACCCCATGCTCAGGACAGGATAGGTTTTCACTGAAAAGATGAGTCTTACCTTCCTGATCTTCTACGACTACCACTCCCTGCCCAAGATGCACTGCTATTTCAAGTGAATCAGCTAGACGGCGCTCGACGCCGGGCTTTATTACAAGTCGATCGACAACTACTTCGATGTCATGTTTCTTGTTCTTCTCAAGTCGAATCTCTGTCGAGAGATCGATCAGCTTTCCATCAATTTTTGCTCGAACAAACCCATCCCGAACCAGCTTCTGGATTTCCGACCGGTACTCGCCTTTGCGCCCCTTTACGATTGGTCCCAGCACATGGACACGCGTATTAAGCGGAAAATCCATCACCCGATCAACCATTTGCTGGATCGTCATCGAGCTGATGGGTTTGCCGCATTCCCAGCAGTGCGGGATGCCAACGCGCGCGTATAACAATCTTAGGTAATCATATATTTCAGTAACGGTTCCAACTGTGGATCTGGGATTCTTGGATGTGGTCTTCTGCTCAATACTAATAGCAGGAGACAAGCCTTCGATTAAGTCGACATCCGGCTTATCCATCATCTCCAGGAATTGTCTCGCGTATGCCGACAAAGACTCGACATAACGACGCTGTCCCTCGGCGTAGATCGTGTCGAAAGCGAGCGTGGATTTACCTGATCCGGAAAGACCCGTAATTACGACGAGTTTGTCTCGAGGAATGTCAAGATCTATGTTTTTTAGATTGTGCTCGCGGGCCCCGCGAATAACTATCTCTTTGGATGCCATAAGGAATTTCGAATCTCCTGAATCTGTTTGGCGTCAGGTTTGGCGCGCTGGGATTAATCGCAGAGGAAACCGCAACAAGAAAATTTAGCATGATATATTAGACGCGCTTTTACCCAAGTCTATGTAATTCTATTACTATTTTTTAACGAAGCGAAGACTTTCGTCTATTTAGTCAATATAATAATAAATTAATGTAAACTATTTGTTGACTAACCCCAGGGGCCGTGCTATCTCCGCTGTATTTTCCGGAGGCGGAAATCGGACGCCTTTCGGGTTTTATTTTTCCAGTAGGAGGTACGGATATGTTGTTCCCTTATTCCGATGCGGCGATTGGAGTTCCCGAACCTCCCGGCGACTTCGAAAGCAATTACCGTAACCTGAAAAAAATCATTAACACCGCTATCAAGAATGGAGTTGCTCTAGATCAGTTAAACCTCATACCCAAAACCCCTTCTGAAAAGCCACCTAAAAACCTTTCTCGAGATGATCTTCTCCGCCTCCTAAAGCTCATTAGACGAATTAAATCCCGCTGTGAATCATTGCTCGAACCGCCGGTCCCAGCGGAACTCGAACGTGACATCCTAGCGAAGAGCCCTGACGATCGTCTTCCATGGGAAACCGAAGCGCTTGAGAAGATTGAGGCATGGAAAGAAGCTCTGAAGACCATGCGTGCCGAAGTCCGTATTGAACTCAATCAGCATCTTAAATTGAAATTCTTCCAAGACAAGCGATAGCGGACACAACCGACCGTTATTGTACATTAGCCGACATCATGCTTCTTATATTCCGTGTAGACGGCGTTGGGTATTCGAAGACCAACGCCTGTTTTCGCGCGGGGCCTCGCTCTTAGTAAGCAATCATCTGTCAGGACCTAAATTCGACCTGAATAGTTGACGACCGCTACTCCGGATACGAATCAAACAATCTTCCCCACTTGGAAGTTTTCTTGAACGCCTCTATTTGCGGCCTAGCCTTAAAAGGCCAGTAAATGTAGTCGTGGTAGAAAAATGACCCGAAGACAAAAAGGTATACGAGTGGGGTCCGGAAAAAAAGCTTCTGGAATGGCTTCAACGGCCCGAACCATATGAACTTGCCGACAGCCGACGCTGCGTTGTTTCCGACAGAGAAGCGCCAGTTCTCCTGAGAAATGTCCTCGCCTACAACCTCTATTTCATTCATGTCTCCAATACCGATCCTGGATTCATGGGCTATCCGTATGAAATCCAGGCTCATGGGGTCGAATCCCATGAGTTTCGCTGCAACCGCGTCGATGGCAGTGCTGTCCCCGGAGGCGAGCATAAGGTCCTTTTCGAAAGGAGTCATGGTTCGAGGCCCTGGGCCGCAGCCGGCCACTGTTCCATCCATCACGGTAAATATGCCGGAATGAATTTCCTTCTGTATGTCAAGAAGGTCATTTAACGTCTCGTGAATGACGGAATGTGTGTAATGCCTCTTGGTATTGAGCAGACCACCGAACGCGTTTTTCATGGAACCGGTCGTGCCGGTATATATGTGACATTTGACCGTGGGCAAATGGATGATATTTTTACCCAAGAAGTATTCCGGAATCATTATGCCGTCTGTGAAGATGCTGTCCAGGATTCGCATCTTGGCCTTTGGCTTGTAATTGATCCACTTGATGTCTGATTCACGAAAATTGTAGAGGACCGGGATCTTGTATTTATCCAATATTGGGACGTATTTATTGAGTTTCTCACCTTTGAACGCGTTCGTCACTACTGTTTCGTTTTGAACACAGACTATGTCTTTGTAACCTGCTTCCTTAAGGGCAATGATGACGCCTTCGAGTTGCCACGGAGTCGTGTTGGCGCTCAGGAACGGGAAGTGCCACGATATATTGTCCTTTAGGATTACTGTCCTTGAAGGATCAAGGAATTCCGTGAAACGCGCTCGTTTCATTGTTAGCTTGATATCTTCAAGCACTGTTTCCGGCTTTGTTCTTGTGACTGCGACAAGTGCTTTTGAGGCCATTTTTACCTTCTGAGTTTCAGTTGACTGTTAGTATTCTGTAACCACTCTTTCGTCTAAACACAACCTTATTGGACGGTGGCCCCAGTATTTTCAAATTAGAGGGCGCCTGGTGAGGTCGCTCTCCCGTAACAGAGGTCGCGGATAGTTCTTGACAAGCTGGGAGCCAATAAGTAGTTTAAAAAATTCCAGAGGGCCGTTAGCTCAATTGGTAGAGCAACTGACTCTTAATCAGTAGGTTTGGGGTTCGAGCCCCCGACGGCCCACCAGAAAAGAACATAAGAAATTAACTACTTAGCCAGGATAACTCCTGGCTTTTTTGTTTTTCTGACATGTTTTTGCCCTTTAAATGCCCTCCAATTATTTCACCAATTTACATCAATCGCTGTAAATCACTTCAACTCGATGCCCTCCTAAATGCCCTCCTAAATTAACTTCAAGAAACACCTTACAACATATTATAATCAGTAGTTTAATTTTACATGTGTATAATGTTATTAATATTTCGACATGTTATGTTCAGCTTCCCCTCTATCCTAATATTAAATTGACACATCATATTATTCTGAATAATTATTTACGCGGCAAAGCTGTATAGGCTTTCAGGGGGGGATTCAAATTAACGATCAAGGAAATAATAGGGGGAAGCCCGCGCGTATTTTGAAAGTCGTCGATAACGTTGAACGACTACCGGAAAAAATACGCGCACAACTTGTCGATTGGTTTCAGGCCGAACGTCCCTATTCTTCCATTTATGATTTTCTCACCGACGCCGGTTATCAAGTTTCCAGGGAACGAATCAAAGACTGGAATAAGCAACTCATTAAGCGATTAAAACTCGAAGCGGAC
>JAPLJJ010000139.1 GCA_026388665.1 Deltaproteobacteria bacterium
GGACCATGAGAATTTTTCTTAGCCAACAGTGTCCCAAGGGTTTTGTCGGAAGGTTCGGCAAGGACTAAGGAAGCTGAAATAAAACAAATCAAGGACAGTGTAAATGCCGTAAATGCTTTTGGCAATTCGATAACCCTCTTGAAATACTTTGTCAAAATGTAATACTTCAATTTGAATTATTTCTTGGAATGATAACCTAAAATGCAAAATAATTCAATATTAAAGCGCCATAACTATCTATTAAACTGAAAGAAGCCATCCCATAATGTAAGGAATTAGACTCGGAAACGTCTTGAGTCGTTAGCGACAAGGAGGGCTTTGGGGCTATGAAATGCCGACGTGGGTTAGTGTAGATGGATCACTTATTGTAATGGGCCAGGACAGCTTCTAGGACTGAGCCTCCAAGCGCTCTCGCCTTTTCCGAAATTGTGTAACAGTACGAGACTATCCCCCGGGGATCGACATCCCCTATTTTCAGGCCCTGAGTCACTGTTACGCCAGGGCATATAAGTCCTCTGAGTGTACCGTTTAACTTTGAGGCTACCGGTTTCTTCGATACAGTGCCAATCTGCTGACCGGATTGCACTATATCCCCTATGCTATGATCACTCTCAAACAACCCGTCACAGGGCGCTCTTAGGACCCTATCAGATGTATGGCCCCCAATCGGTCCGGGTATACCCGTATCCGGCGAGGCTGGGCCATCATACAAAAGTCGTCCCAAATCATGGCCTCTGTTTGTTTCGATGACGCAATGAGCATCAGCTCCTGCTGAAAAACCAGGACCTAGAGCAATTACCAGGGGAGCGTCCGAAATGCTGACCCCAGTGTTCCTTTTGGCCATGACCGCGTCGACAAGAATATCAGGTTCAAATTCATTCCTGGAAATGTTTTCAGGGTCGATAATTATTGGTATTGCAGCCTTTTCCCAGATCTCGGAGGCTAGCCCAGCGTCATCTATCCTTATTGCGTGAACGTCTTCCACGCTATGAGATCCATGAATGACGGCTTCGCAAAAACTGACCGTTCTCCTAACAGCCAAGGGTTGCGGTATTTCGGTCAGTAAGATTCGTCGGAATCCGGACCTGTGTAGCCTGCATGCGACTCCGGTGGCCATTTCGCCGGCCCCACGAATCAATATCTTGAGTGTTGTCAATTGTGTCATGAATGTGATTGATCCGAGTTCATGTTTCAACAAACAACTTGCCATGAGCTTCCGGACAGGTGTCTTATTCACTACGAGCGACGCAAAACCGTCGAATCTTGGCGTTAATGCGACCCTTATCCCGGCGCAATTTTACCAATCATTGACCAACGGTATCACCTATCAGGAACCGTAATCGGCCAAGGCTTTCGCCATTGTTTCTTTTGGAACAACACCAAAGAAAGAGCCTTTGACTTCTCCGTCTCGGATTATGAAGATTGCCGGGATCTTTGTGATGCCGAACTTTCTGGCAATAAGGTTTTTGTCGGTGTTTACCCTACCAATTATTGCTTTTCCACGCATATCCTTGGCCAATTCTTCGAGAATCGGATCAAGCATTCGGCACGGGAAACACCAGTCCGCGTAAAAGTCTATAAGTATGGGTTGACTCTTGGAAGCTTCTACAACCTCAACCTCAAAATTATCATCAGTAATATGTTTAATACTAGAAAGCTCATTTTTATCCAGGGTCGTTCCCCCAATCAATTTTCCCAAAGGGTGTCCGCTTTGCCGAGCGGACCACATTAGGATTCCTCCACCAATCAATAGGCAGACGACAATGGAAATGATGAGGATACGAGTCTTGTTCATAAGGTCTCCATTTTGTTGAAACCGGGTCCTAAAAAAATCTATGTCGGATCCGAGCGTCCCGAGTAGGAATCCGCTGGATAATCAATCTCACTGTCTACCGGACTTCATAATATTATTGTAATACAATTTTGTCGGAATGTTATAGTATTCTTGAAACTATTACTGTTTCTTCGGAATCTATCTCACAACTTCAGACTATGATCACATCAAATCAATAGGGTCTACGTCCAGGGTAACCTTTACGCCATGCTCGTTTAGTGCGCCCTCATCTATCAACCTCAGGGCCATCTTGCGGACGGCAGAGCGATCAGGGCTTTTCAAGAGAACTTGCCACCGGAATTTTCCGATCATTTTACGACGAGGACAGGGGGCAGGTCCCAGGATCATGACGTCCGGAATATCTTTTTTGAAAGATCTAGCCATACGGGCAATCTTCAATGCCTTGTTCTGAACCCGATCTTCCGTGGGGCCTTGGGTTTTAATTAGTATCAGGTGACCGAAAGGAGGGTAAAATAACTCTTTACGCAACTCTGATTCTCGATGGAAAAAATCTTCGTACGCGTGTCCGGCTGAGAAGCGTATTACCTCATGCTCAGTGTCAAAAGTCTGAAGAATTACAAGACCGGGGTCAGTATCACGCCCGGTTCTTCCAGCGACCTGAGTTAGCAACTGAAAGGTTTTCTCCGAGGCCCGAAAGTCGGGAAAATTAAGAGACGCGTCCCCAAAAAGTATCCCAACCAATGATATTCCTGGAAAATCATGTCCTTTGACAATCATCTGCGTTCCTACAAGGATATCTATTTCCCGATCTCTGAAACGACGCAGTATCTCTTCCGTCTGATTTCTCTTGCTGGTCGAATCCCTGTCAAATCGTTCGATCCTGGCAGTCGGAAAGAGATTCTTAAGTTCGTCTTCAACTTTTTGGGTCCCTATACCTGCAAAATAAAGCTTTGAACTGTGGCACTTTGGACACAAAGGCGGAGCTGATTGGGTAAACCCACAGAGATGGCATCTTAGGTGTCTTGCGCTTTTGTGATGTGTGAGGCTGACATCACAATTCGGGCATCTGAAAACCTGGCCGCATTCCTGGCACTGAGCAAAGGTGTCGAACCCTCTACGGTTTAGGAACAGAACAACCTGGCGTTCTCTCTCTATTGTCTCTTTCATAGCCGTTACGAGTGGCTGAGTCAGGAAGCATTTGGATGTGTAGTTGCCCTTACCGCTTCCTTTGAGATCAACAATCTGAACAGTTGGTAGAGCGCCTCCATGATAACGCGTGGGAAGGTCAATTCGTTTGATCTTACCCTTCGTTGAGTTCGTAAAGGTTTCAAATGAAGGCGTGGCGCTCCCAAGGACAACACAAAGTCCCTGGAGTTTGCCTCTGGCTAAAGCCAGGTCTCTAGCGTTGTATGGACAGGCTTCTTCTTGCTTGTAAGAAGAATCATGTTCTTCATCTACAATAATTATTCCGAGATCAGGGATGGGGGTGAAAATACCGGATCGAGTGGCTACGACCACTTTCGTGTTTCCATCCATGATTCTTCGCCACTCAGATATCTTTTGAGCGTTCGTGATACCACTATGAAATAGAGATATATTATCACCGAACCTTGAGATAATTCTCCTAGCTGATTGAGGCGTCAGGGCTATTTCCGGGACCAACATCAAAGCTCGTTTCCCCTGTTTCATGGTTTCCTCAATGCTCTTGAGGTAAACTTCCGTCTTGCCTGACCCTGTTACACCGAACAACAGGTAAGGCGCAAACCCTCCTTCACTTATGGATTTGACTATGGTTTCGCAGGCAGACCGCTGATCAGATGTGAGTTCAGGAGCAATATCAGTCTCTGAATCAGGCGCATTGTTCAAATTAGGGTAAGCGCTACCTGTTGTGGCTTTTTTCGAACGGATTTGGGCGATACGTTCTTCAAGTGTAACCCAACCGACGCGAAGCGCCTCAGCTACACGATCCTTGCCGATTCTGGAGACCAGCTTTTTGTAGGAAATGGAATCTGATCTCAGGATCTTAAGTTCGACCATTTCATCGTCAGGGAGTCGAAGACCTTGAATCCACTCCTTTCCTTCTGCTGAAAACCTGACCCAAGCCTCAGATCGTCTTTCAAACCCTGAAGGAATCGCTGTCTTCAAGACAAGGCCGGTTGGGGTCATATAGTAATTTGAAACCCACTTGATAAAATCCCACCATGCCTGATCAAAACACACCGCCTCATCCGGAATGTCGTATATATCCTTGATTTCGGCGTCAAATTGGTCGGTTGGGTTTAGTCCGACGATGAAACCGGCCCTTATCTTTTTTCGGAACGGAGCGAGCACTCGCCGTCCGAAGCCCACACGATTTCGTAGGGCCTCCGGGGCCAGATAAGTGTAAGGACCCTCAATCGGCAAGGGAAAACAAACATCGACCAAAAGCGTTCCAACGGGTTTCATCTTGTCACGAGTCCGCAGGGCCAGGGCATATTTCTCGGTGTCCGCAGTCGGAGCAATGGCCACCCATCCAAATAAAATCGAAGTAATTTACAAAAGGCTCAACAGTGTCCTGGTTTTCAAAAAGAAAACCGACTTCGAAATTCCTTTTCCTGGAGCTTTTTGCTCCGATACCCGCTCCGGTAAGATTTGCGCTTCCAGCCAGGGCAACAGTTCCATCTACTATGAAAATCTTCGCATGCATTCTGGGACATTGCAGGAACTCAACCCCTGCGCTCAATTTACCCTTTTGGTCAATTCTTTCGTAACGATCTCTGAAAGGTCGAGATGGGGCTTCGGCGTGTATGATTCTGAAGATTACGCCTCTGTTTATAAGGACGGCCATCAAATCGGGAAAAGAGATAAACTTGGATCTGTATCGTATTAAGGTCATCTTGATATTAGCGGTCGCAATCCATACAAAATGCTCAGCGTTACAAAGATGAGTCTCTGAGAATTTTTCAAAAATGTCCCGATCCCATAAAGTTTTCATCTCTGTGACACGCGAATTGAAGACTCCCTATTACTTGAATGGACGAGGCGCTTTAGCATAGTGTCTATGGTCAACGCTGGACGCTGGTTGATTTAATATCGAACCGCTTTAGCCCAGGCTCCTCTGCGCTCGAGGTCTTTATCCAGTTCCAGGTCGGGTCTTGCCGCGGCCATTAATTCAGACCCATCGGCTTCCAAAACAAGGCGCCAAAGAGTTACCGTCCCTTTACCGGCAAGAGATTGCATAGTTGTTTGAACCTTCTGATATTCTTCCGAATCCACTTGACCTGCCGGATCTGTAAGTACCCCACGGGTGGTTACCCATCCGGGATTTGCAATACGTTCCAATATTTTTTTTTCGATGTCCGATTCCAATTGATTTTCCTCCTTGCCTGCTTGACCTGAAATCAGGTCCGTATGTAAGATAGTTCAACTAACTTTGAAATTCTACAAGAAGTCTGTGAACGAATAATGATATGCGCAGCCATAGTGACGGCAGGGGGAGTTGGAGCCCGGATGGGATCCGATATCCCGAAACAGTATCTTCATTTAAACGGTATCCCGATACTGGCGCGAACGCTTGCTATTTTTCAAGCGCATCCAGGTATAGATTTCATTGTCTTGACTACTCCTATAGGTCAGGTTGAATACTGTTCATCTGAAATAGTAGCTCGTTACAATCTGACCAAAATCAGGAACGTTGTTCAGGGAGGGGATAGCCGGCAGGAGTCGGTCCTTAATGGACTGAGGCTGGCGCAAGATAGTGATTTTGTCGTGATTCACGACGCTGTAAGGCCATTTGTAGAGGCTTCCGTAATTTCGGGGTCTATTGAGAAGGCCAAAATAACCGGCGCAGCCATAGCCGCGTGCGCTGTAAGTGACACAGTAAAAAGGGGGAATGGTTTTATCGTTGAAACCGTCCCACGCGATAACCTATGGTTGGCGCACACGCCTCAAACATTTCGAACCTCCCTTATTGTCGACGCGCACGAAAAAGCCATGGCTGATGGTTTTACAGGGACTGACGACGCTGCGCTCGTGGAACGTCTTGGATTTCAAGTCGCGATTGTAACTGATAGCAGCTACAATATAAAAATAACTTCTCCCTATGATATGATAGTTGCAGAAAGGCTTGTTACTGTCCTAGCTTCTTGATTAATACGGTTTCTTTTAAGGATTAGTGACAATGAGACGAGACTGGGGTCTCCTGAACGAAGACCCGACGGCTCTGCGTCGCTCGCAGTGAAGGGAACCCCAGTCCTGACGTTCCCGGTAAGTTTATCACTGAGCCCCCAATTGGTATAAATCATGGCCACACGTTTGGTTCATCTGTGTTCATCTCGAGGCAATGCTTGGTGGAATCATCCGTAATTTGAATAGGATACTTGCCTGTGAAGCAGGCTGAACAGAAATCTTTCGCAGGAATTGGCATGGCCCGAAACATGCCATCCAAACTCAGGTAAGCTAATGAATCCGCTTCTATGAAATCGCAGATCTGTTGAACGGATTTCGAGCATGCAATCAGCTCTCCTTTGCTCGAAAAATCAATCCCATAAAAACA
>JAPLJJ010000191.1 GCA_026388665.1 Deltaproteobacteria bacterium
CCTAGAATAGGCGTATCCGCCGGTTTAAGGATGTTCATGGAAAATAACCTCTTGCTGAAACGAGAGTAACTTTCTTGGCTCCTCGAAAAAAACCTGACAGCAGCCAGTAGGATTCTAATTGTAAGTTAGCATGGCAGCGGAGTTGAAAATGTCAATCAGCGCCATGTCTAATGGTTTGACCGATCTGAGTTTCACTGATGTGTTTCCAAAGAGATTGACGGACGTTCGGCTACCTGTGGCCGCCGGAATTAGAAAGTGGCGGGCACAGCCCGCCCTACCAACAACAAAAGACATAGCCTTTGGTACACTAACTTATCAGAACGGCCAGTATTCTAGCTCGCTTATCACCATGAGCCTTCACCAGATGAATGTCGCTGGAATCGTAATATATTGCGTCACCAGGGCTTAGCACGTCTTTTGTGTCTCTTATTATGACATCCATTTCGCCTTCAAGAACATAGATAAATTCCTGCCCGTCATGGGAAGATGGCTCGTCCGCATCCGAGGGATGGAGCGTGACGATAAAAGGCTCCATGAGCCTATCCTTTTTTCCGGGCGCAAGAGACTCGTACTCGTAACCCCGATGGTCTTCCTTGGATTTACCAAAACGCTTAAATATTTTCCTGGCGTCAGCTCGAATGATGGTGAACGGCCTATCGCCTTCAGAGATAAAATCAGCCATTTTCAGAGAAAGGGCCTTGCTCAATTTTATAATTTGCCCAAGGGGTAGAATAGTTTTTCCTTCTTCAACTTCTTGCAGCAAATCAGAGGGAAGCCCAATTTTGGAGGCTAGTTCCTGAATCGAAAAACCTAGTGATTCCCGAGCAGAGCGTAATTTAGCTCCATGGTCAGCCTCTTTTTCTGTCTGCGATTCGCGTTTCGCGGCTTCTACGGCTGCGGGGTCAGTCAGTAGGTCACTTCCTCTTTCTTCACCATATCCATCAACCGTATCCCGAAAAGATTCATATGAAGTTTCTTTGAACTCTCCGTCCATTTCTAATCCTTTCAATTCGTATCGCGTCGTACTAGTTCGGCTTCTAAGGAACGGTGTTACATTGATCGTCCGGGGACGCCAATATTTCTGGCGATCACGATGCGTTGAACTTCCGAAGTCCCTTCGCCGATATCCAGGAGTTTCTGGTTACGATAATGTCTCTCAACAGCGTAATCTTTCATCAAACCATACCCACCATGCAGTTGAACCGCGTGATTAGCCGCTCTGTAATAAGTTTCCGAACAGACCAACTTGGCCATTGCGCCATATTTCGGAACGAGACGATCATTATCCTTCAACCAGCAGGCCTTGTAGAGGAGTAGCCGGGCCATCTCGATCTCTGTGGCCATATCAGCAAGCTTGAATGCGTTTACCTGGAAAGATCCGATGGGACGACCAAATTGCTGGCGTTTTTTCGAATAGTCTAGAGCCAGTTCAAAAGCTCCCTGCGCTCCGCCTAAGCCCATCGCTCCAATAGACAGACGACCTCCATCCAGCGTTTTTAGCATCTGATGAAAACCTTCACCTCGTCCACCAAGCAAGTTCTCTTTCGGAACACGACAGTCCTGAAAGGTGAGGAGTCCGGTGTTTGAAGCGCGCCAGCACATTTTCCCATGCATCTTCTCAGCAGTGAAACCCTTTGTGCCGTTTTCTACGAGAATACAACTAACCTCCGGCTTCTTGGGGTCGCTGTTATCCGTCACGCACTGCACCACGCAAACTGCGCTGATGTCGGTCGATGAATTGGTAATGAAAATCTTGCTACCGTTGATCACCCATTCGTTTCCATCCAGGACCGCAGAAGTCTTAGAAGCGCCGGCGTCTGAACCCGCGTCCGGTTCCGTTAGCCCAAACGAAGCCATGATCTTGCCCTTGCATAGGTCCGGCAACCATTTTCTCTTTTGTTCTTCCGTCCCGAAATAATAGATTGGGGCAATACCCAATGAATTTCCGGCGGCGATGGTCGCTGCCTGTGACCCGTCTATCCTCGCTATCTCCTCTACCATGATAATATAGTTGAGATAGCCTACATCACTGCCTCCGTACTCCTCGGAGACAAAAGGCCCAAAGAAATCAAGTTCACCCATTTTTCGAGTTAGGTCGTAGGAAAATTCCTCATTGTCATCGAGTTCCTGGGCAATCGGAGCGATTTCTTTCTCCGCGAATTCTCGCACAACTTTTCTTGTTAGCTCGGCATCCTTGGGAAGGTCAAAATTTAACGACATTCTAAAGCCCCCTTTTGGGATTCATTTAAGATTGACATCAGCGTTCTCTCTAAATTTAGAAACCGCTATCAGCACCGATCGACTCGGTTGTTTTTCTAAAAGACAAGACGGTAGATGGCTTCCAGCGACAGGGTAGGGGATCGTCACAAACACATTTTCCCACCTGATCAGGTGTCTGGAGTTTTTTTCGGATCTCGCCGATTTGGAGAGAATGTCAAGTGATACCTCATGAATAACAAATGGTAAAGAAAATTGTCAAGTAAAGTCCGGTCTTGTGAAACCAGTTCTAGTCATTGTCCAAAACAGAACGCGCCTCGTCTAGGAGTTCAGCTATATAGAAAGGCTTATGCACAAACCCGTTTCTATTTCTTTTCGTTCTTGTTCATACGTCCAAAAACATCATCAGCAATCTCGGGGTACAATGATCTCGTACAGTCTGGACAAACGCTGTGGCTGAATTCGGGTTCGGGATGCTTGATAAGATAATGCTCAATAGGATGCCCATTATTTTGAGCATCTCTAATGCTTTTGCAGTTTGCTTCTATTTCTCAGTATATAGTTTAGCAAGTTCTGGGAATTTCCTGAAACATTACTGATGACGCAAAAAACCTCCTAAACTCAAATATGGGGGGTAACTTTTCCCTACAAAAAGCGTTTCTATGTTTTTTCCGAGAAAATAGCTGAGATTTGACTACAGCGGGTCATTGTTGAGATTCGGTTAAAAACGCTTCCGTGGCATTGAATCAATATTCATATCCCACATGTATATCCCATAGCTTGGTATGAGCAAAGAATATCGTACATTTCAATACCATTCACTCTTCATCAATAATCTTCCGAATCTTCTCAAGGAGTTGGGGCATATCAAACGGCTTCAAGATAAAATCTCTTGCCCCTGCGTCCTTCAATTTCCTAGCCATCCCCTCCTCATGATATCCACTAACCATGAGCACTCTTGAATTCGAGTCCATTCTCAATAAGACCGGAAGGCACTCTTCCCCGCCCATCCCAGGCATTAACAGATCTAGGATTACCAGTCTGATTTCTTCCCGATGTTTTTCATAAAGTTCTAATGCGTCTTTACCATTTGAAGCGGTGATCACCCTGTAATTGGAGCCCGCCAATAGGCGTGAAGTTGTTTCGAGGAAGCTGGACTCATCGTCAACCAGGAGTATGGTTTCACCTTGTCCCCTCGGTGGTTCTTTCTTCTCAGAATACTGTTTTCGAGGGAC
>JAPLJJ010000180.1 GCA_026388665.1 Deltaproteobacteria bacterium
AATCCAGCGACAGATACACTGTAACCTTCCTTGGATTGTCTGAGCACGATTTTGTATTTCATTTTCCCATTCTCTCTGACAAAACTTTGTAAATTAGGGCAGACCAACAAAGTTTCAATAATTGCCAGCACATAAAAACAGGTTACTTCAAGTAGATGTTTAAATCAAATCATAAAGCCGCGCCGTAACCGTTCAACGAAATCGAACCATAAAAGGGGGACTCCCGCTGAACGGTTACTTATTTTCTTTATCGGTTAAACTTGCACGTTCAATGTTTTAACAACCGGTCCTCTAACCATAAGGACCGTTGCCATTTATCTTGCTTGATACAAAACGGACCCGACATGGACGAAGAGCCTTTAATTATAGCCGCAATGATGGCGGAGGAAGAAAGGCGGTACCTGGAGAAGAGAGCCGCTGGAGAAAAACAGGCGCCGCTCCACGACACGTATCAGCAATCTCAGTCCAGTCAACCGTTTGGATGTTCCATAATTGCCTGGATCGTTGTTGCCATTGTAATCAGTAACTTCTCAATAACCCAGGGTAAAACTGAGGTAAAAAAATCACGGACCCAATGATATCAGACTGTTACAAACAGGGTTGGGTTAGTCTGCCCGGACTTATTGAGAAGTTACTGTAATCATTGTTATCTACTTGATATTTCGTAACTAAACCGTGACTTATTCTTGAACTGCGAGTCTGAATTTTTCCGGATCCATTAATACATATGTTCCAGTGGCTTTCGCGCAAATTTCCTGTCTGCTGTTCTTAATTTCTGCGGTTAGATTAACTCTGGAGACCACACGCAAACCAACTCGTTCGGTTCGGTTTCAGTTTCCTGGAATGTCAGTTTAAGACCGGCCTTGTTGCAAAAACTAAATAATTTAACTGTTTTGGACAGCCTAAAACGACCTGTAAGTGATAATTTGTTGTTCATGATACTCCCTCTGTTAGGGTAAGGAACCCCAATAAACTTCATAGTTTCATTAGCCGGCTGTGTTGTTATTAGAAGATGATAGCGAATCATTGTCTGCAGATTCAAGCTGTCTTATAACTTTGTCGAAATCACTCTGGAACAGCCGATCCTGCACGATGCGATATTTTTCGAACTCGCTTTCAGCATAATCCTTGGCGATGTCGCCCGAACCGAATTGACCCGGTATCCCACCGAGATGATCGCATCAAGATTGTAGAAATCAACATTCCTGACAACCTCACGCTTTCCTTCGGTTTGAACTATCTGGAATTTCCGGATAGTTGACTCCGGTGTAACTTCTCCCTGTTCATAAACATTCTTGAGATGTTCATTAAACGTCCGCACGTCCACATGGAACAATGCCGCCATCTCACCCGCCTGAC
Organism: Deltaproteobacteria bacterium; assembly: GCA_026388665.1. Classification (GTDB taxonomy): domain Bacteria; phylum Desulfobacterota; class Desulfomonilia; order Desulfomonilales; family Desulfomonilaceae; genus CAJBEZ01. The sequence goes on from JAPLJJ010000180.1 coordinate 1,360, forward strand.
CCGTAAAAATCAGGAACTCCGCCGTGCTGTTGCGAATCAGCTTTTTGTAATCATTCATCCTTCCGCCTTCACCTCAGCATGTGGCGACATCTGTTCGCCAAGCAAAGAATTGATATTATCGATGATCTTCATCTACTTGCTGGTCCAGAACTTTGTGTAACCGCCATTTTTGCAATCTATTTTCCCAGCACAATTTCCGGGATCAAATCTCGCACCAAAGTTCTTGCCCTGTTCATGGATTTTTGAGCTGGCTTTACCTTTTACTTTTATCTGTTTTGTCATCAATTATTTCGTCAAGTATTTCCTGTAAACGTTTCTTTTCGTCTGGGACCTGTTTCCTGAGTTCTTTCGCCAATTTCTTGAACTCTTCTGTTTCCGTGACAGAATGTCTTTTCTTTTTCTTCTTTATCATTGTGTAACCCCAGCAAAGCGATGACGAGAACTGCGGAATTGATTATGTGGTTTTTTTGAGTATACGATGAATTGAAGTTGTTCTGAACGGCTAATTCTGTTTAATCCCAAAGTAAACGGTTCATGTTTAGTATTTTGTTTAGAATAGAAAATGGCTGTTTATTCTGATTGTTTGGGTTAGCTAGGCGCTCAAGGTTTTACATGACAATCGTTTCTCGACCAGCGCCTTAGAATTTGCTACTGTCTTGGTCGAGGGCTGCGTCAACCAATTAATCCTGCTTTTGCAGAGGATAGGTAGATAATGCGCCATCAGATGTCGAGAGACATTTCATTCTACTAGAAAAAGGGGTTCGAGGCTGACGTGAAAAAGGATTCTATGAGCAAAACTTTGTCGCCTTTAGATTTTCGAAGGAATGCGGCTCAAGCAGTGAAGGACGAACCCCTCCGCGAAGCCATGCGGATCGCCACGGACATGTTCATGACAAAAAGAGCCCAGGGCTTGTCTATGGTACCTATCGAGTTATGGAGAGACCAGGCGTCTGCAATCCGACTCGATGTCCTGGATCATTTGCCCGAGTATGTGGATCGGTTTTCGTCGAGCGCCACAAGAGCCGGCGCTGTTATGCACCGAGCGCGGGACGCTGAAGCCGCTAGAGAAATCATTTTCCACATTCTTAGGGATCGGGGCGCAAAAAAGATTGTTAAAGCTAAATCCATGATCACGGAGGAGATCCACCTCAACGAATACCTCGAAGATCGAGGGTTCCAGGTAGTGGAAACCGACCTGGGTGAGTACATAGTGCAGCTTGCAGGTGAAAAACCTTCTCACATCCTTGCGCCCGCCATCCACAAGAACCGACGGCAGGTGGGAGAACTGTTTTCTGAAAAACTCGGCGTTCCCTATTCAGACGATCCCACGGTTCTGACGAAAATTGCACGAGGCGTGCTCAGGAAAGAATTCCTAACTGCAGATGCGGGGATTTCCGGCGTCAATTTCGCAGTGGCAAATTCGGGGAGTATCGCCATATTCACAAACGAAGGAAACGGGCGGATGGCCACTACCTTGCCGCCATTGCATATTGCGGTGCTATCAATCGAGAAGGTCATCCCCACGCTGAAAGACCTGTCGCTATTTTCTCGACTGCTCCCTCGTAGCGCTACAGGACAGGTTTTGTCGAGTTACTTGTCTGTCATAACAGGCGCGAGGAAGCCGGGAGAGTCCACAGGGACGCGGGAACTCCACATTGTGCTCCTGGACAACGGCCGGTCGGAAATCCTGGCCGGCGAATATCGCGAAATTCTCAAGTGTGTCCGCTGCAGCGCATGCGTTAATATATGTCCCGTCTATCGGACGATTGGCGGCCATGCTTATGGGGCCACATATTCCGGCCCAATGGGTATTGTTCTGACAGCCCTGCTTGAAGGAATGGACAAAGCCTACCCGCTACTTGACGCCACAACGCTTTGCGGAGCATGTACGGAAGTCTGTCCCGTAAAGGTACCGCTCGTGAAGCTGTTGGCCATGTTACGTGAGCAACGGGTGAACGAAGGATTGAACCCACTCATGGAACGAGCGACCATGGCAACGTACGCCCTGGCGACAAAAAGCCCGTGGCTTTTTTCCTTGGGCCAAAAAATCTCTCGGGCTTTGTGGCCGATCATGAGAAAATTTGCTGGGAAAGGCTTGTTGGGTCGACTTCCTAATCCTGCGTCGCGCACGTTCAGAGAGCGAATCTCGTAGCCCGCTCCACAACCCGTCAAGCAGGATTTCTCAGTCGAAATGACAGAGATAACGCTGTCTCGTGGAATTCAGAGGAACGAACCGACTAGAAATCTTAAATTATTAGGCCGGCGCCTAATAAGACATCCGTTTCGACAACAGTCACAGTATTAGCGCTTCCTTCCCAGATAGGCCTCCACAATGCGAGAGTCACCCTGCAACTGTGAAGCGGGGCCCTCCTGCGCCACACGCCCCCCTTCCATTACATAGGCGTAGTCGGCTAGTTGCAGAGCCTTCCGGGCGTTTTGCTCCACCAGCAGGATCGTAGTCCGCTCCTTTAGTTCGCCAATGATGCGGAAAACCTCCTGGACGATCAAGGGAGCCAAACCAAGTGACGGTTCATCCAGCATCAGCAATTTCGGACGAGACATAAGCGCCCGGCCCAGTGCCAGCATCTGCTGCTCGCCCCCGGAAAGCAATTCAGCAAGCTGAATGCGGCGTTTCTTTAGGATATCAAAGCGCAAATAAATTTCGGCAAGATCCCCGTCAATCTCGGAATCATTCCGTGTGTAGGCGCCCAGGCGCAGATTTTCTTCCACAGTCAATCCCCCGAGGACCTGTCTTCCTTCCGGTACCTGCACCAGACCGAGCGATGTTACTCGATCCGCGCGCCAGCCTGTAATATCGTGATCCTCAAAGCGGATCGACCCACTGTCCGGCCGTAGCAGCCCGCTGATCGTGTTGAGCGCCGTCGATTTACCAGCGCCATTGGCGCCTACCAGGGCCACCACGCTACCCCGCGGCACCTCAAAACTAACACCCTTTAATGCCGCAATTGCGCCATATGAGCTATGAAGATCTCGCACAATGAGCATACAAATGTTCTCCTACTTGTTACCGTTACAAACCACCAATTTGTTCCTATTGCTCTTGGCCAAGATATGCCTCGATCACGTGAGGTTCATTGCGGACAAAATTCGGCGGCCCCTCTGCGATTTTCAATCCGAAATTCAGGACAACCACCAGATCGCTCATACGCATTATCATATCCATATCATGCTCTATGATCAGCAGAGTTAACGAAGTGTCTCTAAGCTCAAGTAAGAATTCAGAAAGCTGATCGGTCTCTGTGCTATTCATGCCTGCGGCGGGTTCATCCAACAGAAGGAGAGAAGGCTCCAGGGCTAACGCTCTAGCGATCTCGACCCGTCTTTGATCGCCATAAGAGAGCCCCCTAGCCGGAACATCCGCAAGATGCTCCATATGCAAGCGGCCCAACAATTCAAGCGCCTCTCGGCGCGAAGCACGCTCATCGCTCCGACTGCGCGGCAGACGCAAAAGTGTCTCAATTAAAGTCCCCCGCTGCTTAAGGTGATGCCCTAAGATTACATTCTCAAGCACGGAAAGGTCACCGAAAAGGCGAATGTTTTGGAAAGTGCGACCGATGCCTCGCTCAGCGATCCGATGTGGGGGCAGTCCGCTAATCAAGCTCCCTTCAAGAAAGATGGCCCCGCCTGACAGTGGCCCCAAGCCACTTATCATATTGATCAGCGTTGTCTTTCCCGCGCCATTAGGACCAATTAGACCGCAAATCGCACCCTTGGGCACATCGAATGAAATATTTTCGAGCGCCTTTAGACCACCGAACATGCGGGAGACATTTTTAATTTCAAGCAATGGCTTGGCTGATTCCGGTAACATAATACCTGCTCACCGTATATGACAAAATACACGAGGGAACGAGAGTTCAGTGGAAATCCGGAATTGCCGACTCTCATTGCGTTGAGCGTATGGATTATTTTGTTTCCAATACTTCAAATCAGGGAACTCCATCATTTTTTTGCGTCTTGGAACCCAAGGATTTCGGAAATGAAATGAATTTCCGCAAGATACCCCAGATGCGTGGATCTGCAAGCCCTGCGGGAAGATAGATGATCGACAGCATGATGATCAGCCCATTAACGATCTCACGTTGGTCCTTCAGAAAGCGCAGCGCCTCGGGCAATGATGTCAGCACGGTGGCGCCGAGGATCGGCCCGACCCAGTGTGTCATGCCCCCCAGCACGGCGTATGCCAGGATTTGAACACTGCGGCCAAAAACGTAATTATGTGGATCGATCACACGGACGATAGGCGCACTGAGCGCTCCGGCCCCGGCCGCAATTGCCGAGCCGAGCACGAACGCCAGGAGCTTATAACGCACCACATTGATGCCTAGGGTGGAAGCCGCTGTCTCGTCCTGCCTGATTGATGCCAGAATTCGGCCATAACGGGAGTTATGCAGCGTAGCAAACAAGTATATGGTCGCTATTACGTAGAGTAGGATAGGCCAGGTCGTGTCAGGCAAACCCAGTATGGGAGTCGGCGTAGAGTACGTCAGGGTGATCCCCTCAGCCCCATTAAAAACCGTTAATTCCTTGTTTTCGCTGAAAAGGCGAACCAGCTTGTCGCCATTAAGAGCAATGATCCTAACAATCTCGCCAAAACCAAGCGTCGCAATAGCGAGATAAACGTCACGCAGCCCCAGCACGAGCATTCCGAGAGGTAGGGCGAACGCCACTCCAAGCAGGATGGCCAGTACGAACCCAAGGCTGAACGGCATATGGGCTTGACTGGAAATGATAGCGACCGTGTATGCTCCTATCGCCATAAATCCAGCGTTCGATAACGAAAGAAGGCCAGTGGCAAGAGTCACATAGATACTAAGCCCCAAGGCGATATTGATCAGGATAAAATTAATTGTCGAAATATTGTTGGCGACAAATTCGGGCATAACTTTTACTTATCTGTTCATGATACTTGAGTTTTAGGCTCGCACGCTTTTGCTTCGTCCAAAGATACCGCTGGGGCGTATGAGCAGGACCAGAATCAGCAGCGCAAAAACGAAGGCGTCACGGAGACTGCTATCAATATATGCAACACTGAGAACTCGGATCATTCCTACGAGGAAAGCCGCTATAGCAGCGCCTCCCATGCTCCCCATCCCGCCCACAATGATTACGGTAAGACCCGCCAATTCGACCTCATTCCCCATGGTCGGTTCCAAGCGGTTGAAAGCAAGGCCAAGGAGTACCCCCGCAGCGCCGGCAAGCGCTCCGGAAATAAAAAATGTCTGCGCAATCACATAATCCACGTTGATTCCAAGCAGCCGGGAAGTGCGTTCGCTCCACGCGATCGCCCGAATAGCGCGGCCCATTTGTGTACGGCTAATCAGCAGGCTCAGGACTACCATGAGCGTCAGTGACAGGCCTAAGACCAAAGCCTGGATAGGTGATATCACAGCGTCCGCCGTGATCTGATAGGGCTTGACCGGGAATAGATTGGGTGGAAATCGTGAAACCTGTGCGCCGAATTCGTCTATGGCCAGGCTGACAAGGATGATCGTGGCCCCAATTGACGAGATGATCGGCGCCAGATGGGACGACTCGCGCTGTCGCAATGGTCGAACGGTAAGATAATCTTGGACGAAACCCGCCAGCATGAGCACTGCTCCGGAGATTGTAATTCCGATCTTGACGGGAGTCGCCCAGTTACCAACCATCCCCAACAGCAGCAGGATAAAACCGCCCCACAAGACCAAACCGCCGGTTGTTAAAGAACGCAGCGGTTTGAATGCAAGGCGATCGATTAATACAGCCAGCAACCCGGCTCCGACCATTGCCACCGGGATTGCGTACCAGAGCGGCCAATGTAGGTTCGTGACACAGAGAAACGCTAAAAACGCGCCCCACATGAACGTGGCCCCTTGTGCCAGATTAATGATATCGAGGACGCCGAAGACCAGGGTGTATCCCATAGCAAAAAGGGCGAGAGCCGCCCCTTGCCACAAACCATTAATCAATTGCTGAGGGAGTTCTGTCATACACCAACCTTCAATAGAGGGACAAAGGCAAGGAGACAGCCTCGACCTTTGTTCCTCCACACGTTTCTCTTGTTTCTCTTATTTAAACAACTCAAATTTTCCGTTCTTGATGACCTGCACGACAGGAGAATGAACAGGATTACGTTGAGCGTCGAATGAGAACTTCCCGAGAACTGTATCCAGGTTCTTTATATTGGCCATGGCGTCTCGGATCGCGGTTGAACTGCTCGAACCGGCGGTCTTAATGGCATTGGCCAGGATATAAACCCCTGTGTACGCCTGTGCGGCAAACTGATCAGGATTGGAGCCATATTGTTTGTTATAGGCCTCGACAAAAACTTTGTTGCCAGGCGTATCATTACTGATCAACCACGCGGCCCCGGTAATGGCATCCTCGGCTGCCGGTCCCGCGAGCTGGGCCAATTTGGGGGAATTGAAGCCATTACCACCTATAAAACGGACGGAGGCGGGGATACCCAACTGACGTCCCTGGCTCATGATACCCGCTGCTTCCTCGGCCAGGGCCGAGACGATAATCGCATCAGGCTTGAGGCCTTTGATTTTTGTGAGTTGGGCGGAAAAATCATTGTCCTTCTTGTTGAACGTCTCGGTGGTCAATATCTGTACGCCCTCGTCATTAAGCGCCTTTTTGAAGGCGTCATAGCCACCTTTGGTGAAGACATCGTCATCACCGTACAATACCGCTACTTTCTTGTAACCCAGCTTGCGCATCGTCTCGCGGATAGTGTTGGGTTGGACCAACATTTCGGGCAGGCTGTCACGGAAAATGAAATCGCCAATCTCGACAATGCCGCCGGCAGTATTGGATACTGCTAACACCGGCACTTTTGCGGCCTGTGCAATTGGATCGGACGCCTTAGCCGAATTTGAAAGCGTTGGCCCCAGAATAGCAACCACCTTGTCTTTTTTTAGCAGCTTATCAAAAGCTGTGATGGCGCCTTCCTTTGTTGAGCGATCGTCTTCAGTGAATAATTTGATCTTGGCTGCGCCGAGCATGCCGGACTTATTTATTTCCTCAACTGCCATCGCTGAGGCATTTTTCTGTGACGGGCCGTAAACTGCTGCGTCACCGGTCAGCGACCAAACGGCGCCGATGGGGATCTCCCCGGTCAGATCGGTCCCTGCAGTTGCGCTGGTTACTTGAACAGCGCCGAAGCTTGCAAGCAAGAGAGCGATCATCACAAAAAAGGAAAATAAACGTGCTTTCATAATGTATCTCCATTCAAAATCGTTTCGGAGAGAGACGCAGGATCTGGGTCTCTCTATGTTCATGTCTAAGACGAGATTTGAGGAAGTTGTTAAACTACGGAGCGTTTAGGCAGCGGTTAACACATAACTCAAACGATCGTTTTCAAGATCCACAACTTTGAGCTTCACCTTCATCCCAGGTTTTATGTTTTCGTAGGAAATAGACTTGTCGAGACGGCCGAAGACTTTGGCCCCGTCCGCAAACTGAGCCACACCTAAAATATATGGAACATCCTTCTCAAAGCCTGCCGGCGCATACATTGCCTGAGTAAAAGTAATCAAATCACCACTACCCGGGATATCGAACCATTCCATTTCGTCGCTCAGACAAACATTGCAGTCGCTTCGTGGAGGGAAAAATTTTGCTCCGCAAGATTTACAAATAGTTCCGCAAACTTTTCCTTCTTTCAGAAGGTCAACGAATTTTTCAGTTTTTGTTGTAGCAGTGAAACTTACGATCCCAAATTGTTCAAACCCCATCTGTCCCTCCGATATTTCTTACGTCGGATCAATCGACGCCGAATATGCTGACATTTCCGTAGATCCCGACCCCACCGATATTGTGGACCAAACCAATTTTCGCGTTGGGCACCTGCATAGCGCCGGCCTCGCCTCGAAGCTGAAGAACTATGGTCCTAATCTGAGAACCGCCTGTCGCTCCAATAGGATGGCCTTTTGAAAGCAGCCCTCCGTCTACATTAACCGGGATTCGGCCTTCCCTATAAGTTTCTTTATTTCTTATCAGCTCCTTGCCTTTTCCCGGTTCTGCAAATCCGAGGTCCTCGTACGCCATCATTTCCGCGATCGTGAAACAATCGTGAACTTCAGCGACATTAATATCCTTCGGACCTACTCCCGCCATGTCATAAGCCCTGCGAGCCGCCAACTGCGCGCATTTGAGGCTACTGAACGTATCGCGACCAGCCATATTTATCGGCGCGGTCGCCATGCCTACTCCCATTACCCACACCGGCTTTGCGCATAACTGTTTTGCCTTTTCCTCAGACGCCAAGATGACACACGAAGATCCGTCTGCATTCGCGCAACAATCCATCATCTTAAGAGGAGTAGCTATGTACTTTGGCTCCATTATTTTATCGAGCGTCAGTGATTTCCGGAACACTGCCTTATCGTTTATTACGCCGTAGGTAGAGGATTTGAGTCTAATCAACCCAAGGTCTTCCTCACTTGTCCCGTATTTCTCAAAATGGCCTCTTGCGTACATGGCGTAATAGGCAGGCATCATTGTTCCGAATGGCGCTTCCCACTGGATATCAGCCCCTCTTCCCATTCTTTCCTGTGACTCTGCTGATGAAATTTCAGACATTTTCTGAAATCCAAGCACCATGAC
>JAPLJJ010000303.1 GCA_026388665.1 Deltaproteobacteria bacterium
TGTTTCAATACAGTGGTTATTTGGTCCGGGGCAGATTCGCCCAGAAGACGCAAAGCATTAACAGCCGCGATTCGTGTCCTGTGATCCTTGTCTTTCAAAGCTTTTTCGAGCGCCTGCATAATTTCGGGAGATGTCGATTTCATTGCGCCCAGGCTTGATATAGCGGAATTTCTTACACGCATGTCGGAGTCATCCAATAACGAAATCGCCTGTGGGGCTGCTTTTTGTGATTCGGGGCCAAGCCCCTTCAAAATCCCCAGAGCTAACAGACGGTTCTCGACGTCCTTGTCTTTAAGTTCCTCGACAACCGCATCAAAAAATGTAGACCCCTTGGAACGGAAACGCATAAGCGCAATCAGCGCCTCCCTCCTGTCAAGAGGATTGCTTTCCTGAAGAGCTTTCAAACAAATTGGAACAGCAAAATCGCCTGATTCATCTATTGCGCCGACAGCGTCAAGTATGTCCGATTTTGTGTCGGAATCGGCCTTATCGTACATCTCTACAATTTTGGGCAGGGCAGGGCCAGATACCTTCTTAAGTTTTTTCAATGCGGGCAGCGCATGAACCGCAGCCAGAGGTGTCTTTGCGTTCAGGGCTTCAATGAGAACGGGCAGTACTTTCTCAGGCTTCTCGGCGCCGATTGCGGCGAGGGCTTTGCCGGCGCCTTTGGCCGTCGACTCATTGTCGCTTTCAAGCGCTTTAGCCAATACAGGGATACTGTCCTCAGCCCATTTGCCCAGCAACGCCAAAGCGATCGTGGCGTTTATCTGAGTTTGTAGGTCAGAATCATTAAGATATTTTCTTACCAATTCCTCAATAGACTGATCTTTTTCACCGACACGCCCAAGAGCCAGAACCGCCGCTCGCCTCGGCCCGACATCCTGGTCGTTCAAGGCGGCCGTCAGGGCTTTCTTTACATCGTCACTATGGTTAGGGAAAAATCCCAGGGCCTCGACCGCAGCGCTACGGACCTTTGGCGCCGAATCTTTCAGGGCTTCGATGAGAGGCGGAACCGCCCTCGCTGGTTTGCTTCAGGAGCAACCCAGATCAAAAGCGGCCTTTGCCCTGATTTCCGGATCATCACTTTTCAAGTTGTTAATGTGCTTGTCAGTCGAATCAGCGAGGACAGAGCTAGGTTGAAACAAACACAAAAACAAGAATATCGCGAGGAGAGCTGAAAAAATTCTCATTTCTCCGGTTTTCCTTTACCTAATACTTCATGTTTCTTTTTCTCGAGAAAATCTCGATCAATTTTTAGAAAACCCTTCTTACCGAACAATGAGAAACGTAGCCACTGGGCGGCAAAATATAACATCGAGACATCATCCTCACGGATCTTTTCTATGATGTCGTCGTCAATTTTGAATTTCTCAAGAAAGCTCGAATTGAAGACAAATTCCCGGAAACGGTCCACATCATAAAGCGCCATAAGAATCATGTCCTGCATACGTGGGTCCGCAATTTTTTCTTCCCATAGTTCGTCCGCATGCATGACATCTTTCAAATTGTGATCGATATCGTCGTAATCCCGAAGCCCCTGATCTCTACGCCAATCCTCCACCGTAAGCTCTTTGGATTCCTTGAGTCCGTGACAGGTGTCTTCCTCCACAATGAAGGAGTACTCCACGCCCTGTTCGGTATCAAGGGGGTAGAGACGACAGGAATAAGGCCGGCTTTCATAAACTCCACAGCCTGAGTCATTAACGAAGGGGCATTTTTTGTCAGCATCCTTGTTCATCTTTAGAACCACCGCAGGCAGACCACTCTTCTGTGACACCACCCTGTGCGTGTAAGTTTCCAGGAAATCGGTAGAGGACATGTTGAGGGCCTTGCGGAGCCTGCCTACGTCGAGAGGATCGAGGAAAATGGTTACGTCTTTGCAACAGGAATTGAAACAATCAATCCCCGGGTGGCAACTGAAACAAAAGGTGTCGTCCCATGTCATTAATCTCTTTTGATCTTCAAGAGATTCGGCCTGAAATTTCATTAATAATCCTTTCAAGTATTAAATTAACTGTGTTTGTTTTGAACCCGATCTATGTTTTCAAGCGCTTGCTTGTTATTGGGATCAAATTCCAGGGTCTTGCGCCAGCATTGAATAGCCTTATCAGCATCACCCAGCAACTCATAAGCGAGGCCTTTTTGATGATGTGCGCCTATGTAATTTTGCCGAAATGCGATGGCCTTGTCAAAACAGTTCAGCGCCCGCGAGAAATCACGTTTCCTAATCAAATAAATCTGGCCCATGTTGTAGTAGGCTGTCACATATTCCTCATCCAGTTCGACTGTTCTTTCAAAACAAGCTAATGCGGCGTCTTCCCTATTAAGAAACGCATAGGCTACCCCGAGGTTATAAAAGACAGCCGAGTTTTCAGGATCAAGTCTTGAAACCTTTTCCAATCTGACGGCTGCCTGTTCATAATCCTCGGCCTCGAAGTCGGAAAAAGCCCGTTGAAGTTGAGCCTGCGCAAGAAATGATTGAGGTGTTTTTTTACCAGACTCAATTGCTGCCAGCTCTGCTAGAATTTTTTTAATAGCGTCCTTTTCCTGAGGCTTTTCAAAAAGGTCCAAACTCGTGTCAAAGGCTTCCCGCGCCTTTTGGATACGGCCTGCGCACGCACGGGAAACACCCAATTGGTACAGAATGTGAGGCCTCCTGGGGTCATTCGAATCAGTCAGGGCCTTTTCGTAATATTCCGAGGCCCTCAGGTAATCCTCGGAGCCGTCATAACAGCCGCCGATTGCCTGAAGGATTTCAGTCGAATCAGGGGCTTCGTCGAGACAATGTTTAAATTCGTTGATCGCTTCGTCCCATTTTTGTTCGGACATTAATTTATAAGCATGAGCAATTTTTTCCTGCAGGCTATGAATTTGAGTGTCGCCATCATTAGCGGGTAGGTTTAGTAGACAGCAGTTCTTGAATTTTTTTCCACTACCGCAAAGGCATGGATCGTTTGGTTGAAGAGTCCCCATGCGGGATGCTCCTTTCGTGTTTACGAATCCCAAAATGTTTATGATATAATATAATACAACTGCTCTCAAGCAAAATAAGCAATTGTTTTTTGCGGACTTTTGGAAAATAGGCCCCAAAAATTCTCTTGACAAAGAATGCGGGATTTGATTCAATTGGACATTCTTTGTTGCTTAGGTCATCCAAGGCCTAGCTGGATATCCAAATTAAGTATTGCAGCGCTAGTCAGATCCACGTCGAGTTGAAATGGTCAAACTTTTTCTCGGAAGTTCCACACAGTTCCGATTTTCCTCAGAGACTGAGCATAATCCGGTGGCCGTTGGTACCGATGTTTACGCTCGGGGTTCGGTCGTTCTCATGAACGGAGGGTAAAGAGGGGTCTCGGGGACAAAGCGCCTTTAGCTTGGGAAGTGATCTTCCAGGAATGGATGACTACCTTGAGAAAGGAGGAGCCTGTCTATTCGTTTGAGTCCAAATTTGTGACATAAACTTTAGTCGTACTGATTTAGAAAAAGACTTATTTCACCAGGAGGATAATTCATGCCAAGTTTTGTAATTATGGAAAAATGCGATGGGTGCAAGGGGCAGGATAAAACCGCTTGTATGTACATCTGCCCAAATGATTTGATGGTTCTTAACAAAGAGACAATGAAAGCATGGAACCGCGCGCCTGAAATGTGCTGGGAATGCTACAACTGCGTAAAGATTTGCCCCCAGCAGGCGATAGATGTGCGTGGTTATGCGGATTTCGTGCCCATGGGCGCTTCAGTTGTACCGCTAAGAGGTTCGGAAGACATTATGTGGACTGTTAAGTTCCGTAATGGCATGCTCAAAAGATTTAAGTTCCCGATCCGGAAGACGCAGGAAGGAACAGCCGTTCCTGATGGCGGTTTCGGTGAAGTGACAACGGACCTGGCGAGCCAGTGCCTGTACAACGAGCCGGATGCTCTGAAGCTAAAGGCCCTACCCACGCTCAAGAAGTAATTCCTTAGGAGGAAGCTAATAATGGCCAATTTTGAAACTGTAGAAGTTACCACTGATATCCTTATTTGTGGTGGTGGTATGGCGGCCTGCGGCGCCGCTGTTGAAGCATCATATTGGGCGGCGAAAAATAATTTAAAGGTCACAGTGGTTGACAAAGCTGCTATGGACCGATCCGGCGCGGTTGCTATGGGTCTGTCGGCTATCAATCAGTATGTCGACATCAACAGCGGCGACAACACTGTTGAAGACTATGTCCGTTACGTCCGTAACGACCTCATGGGTATTACCCGTGAAGACATCGTTTATGATATCGCCCGTCACGTTGATTCCTCTGTCCACCTGTTCGAAAAATGGGGCCTCCCCATCTGGTTGGACGCAGACGGAAAGTATGTTCATGAAGGCCGCTGGCAGCTTATGATCAACGGCGAATCCTACAAAGTTATCGTGGCCGAAGCTGCGAAGAACGCTCTGATCAAGTATGGCCATGAGTATTTCGAGCGCGTTTTCATCACCGATCCGTTGATGGATGGCGAAAGAATTGCGGGCGCTGTTGGTTTCAGCACACGTGAGGCGGAGGGTAAAAACCAATTCTATGTATTCAAGGCCAAAGCAGTCCTAGCCGCAATGGGTGGCGCTGTTCACGTTTTCAAACCGAGAAGCACTGGTGAAGGTCTTGGTCGGGCCTGGTATCCACCCTGGAACTCCGGTTCCAGCCTTTACTTCACGTTGATCGCAGGCGCAGAGCAGACCTGCCAGGAAGTTCGTTTCATCCCTGTTCGTTTCAAAGATGGTTACGGACCGGTTGGCGCGTGGTTCCTCCTGTTTAAGTCCAGAGCGACCAACGCTTTCGGTGGCGAGTACATGGTCGAGCGTAAGGACGAACTCGCGAAGTGGGGCGAATACGGAAAAGTGAAGCCAATCCCGGCTAACCTCCGTAACTACCTTGGCATGCTCGATGAGTTTGAAGGCAAGGGCCCGATCTACATGAGAACAGAAGAGGCTTTGCAAAAAATATCTGACGCGCTTAAGGACGACCCAAAAGCTCAGAAAAAGAAAATAAAAGAACTCGAAGCGGAAGCTTGGGAAGACTTCCTGGATATGACAATCTCCCAGGCCATTCTCTGGGCCGGAACCAACGTTCAGCCTGAAGAGAAAGCTTCTGAGATCGCAGCTTCTGAGCCGTACTTCATTGGCTCCCACTCAGGCGCTTCCGGCGCGTGGGTAAGCGGTCCTAAGGACCTCGCTCCGAAAGAGTACTTCTGGGGCTATGAATATATGTCCACAGTAAAGGGCTTATTCTGCGCGGGCGACGCTTCCGGCGCTTCCAGCCACAAGTTCTCCTCCGGTTCACACGCAGAAGGACGAGCCGCCGCGAAGTCGATGGTTCGTTTCGTGGTCGCCAACAACACCCAGCCGAATGTGGATGCCGCGAAGGTTGAAGCTCTGAAGAAAGTGATCTTGAAACCCATGGATCTGTTTGTGGAATTCGGAGCCAAGTCAAGTGATCCTGACATCAACCCCGAGTTCATGAAACCGAAGATGTTCATGTTCCGTCTTCAGAAAATCATGGACGAATACGCCGCAGGCGTGACCTCAGGCTTCAAAACCAACAAAGCGAAACTGGATAGGGCCCTTGAGCTGTTGGCCTGGTTGAAGGAAGACTCAGCGAAATTGGCGGCTCAGGACCTACATGAGCTTATGCGCTGCCATGAAAACATTCAGAGAATGTATCAGGCGGAAGTTCATGTTCGCACCATCCTGTTCCGTGAAGAGACCCGTTGGCCGGGCTACTACTTCCGCAATGATTTCCCAACCATCGACGAAGCGAACTGGAAGGTCTTCGTCAACGCTACATACAAGGATGGCAAATGGGCAATGAGGAAGGTACCTGTTATCTCCATCGTCAACTAACCTCTTAACTTACCTTAGACATTCCAGAGGCGTAACCGTCTCTGGAATTCCTCGAATGCAAGAGGAAGCAGACTGAGGGAGCGCCCGCTCCCTCAGAAACTTTTTATTGGGAGGAAGCATGGCTGGAGAAAAGACCGTATTGGTCGTAGGGGGTGGTATAAGCGGCATCACGGCTGCGGTGGAAGCCGCGGAGGCAGGTTGCAAAGTGATCCTGGTCGAAAAGCTGCCCTACCTCGGGGGTCGAGTAGCCCGGATGAATAAGTATTTTCCGAAGCTTTGCCCTCCTACATGCGGCCTTGAGATCAATTACAAGAGAATAAAGAAAAATTCAGATATCACGGTATACACGCTCGCCAGCGTGGGAAACGTCACTGGTTCGCCTGGTTCTTACACCGCGACAATCAAGATTATGCCGAGGCACATCGAAGATCATTCAGGGACTTCTAAGTGCGTTGAAGATTGCCCCGTTGAGATTCCAAACGAATTCAACTACGGGATGGACATGACAAA
>JAPLJJ010000084.1 GCA_026388665.1 Deltaproteobacteria bacterium
ACCACGCTGTTATTAACGGACCCGCCGCTTCTGATATGTGTCACGTTGTGGCTAATATCATGCGTAATAATAATCTACAGGTAAGTCCTGAACTGCAGGACAGACGTGCTATAACTAACGTCATCGAGTGAGGGAATCTGAATGGCGCGCACAGTCCTTTTTGTAATATATTTCATTTTTATTGCCGGTCTGGGAATACTCTTTGGATGTTTTATACACGCGCAAAGAGTTAATCAGACAACTGTAATGAGCGGTGTCGCATTGGTCCGCGAGATGCCTTATGGTGAATGGATAGTCGGGAATTTGGAGACGGTGGTGTTTTCTTATCAGGAAAAGAAGGACCTTCAGAAGTTTCAGGAAAAGTTCAAAGGTCAAATCCATATTGATCCCGAGGTGTTGAAGCGCCACAAGGAATTATATGGTGATGAATCCCAGAGTAATAAATAAAAATATAATCAATGATTAAAAGATATTGTGAAAAAACATAAAACCAATACTTGACAATCCTAATCTGGCATGTTACGCCCTTCCTCGATGCCGGCGTCCCCGGCCCTTTCAGCTAGCCAGCTAGAACCGATATCATCAAATACCGATGGAGCAGCCATGAGAGTGGACAAATCCGCCCAGGATATGGACCTGTCTTCTATTCCCGGAGAATTTCGTGAAAACTACAAATTCCTGAGTGAGTTGATAGACTGTAAAGAGAAAAACAACCTTGCATCAAGGGGGCTGGAGTCAGTGGTCGAAGAACGGTTGCGAGCTCTCCGAGGGAAATTAAACCGCCGACAGTTGAAAATTCTTAGCGACTATCTAAGTGACATAGAGGAAGAGGAAGACAATCTGCTTGCGGCGCCAGTGCCTGCGGAACTGGAAGCGTCTATAAGGATAAGAAAGAGGACGACCTGGTTACCATGGGAAGCTGAGGCGATTCGGAAGATTGAACGATGGCGAAACGATGTCGGTCACATCGCGGTCCTGTGGAATTCGCACGATTCAGGTTCTCGGACTCCATTGATATTGAGCGAATCAGCTATCAAGATCGGCTCAAATCGCAAGGTCAGGCCCTAAATTCAAAATACCTTCCTGATTCAACAAGCAGCTTATTGAATTTTAACGCCATCCTTATAGCTTCAGGGTGGCTTTTCAGTTCTTCCACACCGAATTTAGTCTTTGTTACCCAGTTCGGATGTTCAAATGTTGTGCCGGGAAGGTTTTGTTGACGCGTGTCAAGCATGAGGTCTTCCAAACTGATAATCGCGAGCTGACATGGGGTCTTCAGAATGAAACTAAGAACCGCCGTGTGTAATTCATCGGTCGGGATTTCCGATTCCCATGCGTGATGCGCTACTTCAGCCGGCAGTACATTATCACGGACCAGGCGTTCGATGATCTTGGCCTTCTGTTCTATACGTTCTGATCGTATGGCTGCTTCTTCTTCGGGTTTCATAGCTCGTATGGCCATTCTTAAGTCTATATCCAGGCCCTGCCAGAAACCCGAGAAGGTCGGTAAGTCGTGAGTTGAGAGCGATACGATGGCCCGCGAAGGGTAATCGTAAAAAGGTATCTGGTTATGAAGCCGATCTCTCTCAAAATAAAAAATTCTGTACGAGAATATCCCTCGATCAATAAGACGTTCGCGGAAATTGAACGGCAATGTGCCCAAGTCCTCACCGACTATCATAGTTTTGTTGGTTACGCTCTCGAGCGTAAGGACATTTAACAAGTCCTCTTCGTAATCCTTGACGTAAATACCGTTCAGAGCTTTGTCGCCGCGCGGTATCCAGAAGAGATGATGAATTTGCATTACGTGGTCGATACGTAGGGCGCCGCCATGTTTGGAATTAGCTTCGAGACTTTTCCTGAAAAGGGAGAATCCTGACTTTTTGACCTGTTCACAATTTGGGGGTTGAAATCCCCAATCCTGGCCATCCGGCCCTAACGCGTCGGGAGGCGCCCCAACACTGAATCCCCTAACAAAATATTCGGACTGTGACCAATTGTCCGCCCCGTTCGGGTCAACAGCGAGCGCGATATCATTATATAGCCCGATGATCATGCCTTTTTCGATCGCGTATCGCTGAGCCTCGCCTAACTGGTTTTCTGAGATCCATTGGAGAAAACAGTGGAAAAGGATTTCTTTCCCATGTTTGGCCTTGAACCGTAGAGTTTCATCCGAATCCGGGTGACGAAAGCCTTCCGGCCACCCGCTCCAGTTGTGTAGATTCGGTGCGTTAGACAGCAAGTTTTCCCTTAGAACGCAGAAAGTCGCGAATTTCTCGAGATCCTCGCCTTTAAGCCCCACGTAATTTTCGAACTGTTTCCACAATAGCCTATTTTCTAACGTGTTTTTGTTCTCATAAAAGCTATCGTAAAGTTCGTGTAACACCCTGAGTTTCAGCGCCGCCACACCCTCATAATCCACATATTCAACATCACGTAATCGTTTAGCCTCCGCTAGAATTCCTGGGTCAGCGGATATCCGATCAGACAAGTCGTCGCCGATGGAGCGACCGGCCTTAAGAACATCAATGTAGATATAGTTGTAAAAGATACGACTCGAAGGCATGTAAGGGCTGCAATTATAGGGGCGAGTGTTAAAGAGCGCGTGCAGCGGATTGAGTCCCACAAAATGGGCGCCAAGGTCGTCATGCGCCCAATCGATAATCTTGAGTAAATCTGAGAAATCACCGCAACCCCAATTTGAATCGGACCGGACACCATACAAAGAAATGGCGATCCCCGCGACCCTTTGGCCGTTTTGAAGCGGGGCCGGGGTGTAAGCCTTGCCGGGCCCTACGATCAGTCTTAGTTCCGTGTTAATTGCAGAGCCATCGGCAGCCACATGAACAACAAAGCTATAATCGCCCGGGGTGATGGCGCCGGGGACAGGTATTGAAAGTTCAGTCAGCCCCGTCCTTTCATCTAAGTGTACGCCGATTCCCTGATCTCTTATGTGGAATGATTGTGTCGCAATCTTAGCATTGGCCTCAGTTAGGGTGATGACCCCGTTTACGCTTAGCTTTTCAAGGAAGTCCGGGCGCAGGTCTATATAGATATGAATGTGGGTAGGAGTGGATTCGATACAAAATGCCACGGTTTGAGGACTTGTGGTCAGCATAGCCGGGTCTATGACAACGCCTTTTGTTTCTAAAATGCCCCGGATCACTGACGGGTGAGTCTGAAAGGTTTGTCCCCAATTGTCCGTGTAGTTAAGCTCGATGCCGAACGCCTTTGCCAATAATTGAATCGCTTCGTATGAGGGGTTCATTGAAATTGAGTCCTCTGACCATGATAAAGCTGACAGGAAATTTGGAAACTTTAGGTTAATTATTGTAGAAAAGTTTGTGTACGAGGAATATGTTTAGCATATAGTATCTTTGGATTGTTATAACATAATCAGTTGGCATTGAATCAACGGTCCTGTTGTTCCTATGAAGCAGATAGAACCCACATCACTTTTTCGGGAGATTCTTCATGGATTTTAAGCTTACGGATGAACAGCGGCTAATTCGAAAAGCCGCACGGGATTTCGCTACCAAAGAGTTGGCTCCGAACGCGAGAGAATGGGAAGAGACCCATACTTTTTCCAGGGCGGTTTTTGACAAGATGGGGCAACTCGATTTCACGGGTCTGTACGTGCCCGAGGAATATGGCGGCACAGGAGTAGGTAGATTAACGGCGGCCCTGATTTTTGAGGAACTTGCCAAGGGCTGTTTCGCCACCGCCGTGTATATGAGTGTCCACAATATGGTGGTCAGCCTAATCTACCAGTACGGGAATGAAGAACAACGGGAACGCTTTGTCAAACCGCTGGCAATGGGCCAGAAACTGGGCGCTTATTCGTTGACCGAGGCGGACGCTGGCTCTGATGCGGCTAACCTTAGCTGCAGGGCAGCGAAGGTCGATGGTGGCTACCTTGTTAATGGCACAAAGCTTTATGTGACCAGTGGAGGGGTAGCTGATATTTACGCAGTAATGGTTCGAACGGATGAGAGTCAGAAACAGAAGGGTATTAGCGCTTTGGCGCTTGAAAAGGGTACCCCGGGATTCTCGTTCGGGCCGTTTGAAGCAAAAATGGGATTGAATGCGACACCCTGCACGGAATTGCATTTCCAGGATTGTTTTGTTCCCGACACCAACTTGCTCGGTGAAGAGGGCAAGGGATTTAATATGGCCTTGGGCGCCCTCAATGGAGGTCGAATCGGAATAGGCGCGTGCGCAGTCGGGTTAGCTCAGCAAGCTTTTGATTATGCCTTGAATTACGCGCAAAAAAGGGTCCAGTTCGGTCGTCCGATCATATCGTTTCAGGGATTACAATTTCTTGTAGCGGATCTGGCCAGCGAGATCGAAGCGTCGCGGCTTATGATATACAGGGCTGGTTCCTTAATGGACCTCGGTGAGCAATGCGCGCTGGAAGCCGCTATGGGTAAAAGGTTCGCGACTGACATGGCGATGCGGGTAACCACGGAGGCTGTGCAAATCCTGGGTGGTTACGGATACATGAAATCATACCCGGTAGAGATGTATATGAGATTTGCAAAGATTGCTCAGATCTTTGAAGGAACCAACCAGGTTCAACGGATTGTCATAGCCAGAGAGCTAACCAAGACCAAAGGCGGCAAAAGACAGGATCTTTATTAAATTAAGTCCACTCGGCTCCAACTGAGTTCACTATTATTACTTTCGAGGGAGAGATCGCTCATGGCAAAAAAGCCTGCTAAAACCCTTAGTGTAGGTGACAGAATTCGGCAAATGAGAGAAAAGCTGAAGCTCGATTTAAATCTCCTGTCCGAAAAAACAGGGTATCAAGTAGCATATTTGAAGGAAATAGAAGACGGAACGGTTTCACCGCCCGTAGGGACGTTGATTCAAATTTCACGCGCTCTGGCAGTGGATTCCGCGTCGCTCCTATCTGAAGACCGCAAGGCCGCACGTCGCAAGACTTATCTGAAGAGGACCAAGGCCTATTCATACAAGAGCCTTACACCGGATGCTGAAGATAAACACTTATGGGCGTACCTCGTGACGCTTGACCCGAAAAAAGAGCATGAGATGGTGGCGTACAAACATGAGGGCGAGGAATTCATGTATGTGATTGACGGTAGGGTGGAGGTTAAGGTCGGAGAAGTGGTCCACGAACTGAAAAAGGGAGCGAACCTCCATTTTGATTCCGGTCAGGCCCATCACTTGAGGAATCTGAGTCTGAAGACAACGAAGCTTCTCGTGGTGGTCTATACACCATAGCCGACCTCGGAGCGTCAACTTTTTAGAATATTTCTTCAGGAAAACAAAAAATTGGAACCTTTTATGCAAAGAGATGTCGCATTTATTAGATAGGGTTATGTGAGAAGCGAAACCAGTACATCATACAATTTGTCCGTATAGTACAGCCCGTGCGGAGATGCGCTGGTTGCACAATAACAGATAACCCATATCCATACCTCCTTTCACGCCCTGAGAAGATCTCGGGGCTTTTTTTTTGTCTACTTCTCTGCTAAATGTTTTATCGTGACTCACTCTTAGAGAATATTGCGGGACAGTATTAATGTCATGGCAGCGGCGGGCGTCCCTGCACGCATATTTTGTAGGGTCGTAGCGACAGCGAATCGGTATTAACCATATTGCGTATTTTCCGGGAGGTAATATGAAACTTGCGGGTAGGGCGGCGGTTGTGACTGGTAGTAGCAGAGGGGTTGGAAGGAACGTTGCGCTGGCTTTTGCGAATGAAGGCGCGGATGTTCTGATAAACTATTCATCAAGTGAAGGATCAGCGCTAGAAGTGGTCGAAGCAATAAGGAAGCTTGGACGGAAATCGGTCGCTGTCAAGGCGGACGTCGTTATTAAGTCCGAAGTTGAAAATTTGATGGATACTGCGAAAAAGGAATTTGGTCGTCTCGATATAGTTGTGAATAACGCTGGATTCACGAGGCCGGCGATGTTGACTAAAATGACCGAGGAACAATGGGACGCTGTAGTGGACGCGCATTTGAAGGGACCATTTTTGTGTATTCAAGCAGCGTCCAAGTATTTTCAGGAACAAAACTACGGGAAAGTTATTAACGTAAGTTCCGTCGCCGGGTTGGTCGGGACGGTTGGGCAGGCCAATTATTCGGCGGCCAAGGGCGGAATATTGAGTTTTACCAAGAGCGTGGCACGCGAAATGGCGCGTTACAATGTTTGCGCAAACGTAATTTCGCTCGGGATTGTTGAAACCGATATGACCGCGAAGATCAGGCACGATGAAAAGCTAAAAGAAATTTACATGAACCGGATATTGATGAAACGTTTTGGTACTGCGGATGACATAAGTCCGGCTTTTGTTTTTTTGGCGTCGAGCGAATCGGATTACATCACTGGGCAGGTTCTATGTGTGGACGGCGGATATGGGATGGTTTAGCCTGAATGGCAATCATTCAGACAAGAAGCGAAAAAAACCTTGACTTAGTTCACAACCTTTGCTAAAAATCGTTAGCGTCAATAAACTTTTGAATACAAAAAGGTTTCTAAGAGGGCGGCCAGTCCGGAAGTCAATACGTGGTCGCCGGGCCGGAATGAATCGATGATTCAAGAGTGGACGTAGGATTCGACCGGCACCATGGCTAGAGGCGTCAGGCAAAAAATAGCTTGACATTTGCTATGAGATTTGATACCAAAAATACATTCCGGAATATATCGGATTCTTATCCGGGAATGTTTTTTACGGGTCTCCCGAGCGGTTTTTTGGGAGGAACTGTTGAAAGGAGGATTGAGGGTATGGTTAAACGTTTGTTTCTTCTGAGCCTTTTGGTTCTCGCGCTGTGCGGCGCTAGCACGATGTCCTTTGCCGGTGGAGCCGGTGGTGGAAGCGCTTACATGCCGCCGCCCCCAGGATTGCCACCGCTATGTGGTCCTGCCGCCACTGATTACTCTCAGGTAACGGAAGTAATCACCCCGATACCAGCGCAGTTGAGAAAAGTTAGGGTAGTCGCCCCTTATCTAGCTGGCGTCGCGTGGCCGCGCACACCGCTTGCATTCTATGGCAACCCCCAGACTTATCCGAACCCCATCGCCCCTGGCCGCTATGAGTGGCTGGTGCCGGTAACCGACATCAAGGTCGAACATTTCGATACCTACATGGATCCGTGCTGCAAGCCTGTAAAGGTTCCGCGCTGCGTATACGTGAAGGCTAACTACATCAAAATGAAACCCGTTTGTGGTGTTCCTATGGCGCCTCCGCCTCCAATGCCGTCCAAGGTGAAGAAGTAGGATTGCCTAGGCCAGAACTATGACATTAGAGTTACTAAGATATAATGAGTGTTTCGAAAGGAGGATTAAGGGTATGGTTAAAAAGTTAGCGATTCTCGGTTTCATACTGATCGCCGTTGTGTCGACGGGTGTGGTGTGGGCCGGGACTTTTGCGGGCGCAGTCGCAGCGCCAGAGCCAATGGTAATGCCGGCTTCGGCTCCCCCAGTTTGCGGCGTGGGTGTGGCATGTCCGCCCCCTCCAAAAGTGGTGAAGGCCCCTGCGAAACCGCAGAAACTGACAACCTCCATTCAGGTGAAAATGCAGTACCCGGCGCCTCAAATGCCTGTGTGTGGCCCCATTAGCTGCGGACCACCCCCAATCCCTGTGGCCGTTCCAATGTGGAAGTTCATCGTGCCGTGGCCACCGTTTGTATACTACCTGCCTGTCGAATAACATCGATCAGCAGTAGACTGACATAAAAAAGCCCCCTGACCAAGGGGGCTTTTTATTTGCGGTGTTCTTCATCATGATTGTAATCCCTGCAATAGATCTTAAAGACGGAAAATGTGTTCGCCTCAGACAGGGGCGAATGGATTCATCAACCGTGTTTAATGAGGACCCGGTTAATCAAGCCATTATGTGGCAGCGCCTGGGAGCGAAGAGAATTCACCTGGTCGACCTCAATGGTTCAGTCGATGGACGTCCTGTCAACCTCTCTGTTGTTCAAGATATCGTCTCTGCGATAAATGTGCCCATTGAGCTGGGCGGTGGCGTGCGCGACCTCCAAACAGTAGAAATGTACCTGGATATCGGTATCAGGATTGTTATTATAGGTACAATCGCCGCCAAGAATCCTGCGCTTGCCGTGGAGTTGCTCAGGAATTTCCCTGGGAGAGTCGCAATAGGAATTGACGCAAAGGCCGGTCGTGTAGCCGTCGAGGGATGGACGGAATCCACAGGAAGTGACGCTCGGGAACTGGCCCGTCTGTTTGATGTCCATTCACCTGCGGCCTTCATTTATACGGACATAGAACGTGACGGTATGATGAGCGGACCTAACTTTGCCGCAACTGCCGAATTCGCCCGTGCCGTTAATAGCCCGGTTATTTTGTCAGGTGGGGTGACAACTCCCGACGACGTAAAAAAAGGGTTGGCCCTTGAAAAAGAAGGAGTTACAGGTATTATCATCGGCAGGGCCCTTTACGAGGGCACGATTGACCTGAAAGAAGCGATAGCTCTTACAGAGGGAGCCGATGTTAGCTAAACGAATAATTCCTTGCCTTGATGTTAATCAGGGCCGAGTAGTCAAGGGAGTAAATTTTGTAAATCTCCAAGATGCCGGCGATCCTGTGGAAAACGCGCGATTCTATGACGAGGAAGGCGCGGACGAACTTGTTTTTCTCGACATAACCGCATCGCACGAAAAACGGGACATCATCTTGGACGTAGTGTCTCGAACCGCTGAACAGGTCTTCATGCCGCTGACAGTCGGTGGCGGTGTCAGGACCACGGCTGATATCAGGAGGCTCCTCAAAGCCGGGGCCGATAAGGTCTCTTTGAACACCGCGGCGGTCAAGAATCCCGAAATAGTTCGGGAGTCATCACTAATGTTCGGCAGTCAGTGTATAGTAGTTGCAATTGATGGGAAAAAGACCGGTAACACCCCTTCCGGGTTCGAGATATCCGTTCATGGTGGGAGGACCATGACCGGCATCGATCTTCTGGAATGGGCACGAAAGGTTGAAGATCTTGGGGCCGGTGAAATCCTTCTCACAAGTATGGATGCAGATGGCACGAAAGATGGTTACGACATCCCTATGACTAAAGCAGTCACGGAGTTGGTCGGTATTCCAGTGATCGCTTCAGGAGGCGCAGGAACGGCAGAACACCTGCGGGACGCGATAGTCAAGGGCGGCGCTGACGCCGCACTGGCCGCCTCAATATTTCACTATCGGGAAATTCCCATAAAGGAACTGAAACGGTATCTAGCCTCTCAGGGTGTGCCAGTCAGGCTATAAATCAAGAACATTCAACTATACCGTTTCGTAACTAATGTTTCATTAACTGTCTTCTAACAACCTACCAATCGTAGAATTCATCGGTTGCAAAGAGTCAGAGGAACAAATGTCGGATGTGATCACTGACAGCGTTATAGCACTGGAGTTGCCCGGTGTTTTCGAAGAAGTCGCCGGTTACTCACAGTCTGTCTCCGGCAGGCTTCGCGTCCTTGAAAGCGTTCCTGAGACCGATTTCAATCTAATAAAGAGAAACCTTAGGTTATCTCTCGAGATGAAGGAAGTAATCGGGCTTCATGGCGGCTTCAGTTTCTCAAGTCTAGCTCCTTTAGAAGGTGTATTTCAAAAGTTGGTGGGCTTGAGTTTTGTCCTCGATTCGGAAGAAATCCTGGCGATTCGCGAATTGTTGGATGTAAGTTCCGCCGTGAAAAGAAAAATCGAAGATATCGAGGATCGCTTCAATCTTCTAAAGCAATTTCGGGAGCGTCTGATCCTATTGAACCCATTGAAGGCGAGTCTGAAGAGGTCCCTGGATGAACATGGAGCGGTTCGACCTAACGCCAGCCCGGAATTGACTCGAATTCACCAGGAAACGGTGGCTTTAAGGGGACGAATTAATAAGCGGCTGGACGGAATAATCAATGATCAGGACCTCGCAAGAATTGTTCAGGAAGATTATGTCACACTTCGGAATGATCGATACGTTATACTGCTGCGCCCGGAGTTCAAGGGGCTCCTAAAAGGAATTATCCACGATCATTCAAGGTCCGGGGCGTCAGTGTATGTGGAGCCCTTCGAAGTGGTTGAACAAAATAACCGTATGGCATCGTTGGCCGATGAAGAACGCGACGCAATATTGCAGGTTTTCAGACGGCTAACAGAGGAAATAAGAAGTTCTCTCGAACCTCTCATTCGGAATTTCGAAGCTCTGACCGAACTTGACGCGTATCAGGCTAGGGCGGAGTATGCGATCACAATGAATTGCACTGCGCCGGAGCTTGTAGAAGAGGGTTTTCAGGTACTGAGCGCTCGCCATCCGTTGCTCTTGGCCTCGGGTGAGGTCGACGTGGTTCCTATGAACGTTGTGCAGGACCCCGGGACTCTAGCGACGGTCATCAGCGGGCCCAACATGGGTGGCAAGACAGTAGCGCTGAAGATAGCGGGCCTATTTCCGCTCATGACCAGATGTGGCCTGTTGCTACCTGCTAAAGAAGGCACAAGGATTCGAATTTTTCCCAGAATCATGGTTGATATTGGCGATGAACAAGATATTCGCGGCAGAATTTCTTCCTTTTCAGGTCACATGATCCGTATCAGAGACATTCTTGAGGTGGTCCAACCCGGTGATCTTGTGCTGTTGGATGAATTAGGCGGGTTTACGGACCCGGATGAGGGCGCTGCGCTTGCAATGGCGATTATAGATGAGCTGAGGTCCAAACATGCTCATGTTGTGGTTACCACTCACTTGACACAACTCAAAGCATACGCTCTTTCAAAACCGAATACGAAAAACGTAAGTGTTGAGTTTCATCCGAAGACTCTAAAACCAACATTCAGATTACTTTACGACCTACCAGGAGAGAGCCACGCTATCACGACCGCTGAAAGTGTGGGGTTGCCTAAACAAATTATAGAGGTGGCCAGACAATACGCTGACAAGGCCACGGGCGGTAGTGTAGCTCTTATTGCGAGCCTGAAAGAGAAACTCGAATCCCTCGATCTGACACGTGAGGAAATTGAAACTATCAAGGATAAACTCAACCGGGAACTTGTCGAAGTCACCGAGAAACGAGCTGAACTCGTCGAGAATTTTCGCAAGGAAGCCGGCGAGCTACTCAAGAGAGCTGAAAGGGATCTTGCTGGTCTTAAACAGTCGCTAAAATCAGGACGGATAAAATCCGGTAAAGAGATTCACGACAAGGTTCAGGAAATAAAAAGTGAAATAGTAAAAAAACTCGAAACACCTCTGACCAGACCGAAGCCGCAGTTGGAAGAAGGCTCGACAGTTCGGATCAAATCACTCGGAAAGCAAGGAGTCCTAAGGTCTACAGGCGATAGGGGAAAGGTCGATGTTTTGGTAGGAAACATCACTGTTCGGGTCGCCCCTGAAGACTTGACTCTAATTAAAAGACCTGATACGAAAAAAAATTCTTCAAAAAATTCCTTTCTTGGGGTAGATATCCCTCTTGCCAGACCTGAATGGGAGGTCAATGTCATCGGGATGCGCGTTGATGAAGCCCTCCCCGTGGTCGAAAAAACTATCGACAATGGGATTCTCAGTGGTTTGAAGTCGCTACGCATCATTCATGGCAAAGGCACAGGTCGTCTGAGACAGGCGATCGTGGAGTATCTGTCTACTCATGCGCTGGTTTTAGGTTACCGAGGTGGGCTGCCGCAGGAAGGTGGCGCCGGCGCGACGATAGTGGATTTGAGACCGGAGTAGAAATATGAGAATTCCGGAGTCCAAAATCGCTGAAATCGCCGCCGCGGCCGACATAGTTCAGGTCATTTCCAACTATGTTGAACTCAAGAAGGCAGGCAAAGACTACAGGGGAGTTTGCCCGTTTCACGGTGACAAAGATCCATCATTATATGTCTCACCGCAGAAAAGCATTTTTCACTGTTTTGGGTGCGCTGTAGGTGGAAGCGTTTTCAATTTCATAATGCGGATTGAAAATCTGTCCTTCGTCGAAGCCGCAAAACTACTGGCGCAGCGTTACAGTGTAGTGTTGCAACTCGAACCCGGGAGTTCCGCTAGAGAAGACGCCAAAGAACGTCTATATAAGGTTTTAGCCCTGGCTCATTCTTATTTTATCCAGAACTTGCGCGCCGCCCCTGCCGCACAGGAATACCTGTTGAACCGAGGCTTGGGTCGGGAATGGATTGATTTCCTCGGGCTAGGGTTCGCTCCGGATTCGTGGGATGGGTTTCAGAATCACCTTTCGGATTCGAGTTTGGCAATGAGAGACGCCTTAAACGCAGGGCTGGTCCGCCAGAAACCTAGCGGTGGGTATTATGACTACTTCCGTGGCAGGA
This sequence comes from Deltaproteobacteria bacterium, assembly GCA_026388665.1. Classification (GTDB taxonomy): domain Bacteria; phylum Desulfobacterota; class Desulfomonilia; order Desulfomonilales; family Desulfomonilaceae; genus CAJBEZ01. The sequence continues at coordinate 12,277 of JAPLJJ010000084.1, forward strand.
TTATGATCCCGATAAGGGGATTAAACGGTGAACTCGTAGCCTTTGGTGGGCGAGCGTTCGGTCAGGGAGATCCCAAGTATCTTAACTCGCCGGAATCCCCGATTTTCAAGAAAAAGAATATTCTTTTCGGCCTGGATACTGCGCGGGATGCTATCAAGAAATCTGGATTCATTATTTTGGTGGAGGGGTACTTCGACCAGATTTCGCTTAGGATACGCGGGATTCAGAACGTTGTAGCTCCCCTTGGAACCTCGCTTACAACTGAACACGCCAAACTGCTGAAACGTTTTTCAGAGAGAGTCGTGACAATTTTTGATGGCGATGAGGCCGGTCTAAGAGCAGTCAAGCGTTCATTACCCATATTCCTGAGTGAGGGGATTGAACCCGAATGCGTCATCCTTACGGAGGATAAGGACCCTGACGCTGCGATCAATCGAATTGGAACTGAAGGATTCAATAAACTCATCGAATCAAGTGACTCCGTAATCGATTTTTTCTTAAATCAATTAGAGTCTCAATACGATTTTAAGGGTATTTCAGGGCGTAATCAGGCGCTCGAGGAATGTATCCCAATTTTACGTCAGATTGCCGATTCCTCTGAGCGGGATTATCTTATAGAAAGGTTTTCTTCGCGCATTCGGATCAATGAAGAGCGAATACGTCGGGCGATTACGACTAGCACTGTTAATCAATTTACCCAGGGCGGCTCTTCAAAGAAGAAATCGGCTTCAACCTTTTTTGATTTTCCGGCCGAGGAACGAAATGTTGTGCGAGGAATGTTAATTCGGGATGGGTTTGTAGACACAGTTGTAGGAACCGGTGTCTTAAGGGAGATAGAAAATCCTACGTTATCTAAACTGGCGCAAGCGATCATAAGATTCTCAGAGGAAAGAGGAAGTTTTGATTCTCGACCCTTCGCTCTTGCTCTTGATGATCCCGAGATGGCTGCGTTGGTTGCAAGCTGGTTACAACCAAAGCCGGAGGAAGATGATCTTAGGCCGGAAGTAGATGGCGACATTACAATTGATCAGTCTTTAGAACGGCTAAGGTTAAAAAAGCTCTTGCGACGCAAATCCGAAATTCAGGAAAAGATGAGGAAGTGCGAAGCAGGAGAGGAAGAATACAATAATCTCGCAAGAGAGTTACTCGGGATCGGTCGCCGGCTGCAGCGCTAGCGCACGTATAACTTTTATCAATTCAGACTACTAACGCCTAAACTGTTGCGACTACGAATTGGGCAAAAGGAGAAAAGGTTTTATGCCTGAAACGAAGCTAAAATCCGATTTTAAGGACCTTTTCGATCTGGCTAAAACCAGAAAATATCTTACTTACGACGAAATCAACAAACACATCCCACCTGAAATGGTGGGAGAGGCCCAGATCGACGAACTTCTTATGAAGATTGTGACCGAGTTTAATGTTGAGCTTGTTCCCTTTGACAAGAAAATTCCGGTAACGGACGCAAAGGTGAGGGAGCTTGAGATAGAGAAACCGGACGAAGAAGAAGAGGACGAAGAGATCAAGGTTAGTGAACCGGATACCACAGTCAGGGGTAATGATCCGGTCAAAATGTATCTCCACGAAATGGGCGGGGTTTCACTTCTCACCAGAGAAGGAGAAGTTGAGATAGCCAAGAGGATTGAACAGGGAGAACAACAGGTCTTTAGTGTGATTATCGGATGTCCGGTTACAATTAAGGAAGTTCTCGCAATTGGTGACAAGCTTAGAAAAGGGGCAATTCGGGTAAAAGAGATAATCCGGGGTTTTGAAGACGAAGAAATGCCGGATGGCGATGATTCCGCAGTGGTGGAACGTATCCTGAATTTGATTCAGGAGTTGAAGGAACTCGAGGCAAAATTTCAGGCGGTTGAAAATCTTAAAAGGACCCTTTCACCGGAAGCCGCTCGTGAAGAAGTGGAAAAATTTGATCTGGATATTGAAAGGAGCCGGGGTGAGGTAATTACATGCCTCAGGAACATCAACCTTAACAGCAATATGATAGACCATATTGCCGGTAAGCTGAAATTTCTGGTTCGTAAACTAGAAACAGCCAGAGAGGAACTGAAAGCGGTAGAATACGAACTTAAGATGCCGTTGGACAAAGCTCGAGGGAGCCTAACTTTGTGGAAAGCCCTCGTAGATGATCGAAAAGCCCTAAAAAAACTCACCAATCTCTCCCCCCAAAAGATAGTCGATCTTGATAACAAAATTGATAATGGGATTCGGAAGATTAATAAGCTTCAAACCGAAGCCGGTATGGATGACTATCATTTGAGAGAGGCGTTAGCTCGGTGTCGAGAGGGTGAACGACTGGCTCGACGGGCCAAGAGTGAGTTGGTCCAGGCCAATCTCAGGTTAGTAGTGAGTATCGCAAAAAAGTATACCAACCGAGGTCTTCAATTCCTTGATTTAATACAAGAAGGTAACATCGGCCTGATGAAGGCAGTGGATAAGTTTGAATATCAGCGAGGCTACAAGTTCAGCACATACGCGACATGGTGGATCAGGCAGGCAATAACAAGAGCCATAGCGGATCAGGCCCGTACAATCCGTATCCCTGTACACATGATTGAAACTATAAATAAACTAATTCGAACCTCCCGTTATCTTGTTCAGGAATACGGGCGAGAACCGACTCCGGAAGAAATAGCCGAGAAAATGGAATTTCCTCTTGAGAAGGTTCGTAAAGTACTCAAGATCGCGAAAGAGCCCATCTCTCTTGAAACTCCAATTGGCGAAGAAGAAGATTCTCATCTTGGCGATTTTATCGAAGATAAAAAAATCCTTTCGCCATCCGACGCTGTTGTTGGGATGAGCCTCACGGAACAGACTCGAAAGGTCCTTGCAACGCTAACTCCACGCGAAGAAAAGGTGCTCAGAATGCGTTTCGGGATAGGAGAGCGTGCTGACCATACCCTTGAGGAAGTCGGTCAGGATTTTGACGTGACACGTGAGCGAATAAGACAAATAGAAGCTAAGGCACTAAAGAAATTGAGACATCCTTCTCGTAGCAAGAGACTACGCCCATTCCTGGAGGGGTAAGGACTGAAAAAATCTCGCTTTGACGATGCCTAGAAAGCCCAATGAATAGTCGATCAAGAACAACAACCCTATATGTGATAATCGTCTTTTCATTGGGGCTTCTGCTGTTAGTGGTTGCTGATAGAGGCTTGGCAGAGCCGATAGACCGTACAATTGAAACGAAAGTCCTTCGAGTCTTCGCAACAAAAAAAGCTCCCTACTACCACAAGCCTTGGAAAAGCCCTGACTTTACGAACCTTAAGGCGAGTGGTTTCTTTTTTCGAGATGACAACCTTTTCCCAGGAAAAAAGGGACTGATATTAACAAACGCCCATGCGGTCTCAATGGCCGAAAGTATCAAAGTTTCGAATGGCCGAGAAAAAAGACAATATGATGTGGGAGTAGTCGGGATCTGCAACTCCGCTGACTTTGCGGTGCTTGAAATGGCCCCTGCCGACCTGGAAGTTTATGAGTCCCAGAATGGTCGGATAGAACCATTGGAACTGGGCGATAGCGATACGCTCAGAGTTGGCGACAAAGTCCAGGGTTGGGGTTATCCGCTTGGCGGCGAGAGGATAAGCAAATCCGAACAAGGCGAAATAAGCCGTATAGAAGTTAAACGGTACGCTTATTCCCACGAACTCTGGCTTATGGTTCAGGCGTCGCTTCAACAGAATCAGGGGAATTCAGGCGGTCCTGTTCTCAAGGACGGTAAAGTAGTTGGTATAGCCTTCCAAGGGGTCAGGACAGGGGATCGCATCAACTATTTTATTCCAATAAACGTGGTCAAACACCTATCGCCGGTCCTCGACAATCAAGCACTCATCCCTACCTGGCGCTACGCAATTCAATTCATGTTTCCACGGCTAAAAGAATATTTCCACATGGGGCCCGATCAGGGTGGAGTACTCCTGAACTACATCATTCCCGATGGCGGCCCATATTCTTTTGGGCTCAGATCCCGAGACATCCTTACCGAAATCGATGGCTTCAGAATCGACAATTATGGCGAGATCTATTTCAAGCCATTGGCGCAACGCCTATATTTCTCGGAGATACTCAACAGGAAACGGGTCGGTGATCCCTTGACCATCAAGGTGATCAGAGATGGAAAGACAATGGATATTTCCGGCAAGGTTACTCCGGGCTTGCCTCGCTTGGTGCCCCAGATCTTTACGATGGCAAATTATTTTGTATTTGGTGGAGTCGGGTTTGTGGAATTGACCATGAATTGCATTGAAAATCTCGGACAATCAGGAGACACGTTCAGGGCAAGATATGCGGAAGCATTTCCTGACAGGCCTTATGAGAAGATAGTGACAGTCTCGGAAATATTCCCTGATTACGGATTAGTCGATTCTAGCGGTTACTTGAATCGAGTCACAAAAATAGGCGATGTTGATGTCGTAAATATCCAGCAACTTTCTGACACGATTCAGAACCTCGTGGCAAAGGGAGAGAAGAGAGTCCTCCTGAAAATCTACCCCAATATGACTCTTCCCCTAGATCTGAGTAATGCGGCTGAACTGGATAATCAAATAAAAGAAAAGTATGGGATCCTATACCTGAAGACGCCTGGAGGATTCCATAACTAAGCCCCTGTTTCTTGACCGTTGCTATTCTCATCCGTCACGTAAAACTTAATTTTTTCGAATAATTCTTTCACATTTACCGGCTTTGTAATGTAATCATCCATTCCTGCCGCCAAACATTTTCCCCTGTCTTCCTTCAGAGCATGAGCCGTCATTGCCACTATGGGGATATGCGAGCCACCTTCGGCTTCTATCTTCCTTATGCGGCGGGTAGCCTCATAGCCGTCTAGTTCGGGCATTGAAACATCCATCAGAATCAAGTCAAATTTTGTGTCTGCCAATAACCTCAGGACATCTTCGCCATTTTCAGCGCATGTAACCTTGTGCCCCGCTTTTTCCAGAAGTCTTATTGCGAGCGTTCGATTTATGATATTGTCTTCTGCGAGCAAAATATTGCCCTTTTTATAATGCGGCGCTTTCTGTTTTTGTTTCTTACGTGTCCCGCCAGCGATTTTGGAAGGTTCAATTTCGTCCAAGATCATCAGAATGGAATCGAGAAGTTCAGATTGTTTGACTGGTTTTACCAACCAGGCTTCGAGTCCAAATCTCTTACGTTCTTCCGTATCCCCTACCTGACTGGCTGAAGTCAGCATTATCAACTTCGTGTCTTGTAAATCCGGGGAGTTCTTGATCACGGAAGCGAGTTGAAATCCATCCATTTCAGGCATCATGCAGTCTAATATTGCAATTGTGATCGGCGCTTTATTCAAAACGAACTTTTTCATAATTTGCAGAGCCTCCGCCCCACTCTTGGCGACCGTAACCAACATTTCCCAATTCGACAACTGCCTATTCAGAATCTCTAAATTGGTGGAGTTATCATCAACAATCAGAACCGGCACTCCATGCAGTGACTGGAGTGGAGCAGGATCCTTTTGTAGAATAGCTTCTCTCGATGTTTCGAGCTGAAGGGTGAAATGGAACTTGCTGCCTTTCCCTACTTCACTTTCGACCCAAATGCCGCCATTCATCATCTCAACAAGACGTGTCGAAATGGATAGCCCAAGGCCGGTTCCGCCAAATCGTCGGGTAGTGGATGTGTCAGCCTGGTCAAACGCCAAAAAAATCTTATCAATCTTCTCGGGGGGAATTCCTATACCCGTGTCAGAAACACAGAAGTGAATTATGACACCAACATCCACCGGATTCTCAAGTGCTGCCGTAACTACAATCTCACCTGTTTCCGTGAACTTTATAGCGTTTGCCACTAAATTGACGATGATTTGACGTAAACGTATCGGGTCACCGCGTAAAGCATCCGGAACATCTTCAGACACTAGAAATAGAAGTTCGAGCCCTTTTTGCTCCGCCTGAAAAGCGAGGCCTCGAATAGTGTCTGCCATAGTATCCCTGAGATTGAAGTCAACTCGGTCTATTTCCAGTTTGCCGGCTTCAATCTTGGAGAAGTCAAGGATGTCGTTAATCAGCTTCAAGAGCAAATCAGATGACGATTTAACCGTGGTGAGATAGTCTAGTTGCTCTGGAGTCAGTTCCGTTTCCAGAGCTAGTTGCGTCATGCCGATAATGCCATTCATCGGGGTCCGGATTTCGTGACTCATATTTGCCAAAAATTCGCTCTTTGCCCTGGAAGCCTTTTCCGCTCGTTCTCTTGCTTCAATCAGTTCCTGTTCAAATCTCTTGCGTTCGCTTATATCGTGAATAATACCCAGGAGCATTTTCTTAGCTCCTAACCTGATTTCACTTATGGACAGCTCAACAGGAAACGTTGTCCCGTCCTTACGTTTCGCAACTATTTCCTCTTTTCGCGAGAATAGTTTGTCAGAATCATGATCAAGGACCTTCTTGACAAAATAATCAAAGCCTGACGCATAAGGCTCCGGCATGAGCGCTTTAGCGTTTTCGCCGATGATTTTATCCACAGAATACCCGAAAATAGATTCGGCAGCCGGATTGAATGTTTCTATTCGTCCAAGCGCGTCGACTGAAACGATAGCGTTCAAAGCGTTGTTAACGACTGATCTGAGCCGAATCTCACTTTGCCTCAATTCTATTTCAATATTCTTTCTTTCCGTCACGTCTTCAACAACAGTGACAGCCCCTGTGACGGATCCGTATTCAATAATGGGCGCGGATGTGAATGAAACCTGGATCACACCTCCGGTTCGATGAATTTTCATGTTTGACTCATCCGAAAACCTATGACCATCTTCCATAGCTTTCAGGGCCGGATCAAGAATGACTACGGTTTCATCGTTTTTGATGAGTTCAAATTCAACGAAATGATCTATCTTTTTTCCCAACATTTCCGGTGTAAAGGAACCTATCAAGTGCTCAGCCGCCGGGTTAACAAATGTAATCACTCCGGACCGATCCACGACATAGAGCCCTTCGCCCATGTTGGCTGTTATGTTCTGGAGACGATGAGTCTGCTCTTCAATTTGTCTGTTTTGCTCCCCCAATTTCCTTCGACCGCGTTCACTGACATACATGAAAGCGAAAAATGCAAACAGAATGACCGTAAAACCGCCTATTTTTGTCAATAAGTCAGTCCACCGAACCGTTAAAGCGGGATCGAGGACGACAGAGAAAATGTAGGCTGTCTGTTTCCCCTCTATATTGAATATAGGCAGCAATGTGGCGACATAGTCTTGGCCCTCGACCGTAACGCCAGTGCAAAGGGGTTGGCTTTTTTCGATCATGTGCGCAGCTTCCGTGCGTACTTGGGAATTGATTTGGACCAGTATGGAGCCATCTATTTTTGACGTATTCCGGCCAAGCAGACTGTCACCATCCACAACTTCGTATACGTAATCTTTGCTTAGTTCAGAGGGTCGATATCTTTTTGTTTGATCCGCAAAAACAATTCTATGAATGATGTCCTTTCTAACCATGAAAGCGAATGTTTCAGGAGAGTACAGTTTTTCCATAGAATTTTTAAGCGCTTGGAAAGAAACACCCAACTCTGCGCTTCCTATATGGATACCCTGATAATTGAGAGGGAATACATACCGAAAACCTGTGTGACCTGGTCCCTCTTCAAATCCCTCCACTTTGAATTTTGCTGTGTTCACATACTGTATTGAAGGCCGCGTTTCAAACAAGTTGTCCCCAAAGCGTGACAGCATGTGGAAACGGATGAGACTTTCCCCGTTCGGAAGGTGAAAATGGAGCTGTCGAAAATCCTTCCCGACAAGTCTCTGGTAAGTGTCACTGAGCTTCGCGAACAATTGTCCACGGGCTATTGCTTTGGCTGAAAGGTCTTCAGAGGCGTAAACTTGCTTTATAATGGAAAGGATTTCCGGTTGGTCGATAACTTCTTCAAAGATTGTATTTGTCAGTAGACTGTAAGAGTTGAGCGCGGCGTTATATTGGTTGCTAAGGTTCTGAACCCGAGTGGTTTTTAGGGCGGAAACACGGCGACTATAGTCACCATAAATTAAAATAAACCCCAATATCTCAACACATAAAAAGATTGGAACGAGATATTTGATTGAATTGAGAGTTTTTAGCATCGCTTGTTAGCTTAAAGAAGCCGGCTAGAAGCCTAAAAAGACATTCTTGAAAGAATTGTCCACCATCCTGAATGTAATTCAAAAAAATGCAGAAGTCACTATTCTTGAATACCTGGTTGCTGGAAATGTTTCAATACCACGAAACCGGGATTTTCGTTTTTTGGCCGTTTCTCTTTTGATAGAGCAGGTAGCCCTCGTCGAGCCCGAACTGATACAAGTCCCTCGTAATGATGACGTCATCTCGACAGTATTTTTCAAGGAGATCGAAGCGTCCTTCTTTAAACCACATTGGCGCATCCATCCCACTCCCACTTTTTTTCTTGCCGAGCGTGAACTGAGCCAAATGATCGAGACTCAACCTGTGACCGATTATTTTTTGGATCTCCAGCAGGATATCAAGATTTTGGCCTGTTCTCAGATTTTCTCCTGTATATGCGCTGAGAACTTCATAATCAAACTTGACATGGTTGAATCCTACGACTAGGTCCGCGCTTTTGAGAACGTCTACCAGTTGATTCACGGCGTCTTCAGTAAAGGCTTGGAATCCGCGTGACTCTGAATATGTCACGGCTATGGATAGCTTCATTTTGGCTATGTATTGCCATCCGCCAACCTCATGAGACAGTTTTTGGGTTTCAAGGTCGAAGAAAACAATTTCCGATGGGGCTGACTTTTCTACGGGCGCCATGACTTTCCTCTCATTTTTCTTGGTCTTTTCACAGGTCGAAGCTGGAACGGAATTTATCATCTTGATCGGGGTCCGGGAACAATTTTTTAAAGAGATATTTTCAAGCGATTTTTTGGAGTTGGACAAAAGTTCAGGATGGAGAAGATATTCAAGAAGCTTTACACACGCCTGTTTGTCGAGGGGCTTGTTGCCTGATCCGCATTTAGGAGAATGGATACAGGAAGGGCAACCTGTTTCGCATTCACAATTCTTTACAAGATTTAGGGTTGTCGCCAGAAGTTCTTGTAGAACATCAAAGGCCCGGCTCGCTAGCCCGACACCTCCGGGATGTCCGTCATAAATGAACACAGCGGCCCTGCATACCTGATCATGTTCCGGGCAACTGATGCCCCCGATGTCGTCCCGTTCACAGAGCGCGAACAGAGGGAACATAGAAATGGCGGCGTGTTCCATCGCGTGTATGCCCCCCATGAAATGTAGGCCGGACTTGGTAATTGCCTCTTTGGTTTCATCCGGGATTTCTATCCATAATCCAACTGTCTCGAATGTCAAAGGAGGTAGTTTGAGATCCAAGACGCCGATCAAATCCTGCCCTCTTGTCCGGCGCTTTTCGTACCCGGTCACATTCTCTGTTACCCTGAGTCGCGCCTCTCGAGCCGTAAAACCAGGAAACTCTCGAGAACGTAGAGGCGCCCCTAATATCTTGGTGTCCTTTTCCGAGATCGATTTTGTGTAATAACTGACTGAACACGGGCTTACGAATATGTTGTGTCTTTCAAGATCGAGCTTCCTGACAACATATTGTTTTGTCCTGTGGAGATAGATCGCTCCCTCATGACATTCATGAAAGGCCCGTGTCCCGGATGACATGCCAATGGGCTTGTTTCCGCCTTCCAAAAATATCGAATAAGAACTGCCTACGTTACGCAGGTCTACATCCCTGTGAGGTCTGGGATTGACCGAATTTAGGCCCCCATCAGGAGATCGATAAATTGCGCCCGCTCCGAGGAGATCCTCCACCGCTGCCTGAGCTTCTTTTGCCTGAATCCAGGGTTCCGTTGGACTGATGGGTAATTCAGCCGCTGCGCACGGGATATGTTTCTTGAGAACCTCAATATTCAGAGGATCGAGAGTTGCTTCTTCGCATTTTCTGACAAAGAAATCAGAGGGATTGCGTACAAAATATTGATCAAGCGCATCCTGGCCCGCAATCATTACAATCGCGCTAGGTCTTCCTTTACGTCCAACACGTCCGCCACGCTGCCAGGTGTTCACGATTGTTCCCGGGTATCCGACCAGGATGCAAAGGTCGAGACCACCGACATCTATTCCCATTTCAAGGGCTGAGGTCGAGATGACCCCATCGAGTTGTCCTGAAAACAGCCTTGCTTCGATCTCCCGCCGTTCTTCGGGTAGGAAGCCCGCCCTGTACGAACTTATGCGGTTCCTCAAGTGGGGAGCCTCATTCAAGGCCCACAAAGTTATGAGTTCCGTAATCTTACGGGCCCTTGTGAAGACAATTGTCTTAAGGCCTGACTCGATAGCTCTTACGAATAGCGATGAAGCGACCGTATATGGACTGAGCACAGGGTTGAGGAAAACGAAATGCCTTGCAGGTGTTGGCGCCCCCGATTGGTCGATTACGCAAACATCGTCATTAATTAAAGTGGAGACAAATTTCCCAGGATTGCCGATTGTTGCGGAACAAGTAATGAACTGGGGCCGATTTCCGTAAAGGCCGCAAACCCTTTTCGTCCTCAACAGGACTTGAGAAACATGGCTTCCAAAAATCCCCTTGTAGGTGTGTACTTCATCTAAGACAATTATGGACAGTTTTTTAAAGAAATTCCTCCACGAGTTGTGGAAAGCAAGCAGTCCCAAGTGAAGCATATCAGGATTAGTGATCAAAACGCGAGGCGGGTTGCTCCTTATTTTCTTTCGTTCCGAATCAGGAGTGTCACCATCGTAAATAGCCGCATTTACGCCGATCTTATTCGAAAGAGCCAGAAAAGAATCGAGTTGGTCCCGTTCGAGCGCTTTCAAGGGAAACAACATCAGGACATGTGATTTGGGATCTCGGATCAGACGATTGAGCGCAGGGATTTGATAACAAAGGGTCTTGCCACTGGACGTGCTTGTGGACAGGGCTATGTTGTTGCCCTGAATGGCCTCTTGAATAGCCGTAGCCTGGTGTGAATACAAAGATCGTATATTGGTGGACTTGATGAGATTCTTGATAGTGTCGTGGACTTTGACGGGCAAATCTGCGAAGACAGGATCCTGCTCGGGTAAGAGTTCATGATGAACCACTTCCCAATTGTTTCCAGCTCGATTTTGCAACCATTCTAAAAAATGAGATACCAAAGCGCTATTCCGGGTGGCTGTTCCTTCATTTAGTGAAATCCATTAAAATCAAAAGTTTTCCGCAGGTTGATTATTTTTCCTTAATTTTGGAAAGCTCCTGTTCCCAATATACATTAACGGCGTTTATGTAAGCGGCTCTGGGAACTATGGGAGCGCTAACCTCAGCCATAACCTTCTCGGAAATCTCTCCGTGAAGGCTGATTTCCTCGCCGGCCTTTCTGACTGCGTCTAGGCATTTTTTTATTTCATTGGGGAGCATTTCCGAAAATTCGAGTATATGAGCGTGAGGCCTCAGCACATGACCACAGTATTTCGCGTGAAAATTGATACACATACGCTTACAGTGATGTACGAGGGCTTCAAAGTTATCAAGTTCGTGAAAACCGCAACCACTGATGAGCGCAAACTTCCATTCCTTTTTGACTCTGGAAGGGTGGCGGCAGTGGTCGTCGAGGAGAATAAACTCGGGTTCCGCTAGTGGTACCGTTCTATCTACAAATGTCTTAGTCTGAGCTGACATCCCGTCCACATAAAGCGGGGTGGCCAAAACCAAAATGTCCGACCATGCGCACTTTTCAAGCAGACCAGCCTGGTCATCCTTGATTACACATTTCCCGGGGGTCTTTATCCAGCAATTGAAACAACCAAGGCACGGGCTTATTTTTTTCTTGTTTAGGAATACCTCATCGACATGCGCTCCAACGGAAACCGCGCCTTCTACAAAAGCTTTCTGAAGGATGCCGGTTATACCCTTTCCCCCGTGCGGGCTGCCGTTCACTATTAGTATGTTTGGCATGGACAATCCTTTCTCTTGAGTTTCAAGCCTGGTCAAGACTTTATGGATTGATCTTAGCTAGTGTGTGTTTTCTCTATCCCACTCGGGAAAAATGAGCATTTGGCCAATGATAGCGGCATCCGCTCCCTCAGTGATATCACCAAAACTTTCTATAAAACCTGCTTTGTCTCTCGTATATTTCTGAATGACCACGTAAGGCTGGCCACCTTGTACTGAAGTAGCCAATACAAGGGCTTCCTCGCCGTCGCCTGTGCGACAGTCAATTATGCTTGAGTTGGTTATTGTCGTCACTGCGTATGCGTGCCTTTCAAGAGCCTGTTCCTTTACATATTCGACGCATTCTATCTTTTGCTCATTGTTTTCATAGGGTAGCACAATAGGCAACAAGCCGGAGATTGTGTGAAGTATCGCTGTCGGAGTATGCGATCCAGAGGCTCGCAGTGTCTGGCGCGCGATTGGGGCCATCTTTCTGACTGATTCCACGATCAAGTCTCTGACAGCGACAATGACTGTTGACATGGTGACCGGGTAGTTCATGACGGCGTGGTTCCAAACTCCATGAGAGGGTTTTTTACGGTTGCATTACCCGAACCCGAACTCGAATTTGTGTTTATGGTTGAATAATGCAACTTCTCTTATAAAGCAAGAAACGACCTGTCCACTTTAACATTTTTCTTGAACGGTTTGACCGAAATCATCTTGGCAAGTAGAGATGAATTAGAGCTGTCAAAAGAAGTGTCTGATTGATTATTGCGGACTCCCATGTCTGACGAGCAGAAACAGCTCATAGGGTAGAAGCAAAATCATTGTTGTTCATCAATGCAAGGATGGTGGATACTCTCACCCGTTTGTCAAACACATGAGGCAGTATTTTCATGATGAACTTTGAGCGGTCCATGTTACTGGAAATCAGTAATGTGGCGAGTCGAACGGCAAATAGAAGGCGGTAAATGAACTTCACCGGGTCGGCTTGGTTGGAACGTTTCCAGAAGTCCGCGTCCCAGTAGTAGCGCAGCTTTGTCAATATCGAGTCGAAAGAATAAACTGATTTTACGACCTTCCTGTACCCCTGCAACAGATCGTCTGGAGACATCCTGGCAGGCATAAAGACAACATGTTGAGTGCCATATTTGCTCCAGTCTCTGTCCAGAATCCTTCCCTCTTCTTCAAGACGCTTGAACAACCTGGTTCCTGGGAATGGAGTTAGAATATTGATCAAAGGCATGAGGAGGTTTGTTTCCTGAATAAAATTTATGAGTTCATCAAATGTCGATTGGGAATCAAAATCGTAACCCAAGATGAATGAGCTGTGAACCAGTATCCCGTAGGATTGTATCTTTCTGATTGCGTCCATATATTCATATCGTTGATTAATCCCCTTGTGCATCATTGCAAGGTTCTCTTCGGATATTGATTCAAGGCCCATAAAAATTGCCCCACACCCACTGTTCCTCATTAATTCGAGTAGATCATCCTCCCGTGAAATGTTGATAGACGCCTGACACATCCAGTTGATGTTGTATGGCTGGAGAGCCGTGAAAAGTTTCCTGGCGAATGCCTTGTTGGCTATAATGTTGTCGTCGGCAAAGAATATCGAGGTTTTCTTCTTATATCTGGCATGAGAACTATTGATACCCTGAATCTCTTGGATGACCTGCTCTACGGTTTTGCTTCTAATCCTCTGTCCGTCAAATGCATGCACGGAGCAAAATTCGCAGTCGAACGGGCAGCCTTTTGTGGTCTGAACAATATCCAAGAGATACCGTTTTTTCGATAGTGATGACCTATCTGGGATGGGAGCCGCCTTGAGATCGGCGAACTTCTCCGCTTTGTAAAGCCTCTTCAAGTGGCCATCTTCGGCATCCTGTAGGACCGCATGCCAAGTCTCTTCAGCCTCACCGATGACAACGCTGTCACAATGTAAAAGGGCGTCTTCAGGACACATGGAAGGATGTATGCCGCCTAAGACGGTTTTTATTCCTCTTGCCCGGAAGTTCTCAGATATTGCATAGGCTCTGTTGGCAAACATCGTCCTCGCCGTTATGCCTACAAGATCTGCTTTCCATGTATAATCTATCTCTTCGATATTTTCGTCGAAAACCCTGATCTCATGTTGTGGCGGAGTCAGTGATATCAGACTTGGGATAGCGAGGAGATAGGAAATATGTTTTCTGGAAAGGAGAAATTTGGTTCCAAACTTAAAATCATAAAAACTCCTTTCAGATTCAGAGCTGATTCCTGGAATTACTAAGGCTATTTTCATTATTTTTCTTGCACTGTTCCCATCGAGAAGTTTCTTGCGACTCCAATTTTGGGGATTTTGGGACTCCCGACCAGTCGGCTGAGGGTATCTCGAACACCGAAAGCCCATCCTGTTTCAGATCATGACCACATGCCAATCACGATCAGCGACGTCTGAGTATGATAAACCAATCTCCCAAAGTTTCAAGGGCGTTGCCAACAGTCGGAAAACCATAAGGGACCTTAGCGGAAATTTAATCGGGACGGAAGACGCTGATTGAGAATCCGTAGCGTCAGGCTGACCGAGCGCATTTGTTAAAATGTTCAATCCATCAATATTGTCATCAGTGACTCTGATCAAGGCTGGAAAC
>JAPLJJ010000243.1 GCA_026388665.1 Deltaproteobacteria bacterium
TTACCTTGATGACACCGTCAATTACGTGGAACCACACGCTGCTGACCCCAAGGTCAGCCCCTATTAATGCTCCGACTCCTAGAGTCGCGAGGTGAGGGACGACCACAAACAACAAAACCGCCCCACCTAAGGCAAAGGCAATTGTGCCTGCGAGCGCTAAGGGACTTAGCTTCTCTTCTTCCTCCCCAAGGGCCTCCTGGGCCGAGTAAGTTAGAGCCTGTATCCCGTTAAACAGTGCCTCGTATAAAACCACACATCCGCGAAGAAAAGGCTATTTGAGCAAAGGCCATTTCTCCATGGGCGAATACCACCGGTCCTCGCGAACCGAAAGCTGACCGTCCGGTCTACGAACCACAACGGTAAAAGTTTTCGGGGCACGCATCATTATGCCCTCGATTACCGCCTGTCCCCCAACCTTCACACGGCCGACATTTGAGCACGAATCATTTTGTAAAATCATGAGCCCCCGCTATTAGGAAGCAGCGTAAGCATTCAGTTAGCAGCAATTGTTTGAATTCAAAAAATTTGAATGATGAATACGCGAACAAACTATTTTTCTTTGCCCGCGTCTTCTTTCTTTTCCTTCTTGGGCTTTGGGGCTACCTTAGTGACTGGTTCAATTTTCTTTTTTGTTTTGGCAGGCTTTTTCCCGGTGGCGATCGACTGGTCACCGTATTTCTTGAGGAATCTCTCCACGCGTCCGGCGCTGTCCACCAACTTCTGTTTACCAGTGAAAAAAGGATGGCATGAGGAGCAAATTTCCAGACGGTGCTCAGGCTGCAGCGACTGGGTATTGATTTCGGCGCCGCAGGCGCAGCGAAAAACTGACTCTTTATATTCGGGATGAACTCCCTTTTTCATGATAATCCTCCAAGAATTGTGTCTTAAACCATACAATATATCATTGCAGGCCCCGGATGAAAAGAAAAAACATATTGTCCTGGAAAAGGGACAACTTCTCCTCTCGAAACACACATCTCATTATGATGTGGGGATTCTCCGCCGATTCGGCCCAGGGAAATCCTGTAGATTCAACGCGACTTAATTACCTCAAAATCCGGACTGTTGTCGTACGAATCACTTGTTCATAACCTGCAGAAACTCCCGGTTCGAATCTGTTTGCATGATCTTGTCCAACAGGAATTCCATAGCATCCACTGAATTCATATCGGCCAGAAGCTTGCGAAGCAGCCAAATTCGCTGGAGATCTTGAGGATTGAGCAGCAATTCTTCTTTTCGGGTGCCGGAACGATTGATGTCAATACAAGGGAATATTCGCCGTTCCAGCAGGCGTCGGTCCAGATGACTTTCCATGTTGCCCGTGCCTTTGAATTCTTCATATATTACTTCGTCCATCTTGCTTCCGGTATCAACCAGCGCTGTGGCGATTATAGTGAGGCTGCCCCCTTCTTCTATGTTTCGCGCTGCTCCGAAGAACCTCTTGGGCCTGTGGAGCGCATTTGAATCCACACCACCTGACAGGATCTTGCCACTGGGGGGCACCACGGTATTGTGAGCCCGCGCCAAACGCGTGATACTATCGAGCAATATGACGACATCCCTCTTGTGCTCTACCAACCTCTTTGCTTTCTCGATAACCATGTCCGCGACCTGGACGTGCCGCTGGGCGGGTTCATCAAAGGTGGATGAAATAACTTCACCTTTAACCGAGCGCTGCATATCCGTGACTTCTTCCGGACGCTCATCGATCAGCAACACGATTAGATAAACATCAGGATGATTTACGGTGAGGCTATTGGCAATTTGCTGAAGTAAAACAGTTTTTCCGGCTTTAGGCGGAGAAACTATCAGGGCGCGTTGACCTTTACCGATAGGCGCGATCAGATCCATAATTCTCATGGAATACTGAGTCGGCCCGATTTCAAGCTTCAGTTTCTCGTCCGGATATAGAGGCGTTAGGTTGTCAAAAAGTATTTTATCCCTGACTCTTTCCGGGTCTTCGCCGTTGATCAGTTCCACCTTTAGGAGCGCGAAATATCGTTCAGTGTCCTTTGGTGGGCGGATGTATCCTGAGACCGTATCCCCGGTCCTCAAATTGAAGCGCCTGATCTGGCTTGGTGAAACGTAAATGTCATCCGGGCCTGGAAGGTAGTTGTAATCCGGCGCTCTCAAGAAGCCAAAACCATCAGGCAGAGTTTCCAGGACACCCTCGCCTCTGATCGGTTGTTCTTTTTCCTTTTGTTGATGAGCCTGTAAAATAGCAAAAATTAATTCCTGCTTCCGCATACTGCTGGCACCCTCAATATCGAGGGAATTAGCAATAGACAAAAGTTGACTGACTTTTTTTTCTTTCAATTCTTTAAGGTCCATGCATTCTCCTGATCAACTCTTTATTTTAAGGGAATTATGTGATGATGACTACTGGGATCTATAAAATTTGAAGCAAATATTAAGACAGGTCAAAAAGGAAACGAAATCGGGGGATTTACGTTGTGCCCCAACCTTGCTTTGTAATTCCTCGGATTTGATATTTGCGCTATTGAAAGGTAGCGCCCATGTAGCAGCTATCAAGAGATTAATGGACGCTATCAAAACTGTCAAGTTTTTTTGTTTTTTTGTTGAAAATTGGTTGTTGATCATTCTGAACGGCGCCAATACAATTAGGCCATGAAACAGATTGCTCTACCACTTTATGACACTGATGACTATTCCTTCTCGGACGTTGTCCCCCATGCCGGCGTTTCGTACTCTATTCAGATGCTACAGGGAACCTTCCAGAACCCCGCGAATGAATCGATACGAATCCTGATTCACGGGCCTTCGGGTTCGGGAAAGACTCTTGTGTTGAAGGCTTTGCTTAATTATTTGAAACACAGAGACACGGCAAATGCTTCCGAATGTGTTCTGATTTCAACGACTGATCAGGCGATTGATGGTAACGACCTGGAATCCATAGTGGCCATGAATCATGATGATGTGTCCAGGTACTCTGCTGTGTTAATAGACGATGTTGACAGGATATCCGCTTCAGATTCGACTCATCTTTGGAATCTCTGGAATCAACTCCTGACCACAGGGGCTCATCTTGTTTGCGCTTCTTCCGTTGGTCCTGACCACATATTTTCGGATAATCCTCACTTGCGTTCCAGAATGATTTCAGGTTTGTCTCTCGAGTTAACCCCGCCGGATGACGCGGCCAGAGTATTGATCCTGGACAGAATGGCCATTAAGAGGGGACTCCGACTCACTCACGATGTAATAAACTATTTGCTGTCCAGGAAATCCAGGAACCTTAACAGACTGGAAGAAATTCTACGGATCCTCGATAGAATCTCCCTCGAAGACCGGAGAAGAGTCACTTTGCGTCTGATCAAGGACCTCGAAGCAGAAGGGCTTCTATAGAGGTTGATTACCACTTTGTTCCTGTGGACCGCGTACAAAGGCGGTTTCATGAGTCCTTTCAGGTGAAATGACCATACGATCTATAATTATGAAAAAGATTGACAGAGGTGAAGCCGATGAAATGGTGATTTTTCTGTCCCGAGACCAAGGATGGCTTACAGGAATAGCCAAGAACTCGAGAAAGAGTCGAATCCGTTTTGGAGGTCATCTCGAACCCTTTTGTGTAGCTGATCTCGTCATCCGTTCTAGACAGAAGGACAATATGGTCTGGATTGATGAGTCCCAAATGATTAAGGGCTTCTTGGGAATACGGGACAACATGGAGTCTCTCGCCAGAGCCTCCTATTTTATGGAACTAGCGTCAGTTTTTCTACCGGAAGGTCAACCGGATCCCACTGTTTTTGATTTCCTGGAGAAATTTCTTGAGAATGTGGATCAATCGAGGCTCAACTCAATAGAATTTCTGGTGCAGGAGATTAATTTGATCGGATTATTGGGCTATCAGCCGATTTTTCATAGCTGCCCCGTATGTGGTATGGAGTTCTCACCGCAGTCTGAGGCTTTTTTCTCCCCATACGCTGGGGGAGTCTGCCATAAGGATTGCTTGGACCCGAGTTCCACGGTTAACATCAGGATGAGTCCAGCAACGTTGGCCGCTCTAAGGCATGGGTTGAACTCCGACTCTCGATTGGCCGGCAGGATCAGGCTGAGTCGAAACGCTCAAAGAGAGATTCGCGAAAGTCTGTCGGCCTTTGTCAGGTATATTAGAGGACAGGACCTGAAATCTATGAGATTCATGGAAAAAGCGGGGTATATGTAGTAGAGGAAACCACAAGAGCCATTCTCCGAATTAGTGTTTCAGCATATGACTCGCCTAGAGTGTCGGGACGGGTGTCCCATTCACTACGAGCGACGCGGGGCCGTCAAATCTTCGTTCATGCGACCCCCGTCCCTGCGCCGTGTTACTAATCATTGAGCTAAACGGCGCACCTAATTCTCCACGCCAACTCCCTGCAAGAGTTTTTCAATAATTGGAGCAGGCTTCTCGGGCATCTTTGAAGCAGGCTGCGCTTCCTGTTGTTTGCGGGCAAGATCGGCGTTAGTGGTTTGTAAGTCCTGGATTTGTTTTAGGTAACTGTTAGCCTGGACCCTAAGCTGTTCAGATTGAGCCTGACATGAAGAGAACTCTTTTCGATAGCTTTCAAGTTCCGCGGCGAGTCTACCACTTTGCCCTCTTTCCTGTTCCAGCGCGGACCTTAATTGGTCAACCTGATTTCGACAGTCCGTAACGTTAGCCTTAAGCTGCGCTAGGTCGGATTCCGCGTTGCTTTTTAGTTGTGTCGCGTCCGACCATGCCTTCTTGAGTGTATTTAAGAGACCTTCCTTTTCGTTAAGTTCCCCTTCGATTCTAGTTACAATAGCAGACCGCTCTGCGAGTGTGGACTCAAGTTTCTTTATGGTTTGTTCGAGTTCGGACTCTTTTTGATCAGCTTCGGAAGTAGTCGCCTCCAATTTTTTCTTGAGTAGCTCATCTTGACGAGATGCTATTTCCAGGTTTTCCAGGGCTGCCTTTAGGTCGTCCTCCTTTTGGGAGAGTTCAGCAGTGAGTGATTCCACACGCCTCGATAGTTGTTCAGTCTTAAATTCTAGGAGCGCCTTGGCCCCCATAAGAGCTATCCTGCTTTGATCACCAGCTTGTCCGGATCTAGCTTGAGGAGTCTTGCCGGATGCCTGGCTGTTCACTTCTTCTTCTGCGGCATCCTGAACCTCTTTCAGTTTATCGGTTAACATCTGGTTGGATGCGTGCAATTCACGATTTTCCGATTCAACCGAAGAGATTCTGGCCTTTGCCTGCTTCAACTCAGTCTCGATGTTGGGTGTGCTAGATGTGACCCTACCCTGCCCCGAACTCGAGCCTTGATCAGATTTCCCTCCACAAGATTGGAGAGCCACCGATGTCAGAATCAGGAGAATTGAAAACAGTGTTGCAGGCTTCATCTTTTATGCTCTCCTTTCGGCACTTACAAAGTAGAGCTATCAAGTGGTGATGTAAATTTTACCAATTGCGTCAATTCTATTTGTACAATATAATGATGTCAATTAAAATCTAATAAATAAGATAGGTTGTTCTCATATAATCATTAATTTTGTATGTAATCATTTTAGCTCTGCTCAATTTCAAATTAAATATACATCTGTTTCAGCAGACATATCAGCCTTAAACCGCAAAACCGATATGGAACGGGGGTTAAGAAGATTACCGGACTCCTCTTTCACCGTCAGTAACAAGGTCAGATACCCAACTCTTTTTTCAGTCATTCCGAAATCCTGGCCCCATTCCAGAGTTACCAATGAGAATAGATACTCTATTGGTACGGTGGGCGGCAATGAGATTACCTGTTCTAATAGCCGCGACGAGAAGCCTTCGTTCATCTAACTCTAGTTGTCGGAATTATGACTTTTTATATCCTTTCTGACTAAGGTCTGATACAGATTAACTGGGAAAATATTTTCATCCTGTTCCGTTCGTTTTCAACAGTGGGTTATCTTTCCATGCAAGACCAGGACAAAACTAAGGAACGGCTTATCGATGAAATGACTGCGATGCGCCAGAGACTGGCTGAGTTAGAAGCCACCACAGCCCGTCTTACTGGTACCGAAAA
>JAPLJJ010000075.1 GCA_026388665.1 Deltaproteobacteria bacterium
ATTTACTGCCCGAGGCCCTACCCACTCGATGTCTTGCAATCGAAGTTCCGCGTCCTCTCCGACAAAGTCGGACAGAGGCACATAAGACACAACTGCGCTGATATCTGAGAACTCTTCCTGGATTACCGCTTGACCGGGTTCGAGGCCCTGGATCTCGACTTCTCGCGGCAAAGCTCCTTTTGGAATAAAACCAAAAACGTATATGGCTGAACTCATTCGGCTGACGCCTCGTCAATCGCTTCGTGAATATCCTTTTCCGTCAACTGGACTTTTACGGGCTCGTCCGGATTGTCTTTAATTTGCTGAACCGTCCTTCTAACTGCCTTCAACGCGGCCTGGTTGCAAACCCCGGCTATGTCCGCGCCGGCGAAACCCTCTGTCTTTGAAGCAAGATCCTTGATGTCGGGCTCCTTCACAAGAGGCTTGTTCCTGAGGTGGACAGCGAAAATTTCCTCACGGTCCTTTTGATCGGGCGTCAGGATCTCGAAATGCTCGTCAAATCGACCGGTTCTTAGAACCGCCGGATCGAGCATATCCGCGCGATTTGTCGCGCCGAGGACCAGCACTCCCTTGAGTTCTTCAATTCCATCCAACTCAGCCAGGAATTGGCTCAAGACCCTTTCAGAAACGTGAGAATCCGATGCGGTCCCTTTTCTGGCCGGAACCAACGCGTCGATTTCATCAAAGAAAATGATACAGGGTGAAGCCTGGCGCGCAGTCTTGAATACCTCGCGAACACCTTTTTCCGATTCGCCTACGTATTTGGAAATGAGCGCCGGCCCCTTGACCGATATGAAGTTTACCCTGCTTTCATTTGCGATGGCCTTGGCTATGAGCGTTTTCCCGCAGCCCGGAGGGCCGGACAGCAAAATCCCCTTAGGGGGCTTCACCCCTGCCTGAGTAAAAATCTCGGGGTATTTTAGCGGCCACTCCACAGCTTCTATGAGTCTTTCTTTGAGGGTCGAATGTCCGCCGATGTGTTCCCACTTTACATCAGGCACCTCGACAAAAACCTCGCGAATAGCGGATGGCTCGACCTCTTTTAGCGCGGTCATGAAATCGTCCATTTGAACTTCAAGAAGCGCAAGCCGTTCATAAGGAATACCTGCCATTGCAAAGTCAATGTCAGGCATCAGGCGCCGCAGACAGATCATTGCGGCTTCTCTGCACAGGGCTTCGAGGTCCGCGCCTACGAATCCATGAGTGATTTCGGCAAGATGGGGCATATCGACATCACTAGCCAGGGGCATGCCGCGGCTGTGAATTTCAAGAATTTCCAGCCTGCTATTCTTATCCGGAATGGGGATGGCAATTTCTCTGTCGAACCGGCCTGGCCGCCGAAGCGCAGGATCAAGGGCGTTAGGGATATTAGTCGCTGCGATTACAATCAGATTTTGCCGCTTGTTAAGCCCGTCCATCAAAGCTAGAAGTTGAGCGACAACTCGCTTTTCAACATCTCCGACAACCTTTTCTCGTTGCGGCGCAATTGCGTCAATTTCATCCAGAAAAATGATACTTGGTCCCTGAGCCGCCGCGTCTGAGAATATTTTCCGTAAATGCGCCTCGCTCTCACCATAAAACTTGTGAATGATTTCTGGGCCACTCACGGTAAAGAATTTCGCGTCCGTTTCATTGGCTATGCAACGTGCGATCAGTGTCTTCCCACATCCTGGCGGCCCATGTAAGAGCACTCCCTTGGGCGCGTCGATGCCAAGTCTTTCAAAGACCTCCGGATAACGCAACGGCAGCTCAATCATTTCCCTGATTCGATTGACTTGAGGTCTTAGTCCGCCGATGTCCTCATAGGAGATTGTACGGCCTGATTTGGCCTCTCCGGATTTGCCGACCAAGAGCTGCGTAGTGGGATTAATTATTACGGGTTCTTTAGGTACAACGCTCTCTACGGTAAAATCGGCGGAACGGCTCCCAAACAAAGTTGCTTTTACCAGGTCGCCTTCCATAACCGGAAGGCCGTCAAGCAGGCTCCCAATGTATTCCAGGTCACGTTCCGAGGGTTTCACATTGACAGGCGAAAGGACAACCCGGTCTGCCGGTTTACACACAACTTTTCGGACTGACACGGTTTCGTCGAGACCAGCCCTGACGTTCTGGCGGGAAATGCCATCGAGCTGGACCCGTGCCTGACCCCTCAAGTCCCTGTATGCGGGCATCGCCTTACAAACTGTGCGCCTCTTACCCACAACTTCTATGATATCGCCTACATTTGCCCCCAGCTTTGCCATGTCCTCAGGATCCATTCGAGCATAAGCCCGACCCATGTCCTTGCTCAGGGCTTCAACGACTTTCAATTTCATAGGCTGGTCAACATTCTTGCCCATATTTAAGCTCCAGATCTAGTTGAGGAATTTAATTTCAAGCATGCCATTGTTGCAAGAGATGGTCATTTTGTCTTTGTCACAAGCCCTTGGTAACAAGATTTCCTTGTGGTACTTTTTGTCCCCCTTTGCCGCTGAAAATGTAAGCACATCATCCTTCAGATCAATCTTCACGTCTTTAGGACCTATCCCTGGGGTTTCAGCCACAATCAGGATGTGATCATCTTCTTCAAAAACATCTACGAGCGGCTCTCTGACCTCATGGACCACCGTGCGCCCTGATTCCTTATCCTTGGAAACATTGCCAAAGGGTTCAACTTTGATCTTGTCGGTTCCTTCCTTGTCAAGTCCAAATTTGACATTAAAACCGTAGACCGCTTTCATTTCTTTGCTTCCCTGGCGATTCGGGAATTCCCCGGAGGCTTTAAGTTCCTTACCCTTCTCAGCCAGGTCCGCAAGTTTCTGGACAAGGTCTGATAGGCCACCGAGTATACCTCCTACGTTCGACCCTATTGGGTCATTCTTGCCTGTATCCTGGGTCTTTTTTGCCATTATTCTTCCTCCACGTACAGCTTGATGCCATACTGTTTGATTTTTGAGTGGATCGTTTTGTAATCGATTTGCAACAACCGCGCCGCTTTTGCCTTATTACCCCCGGTTTTTCGTAAAACTTTGGTCAGGATTTGACTCTCGATATCGGCAGTCGCCTTTTGAACAATGTCCTTGAGGGAGATGCCTTCTTCCCACTGTAGATCTTCATCTGGTACGCCTATGTCAAGCTCGGGCTTGGCTCCGTCTGAATCCAGAACGAGGCTTTTCGGGCTTACCCAATCCTGAGATTGAAGCACTGATCGTCTTATGGCCGCCTTCAACTGTCGTACGTTGCCGGGCCATGGATAATCTTTTATGAGATCCAAGGCGGAGTTAGAAAATCCTTTCACGTTCTTGTTTAATTCCTTGTTAGTCTCTTTGAGAAATTGATCGGCCAGATAAACGATATCCTCTTTCCTGTCTCTGATAGGTGGGATAACAATCGTGAACTCACTGATTCTGTAAAACAGATCACGGCTAAAGCGCCCCAACGCAACCTCGGTATTCAGGTCTTTATTTGTGGCTATTATTAGCCGAACATTTACGAGTATCGAGTGTCGGCCTCCCACTCTAAAGAAGGTCCTCTCCTGGATCGATCGAAGAAGCTTTGCCTGACAGCTTAAGGGCATGTTCGAGATTTCATCGAGAAATAAGCTCCCTCCTTTAGCCATTTCAAACTTTCCG
>JAPLJJ010000050.1 GCA_026388665.1 Deltaproteobacteria bacterium
GGACCTCTGAACCTGGGCAAAACCCCTGAAGAAGCTAAGAGAATCGTCTCCCATACTTTGAGCGCGCTCAATTTGAAAGGTTTCGAAGAACGTATAACATATAAACTATCAGGAGGGGAGAAACGTCTGGTCGCCCTAGCCACAGTACTGGCAATGAACCCGAAAGTCCTGATACTGGATGAACCCACCAGTGGTTTGGACGAAGACACCACTGAAAGACTGATTGCCATTCTTAACAAATCCGATTTGACCTACCTCGTACTTTCCCACGACAAGGAATTCGTGAATAAGACAAGTTCACAAATATTGACTCTTAGAAACGGCTCAATCGACAAAGAATCCTGACCTTCAATACATTATGCATAGAGAATATATCAAATATAATAACAAGTTATTGATTAAATATGATGTATATGATATAGAATATATCCTATATAGCTTATTTATTACTTTGTAATTACAGAGAAAATAAAACAAATGATTGGGCGTGTCTCCTTTCTGATCTTGTTTGTGGCCTGTGTCTGCGGCTGTGCGGTCAATCCGAGTTTTGTGAAAACGGACCGATCCAAAGGATACGTGATAAACGGAAAGACCTATTATCCAATGAAATGCGTCAAAGCCAGTTACAAGCAAAACGGAGTAGCGTCTTGGTACGGTCCCGGTTTTCATGGGCGAAAAACTGCGTCAGGTGAAGTTTACAACATGAATGATTTAACTGCGGCTCATAGCGAATTGCCTCTCAACACGCTGCTAAGAGTTACCAACTTGAAAAATAAAAAACAAGTGTTGGTCCGTGTGAACGATAGAGGACCCTTTGTCGGGGATAGGGTAATCGACATGTCTTTTGCCGCAGCTAACGAATTGGGTATGTTGCGCCCCGGGACAGTTCCTGTCAAACTGGAGGTAATGGAGACGCCGGTCCAACTGGCAGCGGCCAAGAAGGCGCCTAAAGGTATCCCTGCCCCCCACACACCGGTATCACCCAATCCGTATTATGCGGCCAACGCCAGAGGGTTTCTGGCTCTTCTGAGAAATTAACCCAGTCTCACATACCAGCTATGAGAGTTAAACTCTAATCGGTAAGAGAATCCTACACTCGGGGTTGTTGCAAAACATGGGGGGCCACTATAAACTTGCAGCCAAGACTCTTTTACTTGGTTACGAGAATTAGCGTGAATATTACAGTTGTAGGAGCAGGACTGGCAGGATGCGAGGCGGCCTGGGCATTGGCCGGTCTTGGTGTTCCTGTTCGTCTCTTTGAAATGAAACCAAAACGGTTTACTCCGGCCCATAGTTCATCCGATTTTGCAGAACTTGTCTGTTCCAATTCTCTTAGATCTTCGTCTTTAAACTCGGCTGTAGGGCTTTTGAAACAGGAACTCCGTGTGCTCGGATCTCTGGTCATGGAGGCCGCAGACAAATCTTCAGTTCCGGCAGGCAAGGCCCTGGCGGTCGATAGAATCGAATTTTCCAAGCTTATTACTCGGAAAATAGAACAATGTCCTTTGATAAGTATTGAGCGAAAGGAAATAACCGAACTCCGGCGTGGCGGCGATGAAACGGTCATAATCGCCACTGGTCCATTGACTTCGGATACTCTGGCAAATGAAATCATGAATCTGCTTGGAGGATCGGGACTTTATTTTTATGACGCGATCGCCCCGATTGTGTTCGCCGATAGTCTCAACATGGAGAAACTTTTTAGGGCTTCGAGATATGAAGAAGGGGAGGGGGATTACTTGAACGCTCCCATGGACCGGGATCTATATGAGATGTTTGTTACAGTTGTCAGGGGCGCGTGCAAAGTTCAACCGCATCCTTTTGAGACAATAGCTCATTTCGAAGGATGTCTTCCCATAGAGGAGTTGGCCGGTCGAGGAATGGATACACTAGCGTTTGGTCCAATGAAACCGGTAGGTCTGGTGAATCCAAAGACAGGCAAGAGGCCGCACGCTGTGGTTCAATTTCGAGCTGAAAATCATGAGAGGACGCTTTACAATCTTGTGGGATTCCAGACAAAAATGACTTATACGGAACAGGAGCGTGTTTTTCGAATGATCCCCGGGTTGGAAGGGGCCGTGTTTGCACGTCTGGGGTCCATCCACAGGAACACTTACCTTAATGCTCCACACCTTTTGGATGAATTTTCCCGGGCCAAGAATTTTTCCAACATCTTCTTTGCGGGTCAAATAACAGGTGTTGAAGGATATGTAGAATCCACCGCCTCAGGTCTGGCCGTGGGGCTCATGTGCGCTTTGATTTCACGGGGACTCCGTCCACCATTGCCGCCGATTGAATCAGCATTGGGTGGTTTGCTCAAGCACACGCGTGAAATCCCAGTCAAGAAATATGAACCAATGAATGTAAACTACGGCATGATAGAATCTGTCCCAGTTCGGTCCAAGAAATCCAGAAAGGAAGAAATCGCATCAAGAGCTATTGCCGCGACTAAAAATTGGATGATCGAACTTGAAAACCTCTGGCGACAAAAAGTTTTGTGAACAAATCCCTTCACTATGAAAATAAACAATTCAAACGCAATCAGAATAAGTTTTTCGAGAAACAAGCTGTCTAAAGTCGAATCGAACTTGCTCTTCGTGCTAGAATTAATTACGGTCGAGTTTGAACGAAAATCGGCTTAACTTGGTTCCTTCGAAAATAACATATTGATCAGGTTAATAAGCATTGGAATTTACTGAACGCAAGATTTACACGGTAACTGAACTCACAGAGGAAATCCGCAAGGTCCTTGAGGCAACGTTTCCATCAGTTTGGGTACAGGGGGAAATTTCTAATTTTAAGCGGGCGCCCTCGGGTCATTCTTACTTCACTCTGAAGGATGACAATTCCCAGGTCAAATGCGTCATGTTCAAGAATCAGAACAGGCTTCTGAAGTTCAAGCTTGAAGATGGCTTGAAGGTTCTTGCGTGGGGCCGTGTTAATGTTTACACCCCGAGAGGGGAATATCAGCTTGTATTGGAAACACTGGAGCCTGTAGGTTTGGGCAGTCTGATGCTTGCCCTTGAACAATTAAAGGCGAAATTGACGGCAGAAGGACTGTTCGACAATTCCCGAAAAAGGCCTTTACCGAAGCGGCCCCGGACAGTGGGAGTAGTTACGTCCGCGACCGGCGCGGTTGTTCGTGACATCATCCGTATAATCAAGCGAAGGTCCCCAGGTGTTAACATATTGGTTAGTCCCACATCAGTCCAGGGCGACAGAGCGCCTAACGAAATAGTGGAAGCCTTGGAAAAACTAGTAATTTCCGGTACGCCCGATGTGATCATTATTGGAAGAGGTGGCGGGTCAATAGAGGACCTCTGGGGGTTCAACGATGAAAATGTAGTTAGAGCCGTAGCCTTTTGTCCGGTACCGATAGTGAGTGCGGTTGGTCATGAAACAGATTTCACGCTCTCTGATTTCGCTGCTGATGTTCGGGCCTCAACACCGTCTGCGGCAGCCGAATTAGTAGCGCCTGATGATCGCGAAATGTGGGACACAATTTCCCACATGGTTGCACGGTTAAGAAATGGGATTGCCAATTGTATGACCCGAAACGCACAAACTCTGGATGAACTTACCAAAGCGTTTCAAAGTCAGATACGTCGGATTCATGATGAACGTTCGAGACTTCAGGACTTGCTGGCGAGAACAAAGAACACTTCACTTCGGACCATAGCTTCCGCTCGCAGAGAGCTTGAAACAATGTCAGGTCGTCTAAGACCCGAAATCCTGAAGAGATCACTGACTACTTCGGCTGAGGGACTGGAACAGCTCATCAAACGACTCAACCGATCCATGAAAATTTCCGTAGAGGATCGCAAGAACCGTTTGACGAGTCTCGCCGCACAGCTTGATACTTTGAGTCCATTCAAGGTTTTGTTAAGAGGATATTCGATAACTTTTAATAATCAGAATGGGTCAGTAATTAGGGAAGCGAAATACGTAACCCAGGGAGATGAGATCAGAACACTTGTGTCTGACGGTGAAATAATTTCCCGAGTGCTAAACACCGGTTTAAACCCGGTGGATTCAACAATTCCAGACAAATGAAAATTAGAGGATCATGAAGTCATCGATTGACTCGGAAAGCGTGCTTCCATTTATGAAAGAACTGGCCTCTGACGCAGGGACCATAGTGATGTCATATTTTCAGGGACAGTTTGACATTGAGTCCAAAGATGGCGCGCCAAATGGAATTGACATAGTAACTGACGCCGATAAAGCATCGGAACGCTTCATTATGGACCAAATCCGAAAATCCTTTCCTTCTCATGACATACTAACGGAAGAAAGCACGATTGAAAGCACTGGGTCACGTTTCCTATGGATTATTGATCCGCTGGACGGGACGGTAAACTTTGCGCATTCTTACCCTCATTTTTGCGTTTCGATAGGGTTCATGGAAGAGAACGTGATTAAGGCCGGGGTTGTTTTTGATCCTATCCGGCAGGAAATGTTCTGGGCGAGCAGCGACGGCGCATTCTTGAATGGGCACAGAGCGTATGTCACCCGAAACGACAACATGTTTAGATGCGTTCTAGGAACCGGTTTCCCTTATGATAAGGCTCGATCAACTGTTAATAATCTTAAAGAATTCCATGAGGTGATACCTCGGGTACAGGGCATTCGACGATCCGGGTCGGCGGCTCTTGATCTTGCATGGGTAGCTTGTGGCCGATTGGATGGCTTCTGGGAACTCAAACTTAAGCCATGGGACTTTACAGCCGGGATCCTCTTGATTGAGCAGGCAGGTGGGAGAGTGACCGATAGATACGGGCTTGGAATGGAAACCTGGAGCCAAAGTATAGTGGCGACCAACTCACTTATTCATGATGAATTGGTCCATGTTTTATCGCTGACGGATTGAAAATCCTATGATCAATGATGTAATCCTGATGACCCCCAAAGGCGGTGAGGTAGAGATTGTTGAGGCAATCCAGGTCAAGAATTCGGAGGGATCTTGAATAGTCATCAAGTGAAGGATTTTGCTCGTGAATGCGGGGCTGATGTTGTTGGCGTGGCGGATTTGGCTTTCCTTAAGGGTATCCAAACAGAACCCGCCGATCTGTTGGAAGGATATCGTCGAGCTATAAGCTTAGGAGTGAGATTGGCTGAAGGCGTTCTTGATCCAATAAAAGACAGGCCCACGTCTCTGTATCAGCAGCATTATTTGAAGGCTAACATTTTATTGGACACTATCGCTTTCGAGGTTTCTCAATACATTCAGGCTCGAGGTAACAAAACGCTTCCGATCCCGGCGTCTCAGGTCTTGGATAAAGAGAATTGGACCTCCTATATTTCACATAAGGCTGTAGCGGTGGCAGCCGGAATAGGTTGGCAAGGAAAAAGCCTGCTGGTGGTAAGCCCCGATTTTGGGCCTCGAATAAGGCTCGTCACAATATTAACCGACGCCGCGTTAAAATCGGATAGGCCGTTAAAGAATAAATGCAGGCGCTGCTCGTTTTGTTCGGAAGCCTGTCCCGTAGGCGCAATCAAGAATGTGAACACTATTTCACATTATTCTAACAGAGAAGAAGCCTTGGATTTTGATCGCTGCCTGGCTCGGGTTCTCGAGAATTCTAGCCGTCCCTTCATCGAAAGTCCGATCTGTGGCGTATGTATTAGAGTTTGTCCGTGGGGCAAAACACGCAGACAAAAAACAAATGGATTAAATCACACACATCAAGTCATGCTTTAGGCCAATCAAATGAACAAATCTTCTCATGATCATCTCTACTGGGACCTTATGGGTTCCAGGGAAGATCGCCAATACAACTTATTTTCGGTGGAAATCGACACATGCAAGTCACCACGCACGGGGTTACTTCACGAGTTTCAGATCCTAAAGTCTCCGGATTGGGTCACCGTCATTGCATTGACACAGAAACAAGAAGTGGTTCTGGTGAATCAATTCCGGCATGGGACACGAGAGATGTCTTTAGAACTTCCTGGGGGACTGGTCAAAGAAGGTCAGACTCCGTTCAAGAGCGCGTCGGAGGAGCTTGAGGAAGAAACAGGTTTTCTAGCGCCGTCTCTTAAGCTTCTAGGATGGATGCATCCATTGCCGGCGCTCTTTACCAATAAATTTTATGTGTTCCTGGCCGAAAATGTCGTTCCGGCGGGCAAGCTGAATCCGGACGAGACAGAGGAGCTTGAAACTATTATAATTCCTGAAGAAGATTTGAAAGACTATGTTCGTAATGGAAAGATAACCTGCGGAATTATGATTGCGGCTCTTGGTCTTTTTTATTCGTTTACTGACAAGAAGTGATTTTTTCTGAAACCAGGATAAATTATGCCTTTTCTTTTTCTTTCTTAACCTCAGAGTCTTCCATAGGCTTGTCCGAATCCTTCTCCGAGGATGGTTCGATTTCAGCAGAGTTAGCTAAGAGTTCGGCGTAAAAATCCGGACCCGATTTTTCACTTTCAGGGAGAGTCAAATCTTTATCTAGGTTGGCAGTCAAAGGAGGAGAGATAGGCGGAGCGGTTGGTTCGCGATTATAAGATGATGAAGACGTTGGAGAATCGATATCCAAGTCTATGCTCTTTTGAACATCGGACGCCATTTTTTGAAGCTCACGAACCATCCTTCCAACGACTCTCGCTGTTTCGGTCAATTGGCGAGGCCCCAAGAATATTAGTCCGATGAGTGCTATAAGACCGAGTTCATACATAGAAATTCCAAACACGAAACAACTCCTTTCCCAGCGAGTCATTAATTATTCAAGAAAATACTAATGCTCATTACGAAAAATTTCAACTAAGGAGAATATTATGAAAACGCGGATAACTCTTGTCCTTTCCCTTTTTCTATCTCTAACCATCGTGGACTGCTGCCTTGCCGACGGCCCTAGAATCGTGTTTCAGAGGCTTAGTCATGATTACGGTAAAGTCTTTTCCGGTCAGACTGTTTTAGCAGAATTCGATTTTCAGAATGATGGAGACAGTACCCTAAAGATAGAAGGTTTAACCGCTAGTTGTGGTTGTACTAAGGCGGTGGAAGGAAATAAAGAAATTCCGGCTCACGGTGTGGGCAAGATCACGGCTGAATTTGACACCATCGGTTTAAAGGCGGGAAGAAAAGAAAAATCAATTTATGTAAAAACCAACGACCCTGTGACGCCTGTGGTCAAGTTGACTCTGCTCGCGGATGTTGTGAAAGATTTGAGTGTGTCTCCTCCCTCTCTAAACAAAAAGGTGTCCTCTATTGTGGAACCAGTTGTTTTCCCTATTGATATTACTGATATGACATCCGAGAGATACAGGATCGTTGACGCATCCACAGTGGAAGGTGAAGCTGAAGTTTCTCTGGACCCTGCAAACCTGACGCTGGAACCCAAGTCTACTTCGCATCTCAATTTATTCCTGAAACTAAAACCCGAAGCTAATCGATCTTTTTACGCGGGTAGAATAAGACTGAAAACAGACCATCCTCACGAATCGGAGATAGAGGTTCCTTTTTTGGTGAAGGTGGACAATGCGCGGTAAACAAGTGGAAACAATATTCGAAGGGAATTATATGTCCCAATTTCTTGGCATGTGTTTAAGCCCCATAATGTCAGAGTGTCGACTTCACGTTTTCCGTAAAATATTGATGACTTGGGTTGGATTCCTCGTAATGTTGAGATTTGGAGCGGAAAAAGTTAATCACCCGCAGAGTCTGGTCAACTCCATATTTCCACATCGTGACTGTAAGCGCGGCTCCGATGGCTAAAGTCGTGCCTGACAGCATCAAGAGGATGTATCCGATCCATCTGCCACCTAAACTGTTGTCCGGAAACGGGATAACCAACAATAGCAGTAAGAAAAATGATTTTGGAAGGGGGCTCAAAGCTGAAACAAGTGTTTGAAATACGTCCAGTATTTTTAGCGCAATTCTGAATAATCCCCAGACGAATCCAATTAGGCACGTGAGAAAAACCAATGAGCGTAGGACAAAGATCCACGCAGACGATAATTCGAGACCTGTAAGCAAGAAGTTCAATTGAAAAAAGATCTGCAATTGCGAGAGAGTTTCCCAGACGGGTTGCATGTGACCACTTCCTATCGAGGCTTAGGCTCTTGACGCGCCGCATGCGCGCCAATATACAATCCAATAATACCATCTATATTAGTACATATTATTAATATATTAATCAATACCATTTAAGCTTGTTAATGACATAATTATAATAACATATTATATAGACTGGATTTTTAATATACTGAAACCCATAATTTTTTTCCACAAAGGCATGACAGATCTTAGGTCAGACGTTAAGTCGATTGACAAACGCTTAGAGCGTTTCTAGACTGATGACAGGTTTATCCGGCTGTGAAAAAAGATCGCATTTCTGGTTTGCTGGATACCAAGGATACAGGACGTTTGAAATATAGAATGAGAATCAAATTAAATTCATTGTTGATTGCAGCTTTGACGGTGATTTTAGGCAGTTGTTCAAAGTTCGATAATTATAGCTTGGGTGAAGCCGGTAAATTGCTCGACAGCGGCCGGTTTGATAAAGCCTCAAAGATGGTTGAGGAAAGACTCAAGGTGGAGCCCAACGATAAGGATGCCCTGTTACTAAGAGGAAAATTGAGAGAGCGCACGGATTATCTTGATTTGGCCCTAGAGGATTACAACAAGGTTTTGGAGCAGGACGGAAGTTTGTTGGACGCTCTGGAGGCTAGGGGTCGTCTTAAGATCAAATTGGCGGATTATGATGGGGCTCTGGAGGACCTAGAAAAGGTCTTGCAAGCTGATCGTAAGTCTGCATACCTGATTTCATCTATAGGTCTCACACAGTTTTTTAAGAAGAATTTTGATGAGGCTCGTCGATTATTTGATGAAAGCCAAAAGATAGATGAAAAACACGAAGGAGCGTATTTTGGCAGAGCCGCCATCGACATTGAAAAGAAAGACTATCAGGCAGCAATACGGGACCTTGATGATCTTTTGAAGTTTCATCCAAAGAATTCGCAAGCGTTATTCCGTAGAGGTTTCGCGTACCTCAAAGCATCAGAGCCAAACAAGGCCCTGGCTGACTTTAACCGGGCGCTCGAATTAGACGCTGACCTTAAGGAAATATATTGGTACAGGGCTGAAACTAACAGAGTCTTGGGGCAACCAGAACTCGCCCTGAAGGATTATGAAAAGGCTGAGGCAGCGGACCCAAACGATCCGATATTGTATTTGAACGAAGGCACTGTATTGATGGCAATGGGGCAACACCCCGAGGCCCTTGAGAAGCTGAGGCGTTCCATATTACTGGATCCGGAGAATCCTCTACCGTACATAAATCGAGCCGTGCTACAGTTTGAAACTGGAAATCTGCTCGCTGCTTTGGGTGATCTCAATAGAGCCATTGAGCTTAGGGGGGACGACCCCCAACTACTCATAAGACGGGCTTACATCTTTAAACTCATGGCTCGAGGTGACAGGGCTATGTCTGATTTAGACTCTGCCCTAGCCAGTGACCCGACAAACCATCAGGCATTGTTACTAAGAGGTAGCCTCTACTACAACGAGCCGCAATTGGATCGAGCGATCCTGGACCTGGAAGAGGCAATTCGTCGGACTCCTGAAGATGCGCCGGCTCATCAGCTTTTGGCTGAAGCTCTACTTAGAAAAGGGGATCGAAAAGAAGCGCTCGAACAGGCGGAGTTGGCTCTGAAAAAAGACTCCTCGTATACGCCGGCACATATAACTATCGGTGACATTTATATGTCTGACCTCCACTATGATCAGGCGGTCGAAGCCTATTCGCGTGCTCTTAGTATTGATCCGAATCACTTTGAAGCCAGAATCAAAAGGGCAAAGCTTTATGTTGAATTGAGAGACTTCCCCGAAGCCCTTGATGACCTTGAGACTGCGGCTAAAGTTAATCCTTACAGTGGCGAGATGTATGCATTGAGATCACAATGCCACGATGCTTTGGGAGATCAGGAGAAGGCTCAACAGGACGCTTGGCGAGCCAGGGTGTTCGTGAATCGATAAGATGAAAAATGGGAACATGTTTTGTGACACGTTCCCATTTTCTTGTTTATGATCTAAATAAAACTTTTTTCGCTTATTCCTTGAAGTATCCCGATTGTTCGATCGAAAAAGTTATCTCTCGTCGATAATGCGTTTCGCTTTTCCAATGCTTCTTTCAATGGTTTCAGGGGGTACAATGCTGACCGGAACGTTAATACCTATAATTTGATGAATTCTCCCTGAAATTGTCTTAGCGACATTATCGATCTTTTCTTTCCCTTCTTCATAGAATTGCTTCTTAAGCTCTGTTTCAACGGTGATG
This sequence comes from Deltaproteobacteria bacterium, assembly GCA_026388665.1. Classification (GTDB taxonomy): domain Bacteria; phylum Desulfobacterota; class Desulfomonilia; order Desulfomonilales; family Desulfomonilaceae; genus CAJBEZ01. The sequence goes on from JAPLJJ010000050.1 coordinate 10,281, forward strand.
TGATCTATATAACCCTTCTTGGAAAGCCTTATTTGATACTGAGGCTCAACTTCGGGAAACTCCATCAAAACTGTTTCAATCTGAGATGGAAAAACATTAACACCGCTTATTATCATCATGTCATCGGAACGCCCGAGGATTTTGTCCATTGTGATGAGAGTCCTGCCGCATTGGCATTTTTCTTTCCTTAATGAACATATATCACGCGTTCTATACCTTATCATCGGCATGGCCCGTCTTTGCAATGCCGTAAAAACGAGTTCGCCCTCTTCCCCTTCCGGAACCGGTTCCAAGGTTTCAGGATCTACGATTTCAGGATACACGTGATCTTCGTTGACATGTATTTGATAATATTCGCAGGTAAAAGAAACTCCTGGTCCCATTAACTCCGTCAGACCATAATGCTCATATGCGTGAATTCCTCCTCGACCCTCTATGTCGCTTCGCATCTCTACGCTCCAGGGTTCTGCTCCGAAATGACCCGTTCTTAAGGCGGTTTTCTTGAAATCCACACCCATTTTTTCAGCTTTTTCTATTATGGTCAGGCAGTAAGACGGTGTACAACACAGGGCCGTGGTTCCGAAATCCTGTATCAACATGATTTGCCTTTCGGTCATACCTGCGCCGGATGGAACGACAGCGCACCCAATCCTAATGGCGCCTTGAAGGAATCCTAAACCACCAGTAAACAGTCCCATACCATACGCGTTTTGCAGGATACTGTCCGGTCTCACTTCCTGAGCCCAGAGCCCTCGGGCCATACACTCGGTCCATTGTTCCAAGTCGTCAGCGGTGTATGGTCCGGTGATCGGCTTGCCGGTTGTTCCGGATGACGCGTGTATTCTAACTACGTCCGACATGGGAACTGCACAGAGGCCGAACGGATAATTGTCGCGTAAATCAGTTTTCACCGTAAATGGAAACTTCGAAATATCTTCAAGTTTCTGAAGATCCGAAGGCTTAACCCCCTTGTTGTCATAAGCCTTTTTGTAGAACGGAATATGATCGTAAACCCATTTGACAGACTCTTTCAGTTTTTCCAACTGAAAAGCTTTCATCGCGCTTTCGTTCATGGTTTCGAACTTTTCATCCCAGAACTTTTTAAACATCAGGGGCCTCCTCGACGATATTCGGTAGTATTTTTTGGACAATAGCGATAAAGGAAAGCTGCTTTATTTCAAGAATTACTGAAATACCTTGACGGTGTCAAGCTAAAACCGGGGTCAGAAAACACTGTCAAAAAAGTAAACATGATTCATGCGCAACTCTTCAGCCGAATGAAAGCCTGTTCAAAGAAAACGCCGTCACAAAATTCCCTATGGTGGTCTCGTGTCACTCAAAATTAGGTTTTAACGAAATTTTAATGAATCAAGTCTTTTAATTGATTCACCTGGTTTCTAGGGAGGGAATTTTCCAGCACGGGCGAAATGGTCGGTTCAGCCCAGAGCCCGGCGATCTTGATTATGAAATTCACCGCACCCTCCTTTTTTGGTTGTTCCGGTTGACCCTCTTGAGGTTTTCCAGGGGCTTCGATACCCAACTTCTTAAGCTCCTTGTCAAGTCCGGTTATTTTTAGCAGACCCTCGTTTTTCTTGATAATATCTTTCACCATCGGGATGGATCCAATCGCTGCAAGCGGTGCGGATGAAGTCTTTATATAACTGAGGATATCGATTTGTTGGGATGTCAAGTTGGCACTCCCGATAGCCCCCATAAAAAGTTCGGAGGCTCTTAACTTAAGGTTTTCAGTTCTCATTACTCCGGAGTTGATCTGCAAATCGGCAGTCAGCGATTCGAGTTCGAAAGGGTTAAATTTCTTTGTTTCTTTTCCCTGGTTCAAAAATGGTTCGAGTAATAATCTGGCCTGCTCAAGAACCGATCTCAGTCTGTCTGCGGAGAGTTTCCCCGGGCCGGCTGCAAGGGTAATCTTTCCGTTTAATGATCCAAGTTTTTCTAGACCAGAGAGCTTTAGTGATGCTTTTACAGGGGCTTCGATGGTTCCATGAACAAAACCTTTGATCTGGTTACTCTCGATAGAAGCCTCGCTGACTTCTACAGAGCCATTAATCTTCTCAAAACTTAGAGGGCTTTTGTGAGGCTTGTAATTAACAGATAAGAGTTGGATTACTCCCTTGATCGGAAATTCATTTACAGCGCTGTTTACAGTGAGGGTTCCGCGAAAGGGGCCGGAAAAGCCTGATTGGCCTAAAGAAGGAAACAATCCCGATAGAGCGCTGATTTCAGCTTCTTTTATCTCAAGATTGATGGATGTTGGTTTACCTGATTGACTACCAATCGATCCGGAGGCTAGGGCTAACAGGCCGGTTGTTTTGATCCTGGTTTGATCTATGTGGATTTCTTCTGAAGTCCGAGTCCCCGACGACGCCATCTCAAGATCAACGCCACTTTTCTTAACGAACCAGCTTCCGATTGAAATGCGAACGTCTTTAAGAGGAGCGTTAAGAGACCATTTAAGCAATTTGGGAGAACCGGTAATCTTGTAGCTGAAATTCGCCGCGCCTTCCAAATCCAGGGGTGTTTTTGAAGTTACCCCCAGGAGGTTTATCACTTCACGATTTACCACTAGATTTCCTTCAAGCCCCAGTTCCGGTTTGTCCGAGTTCAGCCGATTAATGTGGCCTTTTGTAAAAAGCAGGGTGTGTTTGTTCTCTGGGAGGACTATTTTGAAAGAGAGATTCTTGAGGTTCAACATACCGCGTGAACTGAAAATATTTGTGTGCAAATTTACAGAGACTGGAATAGGGCTTCGCAGTAGAAGATTCTTAGGTATGCTGATTCCGAGGTATGAAATCCATTCACCCTTGAGATTAGCGCGTGCGTTGACATTCAATGATCGATTCTCAGAAAATGGATCGTCAACGTTTCCTTTAAGGGATATCAACTTATCGGAGTTCTCGTTTTCCAGTTGAAAATCAGTAATTACAAATGAACCTGAAGTGATTTGAAAGGAACAAGTCATTCTGAATCCTCGTCCCAGAAAACCGAATTTCGAAGGCACAGACAAATCACTTAGTTTAGCTGAACCAGTGACAGACCATCCGGAGAGCCGAGTCCAAGAGCCTTCGAAACTCGTCTTGATTGATCCGCCGGCGCCCAATTGGCTCAGGATTTCCTTTGGAAGAGTTCCAGATAAATTTCTGATGGGAATGTCTTCTGAAACCCCGTTGAGTTTTACTTCTTCAATCTGTTTGAAATCCGGAGTGAGTATTCCTGATGCGCTTAGCTTCAATGCGGACGATCGGTCATCCTTTGATAACATGCCGGCGGAAAGAAGAATTCGTGGGGGTTGACCCTGTTCAATTTGGGCGGTCAGGTCGATTTTATTGACCTCGAGTATGCTGAACCAGGAAGCGATTTGGGGTGGGAGGAATGTGGGATCCGACAATTTGGCTGATTCCAGTTTGCAGTTTATCAGGGCATTTTGGATAGAAGCAAAATCCGGGCTAACCTGTAGTGATCCCTTGGTCACCAGTTCAGCGCTTTGCAAACGAGGAAAAACGGGGGTTCCCACCACAATAAAATCAAAGGTGTTTTCTTTTCGATTGATCTGACCGTTAATCTTTGAGAAAGCAAACCGGACAGGCTTGTTTAGTCCAATTGATGAGTCTTCGAGCACTATCTCGGAAGACTCAATTTCAATATATTTAATTGGCCAAGAAAATTTCCGTTCTTCCGAAAGCTTATCGGCCTTTTCTCCCATGCCTCTATCGGGCGGAGGGACTTGTCCCGTGGTTTCCTCCGATTCCGTTAATGCGGAAGGAGCTTCCGTCTCTTTTCTGCTCTCCTGTTTCTTGGAAAAAACACTTTCTAGATTGCCCGCCGAGTCACGATACATTTGAAGTTTGGCTGAAAATATCTTCAGATTGTCTATTGAAGGGTCGCTTGTGATGAGGCTCCAGAACCCTATATTGAGACGGACACTGCCGACCGACAAGAGATCTCGTTTTGTCTCATCGCGTATAGCGACATTTTCAACTGTGATATTTATTAATGAGGGGAAGCCAACTTCAACACGAACCATTCCTAATGAAACTTCACACCCTGTTACCTCAGTAAGCTTGGTTTCAATAGTCTGTTTTACAAAATCACTTTCAGGCAAGAATTTTGTAATTAAGAACAGGCCGATTCCGATAGCCAGAGATGCCACTAAGGCGGTTAGAAGTAACTTTTTAGAAAGAGTCATCGTTTCCAACCTAATGATTCCAGGCACCAGTTTTCCAGTGAAACCAAACACCTCTTGTCCAGTCTCAGACGGTGGCGGCCATCAGGAATTATTTCCAAATGAGTGACGCCCGCCGGGGCATGACTGTACAGTTCTCTCGCCTGTTCCAATGGAATCAATTCGTCGTCGTCGCCATGCATTATCAGGAGGCTCTTACCCTTGAAATAAGATATCCACTTTCTTGGCTCAATTTCGACAAAACCCTGTTCCCATTTTTGAGGATCTTTAGGAAAATTCGGGTCTCTAATGATTCCTCTTTCCTTGAAATCGTCTATGATAGCGTAAACATCTTTCTTGAATATTTCGAAACTGGACGGGGTTCCTACAACGGCGAGACTGTAGACGTTTGAATTATCTGCCGAAACATTGATCGCAGCGGCTCCTCCTCCGCTAAAGCCGACCAGAACAATCCGTGTGGGATCAACAAAAGGTGTATTCAAGATCTTATCCAGAACCATTCTAAGATCTCGAGCCCAACCCATCATGTCGAAATCACCACCGGAATCCCCGCAACCCCTGAAGTTGAAAATCACGGCGGCAAGCCCGAGTGAGGTGAATTGTTCCGCTAACGCTTCGTAGCCCTGGTCATTGGCAGGCCTGGGTGTTCCACTTCCAGGTATGCCGTGACAAATGATGATAGTTGGGTACAGCATATCAGGCTTATTGACCGGAAAGAATATCTTGCCCTTTATCATGATGCCGTCGGACATTAGGGAGAATGGTTCAATTCTCCGGGATCCTGCTGGATCTATGTGAGAAAATGTTGCAGGTGGTTTGTTAATTCGAAGAGCCTTCAACAATTTATTAAACATCGTGCGTACCAGGCTGAATTCCATAAGTCACATCCTGTTAAACGGATTATCTATCATACTTCCGGACTAGCATAATCTCTCGGAACTGAATAGGCGGTTTTGCAGGGAGGTAAGAGGATTATTATATTGTTGAGAAACTGATTTTATCATTGTTGGAAATATAAGTATTCCAAGGCTACTAAGCTTGTATAAGAATAATTTAACAAAATCAAGAGCTGCGGTCGAACAACATTATGGCGCCTAATAATTAGAAAGAACCCTTATAATTGTTGCAAATTAACGATCATTAGTTTAGGTATTGGTGGAAGGATTGATAGTAATTTATGAATTGGAATAAGATCAACAAGTCTAGGTTATCTAGACCCTCAATGACTTTAATCGCGTTGTGCGTTTTGTTTCCCGCGGCGTTTGCATTGTGTGATGAACCCACGGATGGAGAGATTTGCCGCCCCGAACTCCTAGATTCTCCAGTGATTGAATTGGGCAACGCTGGTGTTTTCAAGTGGGTTTGTGATGTCAACCACCTTGGGGGAGAAGGCTTTTACGTAGTTTTTATAAGACCTTCCGGAACTTATGTTCTACTTAAAGTGCCAAAAGGGAGAACGACCTTTGAATTTACCCCCGATAGCGCTGGGACGTGGCGTTGGATGGTTATTAACACACATCCCGATAGAACGAAGCCTGATGTTGAGTCAGCGCCGGGTTTCTTTCAAGTCGTGATCGCGGAAAGCGACAAGAAATAGAATCCCATATTTAAGCAAATTTGGCGCCTAAATTCACAAGGAAAACAAAAAAATAAAATTCTTGGGAACGTAGCGCATTCGCGAATGTCTTGTTTCATTAAAGCGCAATTCCCGTCCAGGGTCCGCGTAAAATGTGTTTCTTAGAAGGAGTAAACCATGACTAGAAGCCTTGTTAAGGCGAAATCTTTATTTTACTTTCCTCTTCTCGCAATAATTTCAGTAAGTCTTATATTTCCTGTTTTTTCCTTTGCATCAGCGCCCGTTGTTCTTAAACAATTAAATGACGCCTTTGTTCAGGTGGCGGAGAAGGTAAAACCCGCGGTAGTAAACATAAGTTCAACAAGGAAAGAAGTTGTTAGCGCCGGTGAAGGAACCCCTGACCTGGAACCGTTTTTTAAGAACCATCCTTTTAAAGATTTTTTCGGGGACGAGTTCTTTAAGAAATTTAAAAAGGGACCTGGTGAAGGCAAAGAACTCCGCCCCCAGGGTATGGGGTCTGGAGTCATTGTTTCCCCGGAAGGTCTTATCTTGACGAATGCCCATGTTGTGAAAGACGCGGATGAAATAAAGGTGACCGTGTCGGACAAGAGATCTTACGACGCAAAAGTAGTTGGCATTGATGTTGAAAGCGACATAGCGGTTGTAAAAATCGATGCTAAAGAACTTCCGATTGCCAAACTAGGGGACTCCGGCAAGCTTCAAGTAGGTGAAATAGTTTTCGCGATCGGTAATCCATTCGGTCTGAACCGAACCGTGACTTCCGGAATCGTAAGTGCGACAGGTAGGACTAATGTCGGGATAATTGGTTATGAGGATTTTATTCAGACTGACGCAGCCATTAACCCGGGAAACTCAGGCGGGCCTCTTGTTAATATCGACGGAGAGGTAATCGGCATTAATACTGCTATCGCTTCCAGGAGTGGTGGTTACCAGGGTGTCGGCTTTGCGATTCCTTCAAGCTCTGCTCATCTTATAATGGATGACCTTATTAAGAATGGAAAAGTCAAACGTGGTCTACTTGGGGTCAACATCCAGGATCTAAATGAATCGCTTGCGAAATCTTTCGGGAAAAGCGATTCAGAAGGCGCTCTCGTATCTCAAGTTATCGAGGGTAGCCCGGCTGAAAAAGCAGGGATTAAGGCGGGAGATATAATACTAAAATTCAATAACGAGACCGTCAAGGGAGCAGCTCATCTAAAGAATTTGGTTGGAAAAGAAAAGCCTGGAACATCAGCCACACTCAACATCTATAGGGACAAAAAAACTATGGATGTCCCAGTACAAATTGCTGAACGAACGGAAAAGGCAATCGCTTCCAGCGGAACCGGCGCACCTTCTACAACGTCGAATGATCTCGGAATAGAAATTGAAAAAGTACCCGCGGCTGTAGCCTCAAAGATGGAACTAAAAGAAGGGCAGGGACTCCTTGTCAAAGACGCCAGTTCGGACGGATACGGCGCTCGGATGGGGCTCAGACCTGGTGACGTGATCCTGGAACTCGATGGTACAGCAGTTTCTGATGTCAATGAATTCAACAAGGCAGTGTCTCAAGCCAAGAAAAACAAGGTTATCCGTCTGAAAATTCAGAGGGGAAGCGCAAAGATCTTCCTAGCCGGATCACTAGGGTAAATCCTAACTATCTTTATGATAAAGGGTTGGGAGCCGATACCGGCTCCCAACCCTTGAAAAATCCAGTTAGCCCACACGAACCTTATCTCTTGTCCTCCAGCCGGTTACGCAACGTCATTCAAACAAAACCTTGAATTTGTATCCATAGGGAGTTAGATCTTTTTCAAGAGCCCTGGCGGCCGCAAGAAAAAGGCTTTTGTGTTCTCTTCCGCTCCCTGTCCGGGGTTGCTCATCAGGAAAAAGATCAGACCTGGATTCAAAGATCCATTCATTGAAATATTTATCTAAGGCTTCCAACCAGGAACCGGAGAGTCGCTCATGCTGATGATGAGACACCCTGTACCCGATCCTTTTCACTCTAAAAGGTTTTTCTACTCGTATATCCACTAAGAATCCGGGTTCATAAATAATCTCCGCGACGAGAGAATCGCCGTGGCGTATTTCGACTGAAACAATCATCCGCGCCTCTTCATGACTACAGTAGAAAGGAAACAGAATGTTAATTCAAGAAACTTTTTCTGGAAGTGGTTCGAAGTGATTTCATTTCGAGTCACTTGACAAAAATCATATATGAGTTTAATGAAACCAATTTTAGAGACGTATAATTTTTCTCATTCCCGGCTTGCTGGTCCAGGAAATATAATCAGAGAAAGACAGGCTCCCCAATTAAATCAATACCAAGTGGAGGCCCACATAAATAAGTCAATAATATCAGAAGAATGCTACCTCGCTTCTAGAGAAACAAACTCTCTTTTTTGGTTAGGGTTTGGGGATCTCAATCTCTTCCGACTATAAAGAATTTTCAGAGTCGGGCTCGAGAAGCAATTCGCGCGGGAAATTTCTGCAATCGGATGGGAGGATGGAGCGCAGTTATGGAACCTAGTCCAGTACTTGTTAAGGGTAACCGGGACTCGGACAGACCCTACCGAAAAGTGGACTGCGATCATTATAGTGAGTGTTTAAACTTAGCACTAAAGTGTCGTTGGTCCGATTTCTCATGTCAGGAGTGCAACGCCTATTCGCGTACAAGATTTATCGAACAGGCTACAGGCTGCGAGGATTATTGGTGAAAAGGAGCTTAGTTCCGTCACATTTGTGTGGATAAGTTTAGCAGACACTTCTTATTATATTATAAACTAGGCTGGGTGAAGCCTCTTGTAAATCGTAATGAGGAACACCCGGCTTTTTTGTTTGTCATAATGCTTGCGCCACGCTACGTGGTCCTGGAGGATTAATGGGAACATTGCCGAGAAACAGAACGGAGTCCCAACAATACAATGAGGACAAATTAGGCTTTGGTGATATTTTTACGGATCATATGCTCGTAATCGAGTATTCCGATATGGATGGTGACTGGAAGAACCCACAGATCATAAAGACGGAAAATCTTTCCCTACATCCCGCTGCTATGATCCTTCATTATGGCCAGCAGGTTTTTGAGGGGTTAAAGGCCTTTGCCGGTCCAAAAGATACTGACATATTGTTGTTCAGACCTGACATGAATATAGCCCGATTTAACCGGTCGTGTGTGCGTATGTGTATTCCTACGCTGGATCCCAGGATCTTCATGGATCAAATGTCGGAACTGGTAAGAACTGATCGAGATTGGATTCCAAGATCACCCGGGACATCTATGTATATAAGACCTACCGTAATTGCGACGGATCCTCACCTTGGCGTGAGACCATCCAAGAAATACCTATTTTTCATTATACTTTCTCCTGTTGGCGCATATTATCCCGAGGGTTTTGAGCCTGTAAGAATAATGGTAACAGACAAGTACGTGAGGGCAGCCATGGGAGGCGTCGGAGAAGCCAAGACAGCCGCCAATTACGCTGCATCGTTGTTCGCTGCGGAAGAAGCGCACTCGGAAGGTTTTACCCAGGTGCTTTGGCTAAATGCCACGGATAAGTCATCCATAGAAGAAGTGGGGACTATGAACATATTCTTCCGAATCGATGACGAAATCATTACCCCCAAACTGGGTGGAACAATTCTGCCCGGGGTTACTCGTGATTCAGTATTACAGCTTTGTCGAGCTAAAGGAATGAAAGTTTCGGAACGCGTTATCTCGATTCATGAGTTAGTATCCGCAGCCAAATCAGGTAAGCTGCAGGAAGTATTTGGGTCTGGAACCGCTGCTGTTGTTTCCCCTGTGAGCCATTTCAGGTACATGGGACATGATTACATGGTGGCGGATGGTAAAACAGGGCAGGTAGCTAGAGACCTATTTGATGAAATTACCGATATCCAGTTAGCCAAGAAACCCGATCCGTATGGTTGGGTTGTGAATGTAGGCTAGTCCGGAAACCTATCCCCGCGGATGAGTTCTCTTGTGCAGTTCCTTCAATCTTGTTCTGGCGACATGTGTATAGATTTCCGTGCTCGAAATATCGGAATGACCTAGCATGAGCTGCACCGATCGTAGGTCTGCGTCATTTTGAACTAAGTGTGTCGCGAATGAATGTCTTAGGGTATGAGGCGATATCTCCTTTGAGATGCCGGTATTCCGGGCAGTCTTTTTGAGAATTTTCCAAAAAGCCTGACGAGTCATCTTGTGCCCTTTTCTGGTGACAAAAAGAGACTCACTCCTACGACGTCCCAGAATCAAAGGACGAACATTTTCGTAATAACTGATCAGTTTCTTTGACGCAGTCAGCCCCATCGGAACGACACGTTCTTTAGAGCCTTTCCCCATGACAGTGACGCAGCCAATTTCAAAGTCCACTCGGTAGGTCTCCAGGCCCACCAACTCCGAAACCCTTAGCCCTGTAGCGTAAAGCAATTCAATCATAGCGTCGTTTCTGATCCCCTCTGGGGTCGATTGATCAGCCGCGGCTATCAATAGCTCAACTTCACGCTGATCAAGGTAGTGCGGGATTCTCCGTGGTAATCTAGGTGTTTCAATGTATTCGCAGGGGCTTTCCGTAATTCCATCCATTTCCATAAGGAATTTGAAAAAGCCTTTCATGCATGATAACCTCCTCGCCCTAGTTCTCGCGGTAAGGCCCTGACGATTTAATAAATCCAGGAAAAGGAGGATATGTTCTTTCTGAATTTCATTTGGACATACAATGTTTCTCGATTTAAGAAACAGGGCAAAGTCCTTTAAGTCCGAGGAGTAAGATTCCACCGTCAATTGTGCGAGACCGCGGTTAACCAACGCGTGATCCAAAAAACCCATTACCGCTAAATCAATTTCCAGAAGATTGGACATTATGTTTGTCTTTTTGGCCCAATTGAGATTTCAGAAAGAAATCTGAGCAGGCGACAGGCTGTCCGATGACGTTTTTTCCATTTCTGTAAGATGTTTCGCAAGTTCCTCTTTAATTGAATCGAGTTGGTCGAAATCAATTATTTTGTTCCCATTCTCATTTTGTATGTAAAAGATATCGGCGGCCTGGTCGACCTCAGTTGTAACTTTGGCGAGGACTATGTCCAAGTTCATAGCTGACAATCTTCGAGTGATATCATACAAAAGCCCAGGTCGATCGTGCGCGTAAACCTCTATGATCGTTGCGCTGTCTGAGGTTGAATTGTCAATTTCCACTTTTACGGGAAACCGTGGATTTGAAGTTCTTGCGAATAATCCTCTGGTTTGCCTTCTGGATTCCACCAGGCTGTCGACGTCTATTTCTCCGGTAATAACTCTCTTGAAATCATTCTGAAAATTTTCCCATCTCTCGGGATCATCAAGAGGCCCCTCTGGTATATCATTTACATGTAAGGTCGATATTGCCAGTGGGCCGATTAGATGGGTCCATGAACTCAGGATATTTATCTTATTGGACGAAATCGTTCCTGCGATCTTATAAAAAAGACCCGGACGATCACGCAGGATTAATGTGATCGAACTATAACCGGGTTTTCTGTAATCTGTTTTCTTGGCGATCAGGTCATCCATCGAAATGATATCCGGATCAGCGACGGAAAGTAGTTTCTCAACATCCATAAAATGATCTACGATCACACCTGGATAAAAATCCAGGCAGTAACGGGGGGTAGCGCGTGAGAGGAACTCATCAAGACGGGGACCTCTGTGTTGAGCAGGTACAAGTTCGCGAACCGTTGCCTTAATCTGTTTTACCCAATCGGATAAATCCTGGCCGTCTACTCCCTCTCCCTCAATGACATCCAGTGTCCTGTAATAAAGTTCCTCCAACAGCATTTTCTTCCAGGAATTCAGGGCTGTCGGGCCCACGGCTTTAAGATCAGAATAGGTCAATAGCAGCAACAGATCCAATCGCCTTTTCAACATTACGTTTTCCGCAAAACGGTGAATCAGAGATTCGTCATGAATATCTTTTTTAAATGCAAGATGAGTCATGGCGAGATGATTCCTAATAAGAAACAGGACATCTTCTATGTCTTTCGATGGAAGCGCAAAACGCTCGAGGATTGGCCCCGCCGCCTTTTCTCCTTTTAGTTCGTGTCCGGATCCGCTCCCTTTGGCTATATCGTGGAACAGGGCAGCCAGGTGCAGCACGGTGGGTTCCTTGAGCTTGGCAAAGATTGTTCTTAGTAACACTTCATCTTCCGGCCCGTCATTACTCCCCATCTCGTCTATATTTTCGAGTACGGCAATTGTGTGCAGATCCACTGTATACTGATGATAAACGTCATATTGCGGTAAGAACCTGATCCTTGCAAAATCAGGGATGAATCTCTCCAAGAATCCGACCTTCATCATGGTGTTCAAGGCTTTTGCAACATGTCGTCTACATTTTAGAATCTCTAGAAATAGCTGATTGGCTCCCGGATCATGTATCATCTCCTCATCCACATGGGAGAGCTTGGAACGAATCAGGTCCACCAGTCGAATATCAAGGTCGCAACCTGTTTCAGCTATCAGTTTGAAAGCCTGTAAGAGTTGCTTGCCATTTCGGCCGAAGTTGTCCGGAGTCAAGAAATTTATTCCGCCGGCCCCGACGTAGAAAGATGCCCCCAGGTCCAGCCTCTTGATACTTGAAACCAGTTTTGGTCTGAGGAACAGCCTTGCACGCGCAAGGAGTTGTCGCCCGAAAAAATCAATGGTGACAGCGTGCTTGTAATATTCTCTCATGAAGTTTTCGACTGCAGGCCGCTCAGGCGTCTCTTCAAATCCCATCTCTTTTGCAAGCAAAGCCTGACAATCAAACTTTAGGCGATCATCGCGCCGTCCTTCGATGAAATGAAGGCGAGTGCGAGTCTCTGCCAGGAACCCGACGCCGTCTTTGATTTCCTGGACCGATTTCTCAGGGCACAGGCCGGCAA
>JAPLJJ010000146.1 GCA_026388665.1 Deltaproteobacteria bacterium
ATTTTGTTGATTTGTTTAATTTCTTCAAGACGTTTTTCTAATTCAAGTATTTCCTGCTTTAATAATTCACGTTGGCGGGCAGCTTCATTGCACTCCCGCACGTTTTGGGCCATCTTTTTTATTTGTTGGCTGATGTCTCGCGACAAATCCACTTCCATTTGTTGTAGGTTTTCCGTCCGAATTCTTATTGATTCCAGAAATCCCAGAATCCTGGAATTTATCTCTAAGCCAGCCGCTCGAATTTTCTCTAAAGTATTTCTTTGTTGATCATGTGACTTCCGTAATTTCTTGATTCTTGCCTCATCAGGGATTTTTTGTGTCCAACGCGTCGGCGATGGATGATCAAGCGATCCGCAAACCGGGCAAGGTTTGCCTGGCGCTAGAGATTGAGCCAGCAGCGAGGATTGTCCACCTAGCCAGGCTTCCTCAGCGATGCTCAATTCCTCGGCTAAATTATCTAATTGGGTAGAACAGTCTGTTTCTTCAGAGCTGTTTTGAGCCAGATCAGCGGTTGCAAGACTTGCCAGTTCTTTCAACTTTTTAATTTCCGTGTCGTCCTGAAGCGCTTTTTTCAATTGTGCCAGTTTGAGATTCAAGAACTCGATTTGTGACGCTGTATTTTGAAGAACCGCAGCCTTTTCACGTTTTTCAGGAAGAAGTTTTTCAGAGTTAAGAGTTTGATTCTCGTTGTTGTTGAGTTTAGTCCTTATTTCCTTCTCTTTTTTGGATGCACGCTCCAACTTTTTTTTATCCGCGTCCAAGCCTTGTACCCGTGAGACAAAATTCTCAAGTTCCTCAAGATGTTTCCGCAGACTTTCTCTTTCAGGTTCACGCTGTCTTTCAGTTTCGAGAATAGCCATCGATCCGTTGACCGACCCTATGGCGTGTTGATGCTTGGCTTGAGTTTCAACCAACTTCTTTTCAGCTTTTTGAGCTTCGTCGAATCTCAATTCGCGATTTCTGTAAATTTCCTCCAATTGAGAAGCCAGCCGCGCCTTTTTGACTTCGTTTCTTTTTAGTGTGAATCTTTCCTGCCTGGCCAGCAATCCTTTTAGGGTGTCTTGAGTCTTTAGGAGTTCCTGAAGCTTATTGATCTGATTTCTCGCTTCGGTTAGGACTGTCTCAGCTTTCTCACGATCTTCTCGTAGTATTAGAATTTCGTCTGAGGTTTTAACTAGTTCGAGACGAGCAGATTCCAGTTTATTGTTTAGCTCAACGATATCGCGTGCTTCGTATCTTGATAGTATCGATTTTAGAACTGTCTCACACTGTTTTAGCTCCTCAGCGATTTCCTTAGCTTTTTGCTTTAAGGCTTCTTCGATATTCCGATAATGTTGTGTTTGAAACAGCGTCTCAAGAATCTGCTGCCTTTCCTTCGAAGACGCAACAAGCAGTTTCCTGAACTGACCCTGCGGTAAAACCACAACCTGGCTGAATTGCTGAGCCTCTAACCCCAAGATGGATTCGATCTGCTCAGTGACTCTCTTCCATTGAGTGGCAATTGCAGCGCATTCGCTGGAATCGTCGATCACTCCGGTTCTTCGCCACAGGGTAGCTTCTGAGGGGATTCGCGTCTTCCCCTGACCGCTTTTTTTTGTTTTGAGTTGCTCAAGTCTTCTGAACACGCGATACGTGTCTCGTCCGATCTGGAAATCCAGCAGGACCTCAGTAGGAATTTCATCCGGTGCGTGATCGCTCCTAATCTTCTTGGGATCAATCTCGGCATTTGAACAAACGCCGAATAGAGCGAATGAGATAGCGTCGAGAATAGTGGTTTTACCGGAACCGGTTGGGCCGTGGATCAGAAAAATCCCTTTGTCCGTAAAACCGTGGAAATCCAATATCTGCTCATTCGCGTAAGGGCCTATTGCCTTCATCATCAAACGTAAAGGTTTCATGCCGTCGGCGCCTCTCTTTCCGTCCGGCGAAGTTCCTCAACTATTTCAGCGAAAACCTGAGATTCTTCGATGGTCAAATCCGTATCCGTCACCTGGGCAAAGAAGGATTTGAAGAGTTCAATTTCACCGATTTTCCTATGATCAATCTTGTCCCGTTCCCTTGAACCGGCCTGTTCAATGTAGGCTCGCTCGACATGCAGCACATTCGGATAAATCTCCCGCAGTTTTCCCATCACATCCAGAATAGCGCCTTTATCTAAGAGCCTAACCATTAAATAGTCGTCACGATTCCCTGTCGTTTCTGGATCGCTCAGAATGTCTTTCAGATAGCCTTCGATGATTCGCATGTCACGTTTGGGTCTCAATTCTGCGAATTCGACGTTACAATTTCCTGCCGAGTCCATTTCTACTAGATTGACACCCTTAATGTGGTCTACCTCTGAAAAAGAATATTTCATGATTGAAAACGGTCGGGGTCAACCTTGTCTATGCCTCCAATTAATAGGGGCCGTTCTGACTCAGTCGTTGTTCCGTTGCCTACGAACGCGTGAGCCAGAAGGACACGACGCTCGTCATTATCACAACGTGGTTGCAAGCGTTGGAGCAAAGCCTCGTAAGCGGAATCAGAATCTTCTATATCCGCGCTATCCAAATGAATCTTGATTTCTGATGGTTCACTGTATGGAATTGAAAAGAAATGCACCGGGCCGAAGGCGTCAAATAGAGTCACAGGCTCAAGACAAGAATTTAAAGACCCGAACAGATGCAGGTTTCTTTTAGCGAGGACTCGTGACGCAAATTCGAGTCTATGAGAGCTGTCATGATTACCGGAAATGATCAGAACGGGCACTTCCAGCTCAAGGGAAGCATAGGACAGGAAATCATCCAGAAGCCTCACAGCGTCAGGTGGCGGAACAGCGCGATCATATATGTCGCCACAGATCAAAAGAGCGTCAGGGCGGAAGTCCTTCATGACAATCTTGAGCTCCTCCAGAATTGCCTCTTGATCCCGGGTCAGGTGAATGCCGTGCGTAAGACGCCCCAAGTGCCAGTCAGCAGTATGAATGAATCGCATGATGTCCCCGAACTGCTTTCTAGAAATGCAAAAGTTTACGGATTATACATGATCCTAGCGTGAGCGACGAAACGAGAACTTTGAAATTTATAATTTTTTCGGGCATTATTTATATCGTCATTGGTTATTTACTATGTATTTATCAGTTTTATAAGGCATGGGGAGATAGTTTTATGAAATTTCGAATAATGCGTTCTGTTCTGATGGTTCCAGTCAATGTACGACGATTTGTTGAAAAAGCTTGTCTCAGGGGCGCGGACGTGATCGTGCTAGATTTGGAAGATTCAATCCCCGCGGCCCAGAAAGTAGAAGGCAGGTCAATGCTCGAGAATGCGATCTCAGTCGCAGGACGGGGCGCTGCCCAATTGATGGTTCGGGTCAACAATGAGGCCTCTTTGCTCGAAGCCGATGTGGAAGCGGCTATTTGCAAGCGGCTGGACGCTTTGTTTATTCCCAAGGTCGAATCCGCTCAACAGCTTGTTAGGCTTGATCACTTAACTAAGGAAGTTGAAGCTGAAAAGGGACTCGAAATAGGCAAAATCAAATTCTCGATACACATAGAAAGCCCCTTGGGGTTGTTGCGTCTGGACGAAATTGCACAGTCAAGCCCTAGAATAGAATCCATGAGCATTGGGGTTGACGACTACTGCGCTGCTCTCGGGATCAATCTAACCCAGGACGCGTCTGCGCTGTTTTTTCCTATGTCTCAACTGGTCATCACGGCCAAAGCCTTTGGAATCATACCATTCGGTGTTCTGGGGAGCGTAGCTGAATTCAGTGATCTGCATGTTTTTGAAGCCTCCGCACTGAGGGCGCGTGACTTGGGTTCTGAAGGATCAATTTGCGTTCATCCCGACCAGGTTGCGATCTTGAACAGGGTCTTTTCGCCTCCTGAAGAATCGGTTTCTCAGGCGCGCAAGATAGTAGTCGCGTTTGAGGATGCAGTTCAGAGGGGTAGGGCATCCACGAGTCTCGACGGGCGGGCGGTCGATACCCCCATCTACAAGCACGCCCTTGCGACGATTGAAAGAGTTGAGGCAATCACGAAATTTGACCAGGCTAAGGCGTGATTCCTCTCAGGTCGTTGAACCAGTAAGGAATGATGGATTGATGGCGTTTCGCTTAATGATTAGTCACATACTCTTAGAAAATAATTGTTTTGTCTGTAGAGAGTTTTCATGATTCCTGTGGCGGACAACCTGCATGGACTGGATCCGGTCGTCAGTCAGGCGATGAAGAAGCTCGATCCGGTGCCGATCCGTGATTTTGTGATGCGGCTTGAAAAATCCGGGGCTCAAATGATTGACATCAATCCTGGATATTTGCCGAAACGGCTCGAAGATCGTATGAGTTTTCTCGTTGAGACGGTTCAGGATGCGACATCTATGGGGCTGATTCTTGATAGCCCGAATCCACGATTGATTGAGCTTGGGCTTTCGGTTTGCAAAGAAAAGCCGATCATAAATTCTATTTCACTCGAAAAGGTCAAACTCGCCGGTATCCTGCCTCTGGCCGCCGACAACGAATGTGATCTTGTTATCTTATTGATGAACGAGGATTCATTTACCCCGCCTAGTGTTGAGGAAAAGATTTCCCTGGCCCTTGAGATCAATGAATATTGCTCCGCTGCTGGTATCCCATTGGAACGATTAATCTTCGACCCGGTGCTGCCAAACCTGAGTTGGGATGATTCGTGGCGACGAATCGGGGAAGCGGTTAAGACAATTCGGCTCTTATCGACCGGCGCAGTTTTTGATGAACCGGTCCGGACTATGGTTGGGCTATCGAACCTGAGAAGTGGTTCGAGAAAACATCAGCCCATAGACATCGATTTAACTAGCCTGGCGCTACTTGCTGGGGCTGGCTTGGATTATGCGCTGGTTGACTCATTTGAACTTCGGGTTATGGAAACGCTGAAGTTGATAAACAAAATGGAGTCGCGCTCAGCGTAAAATGCGACTCGCCATTATTAGTGATGTTCACAGCAATCTTGAAGCCCTGGAAATATTTCTGGACACGATAAGCTTGCAGCGAGTGGATCGTTTATTTTGTCTCGGGGATTCCATAGGATACGGACCAAATCCCAATGAATGCCTGGAACTGATAAGGTCGCTGGACGAGGCTGTTGTGCTGATGGGGAATCATGAGTCGGCGGCGTTGAACCTTGGAGAGGCGCGATGGCAAATGAACCCCATAGCGTTCAAGGCGATTGTGTGGACGGAGCAGCGGCTTACCAAGGCTAACATGGATTATATAAGGGGTTTGCCGCTTAGCGCTGAATTTGATCCATGGGCCTTTTTTCACGCCTCCGCTTATCGACCGGAGAGATGGGACTATATAAGGCCGAAAGATCGACTCAAGGTTGGCCTGTGTGTGGAGTTCGCAAGGAAACGGATCGTTTGTGTGGGCCATACGCATCAACCGATGCTGTTGGACACTAATGGGGATCCGGTCTTAGCGGCAAGTTTCTTCTCCGATGGGACGAGCTATAGGGAGGACCGCGCATCCAAACTAATCGTCAATCCTGGGAGTATTGGTCAGCCGCGAGATCATGTTTCCCGACCGAGCTACATAATCTATGATTCATCGGATCGAACCATTACCTGGCATCGTCTTTCGGATTATGACCCGTCCGTGACCGCTGAAAAAATCCTGTCGACTGATCTGCCGAGTGAACTGGCGTATTACCTGACTGGTTGAACCCCATTAGTCATAGCAGTATCGGTGTTCGGTAGTGGCAGTCGTCCCTGCCTGCAATTCGGGGTTTTGTCTTGTCATTTCTATCCTTTCCGATTCAAGCAATTATTCAGCTTTTGATTATCCGGCGCTAATCCGCGTCTTTGACAGCGTCATGAAGCGCATGCAAGGCCGCGCCTAATGCGCCCATAATCTGGGGATGAGGAGGAGTGACAATTTCATTAGGTATGTGAGTTCTCAGTAAATCCACAAGAAAAGGGTTGTATTCGACGACTCCGCCGGTCATGACAATCGTGTCGGTTAGAGTGTCCATTTCGAGGATCCGCTTAACGACCGAATGGAATAGACCTCGAACAATACTATCTACAGGCGCTCCTGATTTGATTTTTTCCAAAACTTCCGTGCCGGAAAATACGGTGCAGTAACTTCCGAGGGTTACCTCCCCGTTGGCATTTTGGGCAAGTTCGTTGAGTTTCTCTATAGGCAGCCGCAAGCGTAAGGCCATTTCTTCCAGAAACGCTCCTGTCCCGGCGGCGCATTTCCGGTTCATCTTGAAACTCACCCTAAGCCCATTTTTGTCCAATTTGATGATCTTGTTATCCTGGCCCCCGATATCCACGATGGTCATGGGACCCGAAAAGTAGTGGAGACAACCCCGGGCATGACAGGAAATCTCGGTGAGACTCTTGGATGAGAAGCCGACACTGTTTCGGCCATAGCCTGTTGAAAATACAGTGATGGAGTCGGTTGAAGAAAGCCGGGCCTCCTCGACTGCGTATCCCCATGCCCTGTTTGCCGCGTCCTGGAAATCCGTCCCCGAATAAATCACGCGACTTCCAAGTATATTGCCTTCGCTATCAACTATAACTGCCTTAGTGGTGCAGGAACCTACATCGATTCCACCTGCGAGCTTACCTGGCAATGGAACTCCTCAGTTTGTGCGGGATCTCCGACGTGCTCGAGTCATAATAGCCATCCACAGGCAGGACATCAGGTTGCCGCCGAATTCGGACATGTCTGACACTGCCTGCCATAACAACAATATTCCGTAGTCCCATTACAGGCGTTCCAGACTAGGCGGCTTTCTGATCAAGCTGTTCGATAAACGCTTCAATATTGGTTCGCGTCTGTTCTTCGGAATAACAACGCAAATCGTTCAAGTCACCGTGGATCACCAGGGTTGGGATCCCCAAACGTTTGGCCATTCGTTGCGGCATCGAATA
>JAPLJJ010000048.1 GCA_026388665.1 Deltaproteobacteria bacterium
ACCTCGGGCTGGGAATGGGGTAATGGTCAAGGGGCTGCCAGCCTTCCAGCTCTGCGCTTGACACAAACTCTCCGTCAATGACCGACTCGAGGAGCTGACCAATTCTTGTCAAACTCTTCCCGGACTTATTGAGAAGTTACTCCGACCTAGTTTATTTTACTGACATTGTGAAGGAATGATCATTCACAGACAAGGAGAAGTCGTGCGAAAAGACCCCGCAATTTCATTAGAAGGATTGCCGGCTAATAATTAGCCCATCTCGTCATGGGGAAATTTGCTACTAATTCTTTAAAACCATTTAGAGATGGGCCGGTTCATCAATTAAACATAATAATTAATTGAGTCGCCTACTAATGAAATCCCCGACCGCAGAAAGGCGAAGCCGCGAATTCAGGGGCACTGCATATTACCGATCTCACTTTATCACTATGAGCCGCTACCCATCTTCCAAAACCATCTTCATCGGGCCACACTTCAACGTTTGGACGATTACCTTGAGCTTCTATTCTTTGCTCAAGTCCCTCATTTATATCTGAAATGAAATCATTTCTTGCGCTCATTGTATATATCCTCCATTTTTCAGGATAGTTTCTTTGTCTTGTGAATATTGATGCCGGAAGTTAAAACTGGATTCGGGATTTGTTAGAATTTGATTTGCAGAGGGAAATCTAGGTGTCTGAGAAAATTAATATCGCAATCATAGGTGGGGGCATTATTGGCTGTTGGGTGGCGCTCGAACTCTCAAAAAGGGAAAGCGACATATTTCTATTCGAAAAGAACCCTGGGATAACCCAAGGAGAAAATCAATCTTCTCGGAATTCAGGTGTTAATCACGCGGGACTGAATTACGATTCAAGGACAAGGCCACTTAAGGCAAGGTTCTGCATGGAGGGGAACCGGCTCTGGGAAGAATTTTGTGTTACCCATTCACTCCCATTCTTGAAGGTCGGAAAATTAATGGTCGCTCTGACGGATTCGGAAGAACGTGAACTTGATCTGTATTATAACAGGGCAATTGAGAATGGTGTCCCGGGGGTCCAAAGAATTTCAGGCGGACAAGCGCGGGAGATTGAACCAAATGTTAAAGCTAGATCTGCTCTTTTGATACCGAGTTCTGGGATATTCGAACCGACATCATTACTCCGCCAGGTTTATTTCATAGCTGCAAATCAGGGCGTTCAATTTATGACCGGGACTGAAGTGGTCCGGCTGAATATAGAATATAACCGTCCAAAGATGCAAATACGTTACCGAGACAGTTCTACAGATTGGATAATCCCGAGGAAAGTGATCAATGCGGCCGGTGTGAACGCGGTTGATATTGCACACATGGTTGACCGGGACTTCCCACTGAAGACAGCGCTTATAAGGGGAGATTCAATGAAGTTTTATAGGGGTGGCAAGCAGGAATTGTATCTCAGAGGAACAAACGTCTATCCCACTCCCATAACTGTTAAAACCCCATTTGGTCCACAGCACACAGTAGGGGTTCACCTTACCCCGACATTTGATTGTGAAAATGGAAATTTCGTCATAGGCGACGCTGTAATGGTGGGGCCAAAGTTAACGCCTGTTAATCGCGTGGATGATTTTCAGACTCCGATGCCTGAGCCCGAAGTTTTTGTTCAGCATACAAAGTTTTTCCCAGGGCTGAAAGCCGCCGATTTATCGCCGAATTTCAGTGGTGTCCAAGCAAGGCTTGATGGTTACCCGGATTTCTACTTGGCTCGAGACAGAAGTTGTTTCGACATAATCCACCTCGTAGGTGTAGACAGTCCCGGATTCACTTCTGCTCCTGCAATTGCTCGCTATGTCGCGGCTAATTTGTTTATGTAAATATGGAAAACGACACTTTCGAGAACAAAAACCTTGTCGGTTTGTCAATAAAGAGGACGAGCCCGAATTTCGGGAGATAATTTTTTACGGCTCGGCAATCACTTGAAGGATTGAAGAAAGGGGATGATTTATGGTGGCAAAACGGTTCTTGGTATGCGGGTTGATCTTTTGCGTTGGTATCCTATGTTTCAACGTCTGGGCAGAGCGACCAGCCTTAGCGGAAGGAACCATCACTTCCGAAATTAAAGTAACCCCCAAAACAAAACTTAGTGACGCTGAATACAGGGCACTTTCTGAGGCAGCAGGCCGGATCCTTACTCATGTCCATCTGGCTCGCCTTTCCATCAAGAAGAATGATCTGGACTCAGCCAAAGAACACGTTGAAAAAGCGTTGACTTTAGTAAAGATCGTTGAGAAAGCGGCCCCGAAATACGAAGTTGAAGCGAAGATAAAATCGGGTGACGCTACTTACGACGACAAGCGTGTTGTCGAACAATTAGTGATTCCAATTTATGCCGAGCTTGATCAAACCGAATCTGTATTGCTTCCAATCACGCAAGCCAAGAAGGAAGCCGCAAGCCAGGCTGCGGTAAAGGATTCCTCAGATACAGTCGACGTTGATTTCATTTTTACCAGAGCATCCCTGGATGTCGGTGAAGCGAGGTTTGATCTCCAGAAGGCGCTGGAAGCCTTGAATAGTAAGGATGCCGATGTGGCCAATCAGAGCCTCTCAGACATTCAAAACAGATTGGTGATCTTTGAATACGACGAACGGGACACTCCAGTTGTTAGAGCAAGGTCTTACCTTCTGGATGCTCTCAAGAGTGTCGAAAACAAAGAATGGAATGGCGCAAAAAACTATGTCAAAGAAGCTGGCGAAGCCCTGAAGTCGCTTAAGGAAAAGGGCAGCAAGGAAGTTTCCGAAAAAGTAAAATCGCTGACAGATCAGCTTTCGGCGTTGAACAAGAAAATTGAGGAGAAAAAGGACACCGCCAAGGGAGACATACTTTCTCTCTGGGATAAGCTGGTAAAAGGGTTGTAGACTTCAATAATTTCAAGATAATCGCATAAACACGGTTCCCGAGGCCCGGTTACAGAGTTGCGGGAACCGTCCTCAAATCATTGCTCGCCTTATAATTCCAGAACAATATCAAGCTTTTTCGAGGGGATCGGTTTTTTCAGTGGACAGGCTACCGGATCTTTCATAAACCTGAATGATTATTGCTGAAAGGATTAAATATGGCCGAAAAATTCGCCAGTGACCGGAATCTCAAGTTCTTACTCCATGAGGTATTCCACGTCGAACGCCTCACTGAATTTGAATACTATTCAGATCACTCGAGAGAGACATTTGACCTCGCGTTAGACACTGCATTCAAAATTTCCAAGAATCTCCTGCACCCAAATCTTCAGGAAATGGACAAAAATCCGCCAACCTTCATCAATGGTAAGGTTCAAGTTCACCCTGTAGTTAAAGAATTTATCCGGGAGTGCGGAACTGGTGGATGGATAGCGGCCAACTCTTCTTATGAGCTTGATGGCCAACAATTACCCTTCACTGTAACGTCAGCTTGCCATTTCATATTCGGCGCGGCGAATTATTCAGCTTCTGTATATCCACTTCTAATGTACGGGGCTGCGCACTTGATTGAATCATTTGGTTCAGAAGATCTGAAACGGGAATTTATTCCTCGAATTCTTTCCGGCGAGTGGCAAGGCACAATGGCCCTAACCGAGCCACAGGCAGGAAGTTCGCTGGGTGACATTCGGACTCAGGCCATGCCTACCGACCAAAATTATTATCTTATTCGAGGTCAGAAGATTTTTATCTCGGCCGGTGACCATGATGCGGTTGAAAACATTGTGCACCTCATGCTAGCGAGAATTAAGGGGGCCCCATCAGGCGCCAAAGGAATTTCTTTATTTGTGGTTCCCAAAAAGCGTATAGACGCCACAGGGAACCTGGTTTCAAACGATGTCAATGTTTCGGCTCTGTATCATAAACTCGGTTATCGGGGCGCTCCAATAGTGCAACTCAGCCTCGGCGAAAGTGAGGATTGCCGCGGTTACCTGGTAGGCGAACCGAATAAAGGGCTGTCATATATGTTTCAAATGATGAATGAAGCCAGGCTCGAAGTTGGGCTAGGCGCTGCAGCGATAGCGTCGGCCGCCTACCATGCCTCACTTGAATACGCGAAGGAAAGGCGTCAGGGACGAAAAATCATGGAGAAAAATCCTGACTCTGAGCCTGTCCGAATAATCGAACACAGTGATGTGCGTCGAATGTTGCTTTTTCAACGGGCAGTAGTCGAAGGGTCGCTGTCTCTTGTGCTGCAATGTTGTCTTTACTCGGATCTTGCTCATGTAAGAACCGGTGATCTCAAAGAAAGATATAACATGTTGCTCGATTTACTTACCCCCGCAGCCAAGACATATCCATCCGAAATGGGCGTTATATCGGTCAGTCAGGGATTACAGTGCCTGGGCGGCTATGGCTTTTGCGACGAATTCCCACTCGAACAGTTCTACAGAGACATTCGTATTCATCCTATTCATGAGGGTTCAACGGGAATCCAGGGAATCGATCTCTTGGGACGTAAAGTCGTCATGAATAACGGCAAGGCGTTCATGCTATTTATAGAGGAAGTGAACGACACAATAAATGCGGCCCATGACAAGCAGGACCTAGAACCGTACGCTGAAAGACTCCAGAATGCGATAAATTCCTTAAAAGAAGTGACTTTCGGATTGATGCGTGTAGGTTCTTCTGGAAAGATTGAGAACTTTCTCGCTGACGCGACATTATACCTTGAACTGTTTGGAATAGTTGCAGTAGCTTGGCAATGGCTCAAGCAGGGTGTCTCGGCCTGGAACCTTATGAAAGATTCTGAAAGCGAAACGGATAAAGCTTTCTATTCCGGAAAGCTCATGACCATGAAATATTTCTTCCATTATGAGCTTCCCAAGACTAGCGGATTGGTAGAGCGTCTTTCAGAAAATGATGGTCTCACAGTGAGTCTTGATGAAAGATTCTTCTCGGACTAATTTGGTGTTCAAATGTTATTATACCTATTACAGAGGACTTTCAGTGTGTTGAGGTAATTTATGGAAAAGCGTTTAGTTGGGTTGGCTCGATATAGGGCCCCGTTTGATTCTGTCTGTGAAGTGGTGGAACTAGCCGGTGGTCTAAGCAGGATTCCAAAATCGGCTAAGGTTTTTATCAAACCGAATATAGTGTTCTGGAGCCGGTCCGTGCCGTTCCCAAAATGGGGTGTGATCACCACTTCAAGGGTTGTGGCGGACATGGTCAAACTTCTGAAAGATCAGGGGATAAACGATATAACAATAGGCGAAGGCTCGGTCGTTTTTGATCCAAAGGACAAGGAAACGCAAGAAGACGCTTTCAGGTACCTTGGTTACAGGTCATTAGAGAAAAACTATGGGGTGAAGTGCGTAAACGTCTTCGACCGACCATTTGAAAAAGTCGATATTGGCGACGGGGCCACACTGAACTTTAATTCAGATATCGTGAATAGTGATTTTGTCGTAAATCTTCCTGTGTTGAAGACACATGCCCAGACCGTTGTGAGTCTTGGAATCAAGAACATTAAGGGAACCATTGATACCAACTCGCGCAAAAAGTGCCACAGTGTACAGGGAAACAGAGACCTGCACTATCATGTGTCGAGACTGGCCGCAAGATTTCCCAAAATGTTTACCCTTATTGACGGTATCTATTCGAATGAGCGTGGACCGGGGTTTGATGGAAAAGCAAGGAAGAGTGATCTTCTGATAGGTTCCTGGGATGTTTTGTCGGCAGATTTTGTGGGATGCAGGATTTTGGGGTACCAACCGGATCAGGTTCCACACTTGAAACACGCGGCTGCATTCTATTCGCGACCGCTTGATATGTCGGACATCGATGTAAGAGGTTTGGATATTGAATCCGTTTCCTCATTTCATGACCATGACTTCCCGTACACCGAGGACAATAGTCTCCCCTTACCTATGGCCAAGATGGGGATTACTGGGATCTCATACCCCAAATACGACACCAGTCTCTGCACTTACTGTTCGTTATTGACCGGGGCTGTGTTGACCTCAATAGCCTCGGCATGGAGAGGATCGCCCTGGCCGGACGTGGAAGTGTTAACAGGGAAACTGATGAAACCTACCCCAGGCAAAAAATCCATACTAATCGGAAAATGCCTGTTTGAAGCAAATAAGGGTAATCCTGAACTTAAGGACGCCATTTTTGTCAAGTCTTGTCCTCCCTCGCCTGCAAAGATAATAGAAGCGCTCAACAAAAGTGGAGTAGAAGTCAAGCCCGACATACTCATGAATCTGGATAAATTTCCAGCCGAATTCATGAAAAAATACGCAAACAAACCAGAATTTGATGAGTCCTTTTTCAAGATTTGAAATTCGTTTAAAGGCGCCATATCCAAGTGGGCGATTCCTGACAGATTCTTCCATGTTCAGGATATCCCCAAAACCAGCGTCGGCAAGTTGAACAAGAAAGTCATACGTCAGCAAGTTGGAGAGGGAGTCTATAAGTAAAAAATTTCTGAGTGTATCCTCTCAGTTAACTGGTATTTCGAACGCTGAATCAGCTCAACAATTGAACGGGACAAGGGGAAAGTCCTTGTCCCGTTTTTTTTTGGTAGCGTAATAACTCGTCTCATATTCGAGACAAAGGTGGTCTGCCTATCCGGTGGACCGAAAAACCGATTTCATACAGTTTCTTGTGATCAAGTAAGTTTCTGCCGTCAAAAATAAAGGCCGGCTTTTCCATACTCTCAAAAATTCTTTTGTAATCCAATGTGGCGAATTCGGCCCAATCCGTGGCGACCACAATTGCGTGAGCCCCGAAAGCCGCAGTGTATGGATCCGTTTCTAATGTAAATTTCCCCTTGTATTCT
>JAPLJJ010000127.1:0-403 GCA_026388665.1 Deltaproteobacteria bacterium
ATTTTTATCCGACATGCGCATCATTCTTCCATTTCTCGCAATTCTTTATTTACCCACGATTTATTTAAGAGTCAAGGGTACTATCCCTCGGTCGGAAGGACAGCGCCGCTCATATGTCGTCTCGAGCGAGCCTTGCGACGAGAGATCTTTCCCTGTGGCGTTATAGATTTCTCACTGTGTTCGAAATGACAGCCATGATGGTCGAAATGACAAATGGGATGATCTACGGGACATGACCGGATAATTTGTTTGATCATTTGACGATACCCGTCGAATTGGAAGCTTTCGCAGCCTGATCCAGCCTGATCGCTAACTGATCGTTATTTTGCATGTCCATACCCAGAGCTTCCAACCATACCTTGGGTGATTCCATGCAGAGATAAATCACAACATGCCGGCCGTA
>JAPLJJ010000127.1:446-2024 GCA_026388665.1 Deltaproteobacteria bacterium
CTGTCCGCCAGCGTTCTGTAAATCCCGATCCGTCGGTCGAGACTCAAGCGAAATTTGCCATCCAGCCCCGGAGCAAAAGAATCAAAAAAGTATCTTACCTGTCCGAAACGGGAAGTCACAACCTCTTTCAGATCGGGCACGAAGCGCAAAACTCCCATAGATATCCATGCGATCGAGTCTGGTTTCACTACCGAGAAGATATCGTCTACAGTTGCGGTATATTGCTCTTCCCAGCCTTCAAAGGGCACAATCGGATCAAAGTGAAACCCCACCTTAAAACCCCAGGCCGCTGCCTTACCGGCCGCTTTTAAGCGTTGTCGCAGACTAGCGGCTCGAAGCTCCTCAGATTTAGTGAAACCCAATGCGTTAACCGAAAAGCTGATAATAATGTTTCGTTGGTTCTCCAGCGACAACAAAGGATCGATATGGTCGGTCTTAGTCTTAAATTCTATTGAAGCGTTATTTCGACGTGAAAAAATCTTCGCCAACGGTTGCGCATACCCCGTAAGTGGTTCCAGTGCCAAAGAATCGGTAAACTCGCCGGTGCAAAATCGAAAAAATTGATCCATTGGGGCACGATCAAGAAAGTCGTTAAGCTGCTCAAGCATTTCATCCAAATTCACATACACTTCCATTACAGGATTGTTAAAATAAACTTGTAATGCGCAATAACGGCAATCCATAGGACAGCCCTGACCAATATTCAGTATTTTCAATCCACAACAAATATAGTTTTTCGTGCCAGGGCATGATTTCACGAAAGCGCCGTTATACCTAACAAGCTTCAATATTCGCTTGCCATACGAAAAAGGGTCCGGCGCCAGCTCGATCCTAGTCGCTTCTTCCTGTGCATCAGGACCGACCAGGATCTTTTTAGCGGTTACGGATTCAAGGATGCGACGGGTCACAGGCGCATCCAATGCGTCTTCTTCAATCCATATTTGATCTATTTGGAATTGCATTGAGACCTTCGCTCAATCAGCGTGGCCTGTTGTCTTTGATTCAACGTCATGGAGACAGGCCAGGATATTCTTAGCCTTGGATCGAGAATCTGCGCGAATTTCAATTATCACTGATTCATCTTCAAATGACTGAGCCGGTCGTAGAGATACGTTTTCGGTTGGAGATATCTGCTTCACCCATTCGTCGAAAGTCTGACGGCATTGAGTGATAAAAGGGAATTTCCATCGGCGAACAAGTTCTCTGAATGCAAAAGCCTTTTCAGTTAAAGCAAGCTGTTTATTATTGAGTATCTGTTGAGCTTCAGGTCGAGCCAGCAGGCGCATTACTGATTCCTGCCGATAAATCGACAAATCAAATATATGGGAGACAATTTCAGATGCCTTGTTTGCATTAAGGCCCAAATCACTGATCAATCTGAAAAGGAATTGTCGTTGATCAATTGGGAGTTCAGCCAGCGATGCGGCGGTTTTTTCCTGAATCCTACCGCTGGACAGGGCCTCGAGAATCTCGCATTTGAGCCCGCCAATTTTCCTGAGTCTTTCCAGTTTCGGCCCTTTTCGAGGCACGTCCAGCCCAGGTAACGCATTTTCCACCAATATCTCACGAGGAATCAGC
>JAPLJJ010000082.1 GCA_026388665.1 Deltaproteobacteria bacterium
GATACTTTCTCTGATTCTTTGAAGTCCGGTAGCGTAAAACGGATGTAATTTGAGCCGGTGGGAACGCATAGTTAAATGACCCCAGTCCGGCCGGGGTATATTTCGGACAAGAAAGAACAATTTGTATCATATTGTTCGGGTTTTTTGCGCTCACTGTTTGCGCCATTTGTTGCGCCAAAAAAACTTCGGATATGGCGCACAAATGGAGTTGCGCCATAAACTGCGCCATTACCAGTTGATGTTTCCGCATACCTGTCAGAGCGATGAAAAGCTGGTAGATTTCCTGAAAGAGCCTGGAACAATGCCGGATGTCGAGGAGGATAAGGAAAGTCTCGACTTAACATAAATGACGAATTAGGTTGGTAGGCTGTGAATCAAAGCTTTTGGCCTTGTTCCTGAACAATTTCCAGCCATTGGTCGATAGACACACCGCACGAGCAGTGGTCAGCGCCCAAACCCGCGTCAAAACATTCTTCGAAAATGGAGTCTCTTGTTACCAAGCAGACGGGCCAACCGGGAACATGGTGCTTATGACCTTTGCAATGATTGATCCGATAAACCACAAAACTCTCGGTGTCCAACGCCATGCGATAGCAAACCCCTCGGACCTCGACAGTGAAGTCATGTTCCTTGAGACCCAATTCCTTGAATCTCTCTTTAATCTTTCCTAGGACTTCCGACGGTGTCATTTCGACCTTAAGGAGAAATCTTGATTTCAGTAAGACACTAGTTGGTCCGTGAATTACTAAACGTGGACTCAAACCGTGCCCAATAATCCTCTAATGTGAATCTGTGACATTGCGTTCCCTGACACTCAACACCGAAGCTCGCGCTCACCGATCCCATTTGAGCCGCTTCTATTATCGATTTCCCTGATACAAGCCCCTTTATTAGGCCCGCCCTAAAAGCGTCACCAGCGCCTGTCGGGTCACTCACCTTGAGCGGAGGCGCCGCGGGGATCTGAAAATCACCGTCAGCGGTGCTTACCAGTGAGCCATTTTCTCCGAGTGTCGTTATAATCGTTTCCGTCCGTTGGAGAAGATCCTGTTTGCTCATTCCAGTGGATCTCGTGACCATTTCCAACTCATAGTCGTTTGAGATAAAGATTTTTGAACCACTTAGACCCTTCACGATTTTTTCCGGACCAAGAGCCGGAATTGACTGGCCCGGATCGAAAATATACTGGATCTTCTTTTGACGGAATGCTTCCGGGTATGTTTCCATATCTTCAATGTTGCCGGGCGCTACTATGGCCAGAGTATTATTCGGATCATACTGGTCTATGTCTTGGAGGCACGGTTCTTTCATGGCGCCGGGATTGAACCCTGTGATCTGATTGTCGGACTGGTCAGTGGTTATATATGCGCCTGCCGTGAATTCGTCCGGGATTCGACGTACCGAGCGCAAAGGAAGACCAAAACCGGTGAGCCACTTCTCATAGGCGTCAAAATCTTTTCCTGCGCACGCCATAATCACAGGATGCTCACCCAAGAGGGCGAGATTGTAAGCGATATTGCCTGCGGTGCCTCCAAAAAGCTCCCTGAGACCATTGACCATAAAACACACATTAAGAATATGAATTTTATCTGGTAGAATGTGATTGGAAAATTTATCGGGAAAATCCATGATCCGGTCGTAAGCAAGTGATCCCAAGACCAAAATGTTCATTAGCGTACCTCTTCCAAGAAACCCAATTGGCTCTTATGGGCCGAGAATCAACGTTACGCAAAGAGATCACGGCTGTCAAGTTTGACTTCAATGAATCCTGTCATCTGCGATTTCAAAAAATTTCAGCCATTGAGACGAAAAAAATCTTTTGAGATGAATCAAAATCCGTTCATGGGAATCTACTTAATCAGGGTCGAACTATCGAAGCCTCAAGAAAAAGGAGTTTGGAATGACGACCTGCTCTTTAACTAAAACAGAAGAGTCTAAGAAATGGCCGGAGGGCATAATATCCGTAAAACTTACCATGAATCCGTATCTGCTTGTGCTGGCTGAGGAAAAAGCTGCACGGGCAGGACTAAAGCTTTGGGAATATATTAATCTGGCGTTGTGGGAAAAGCTTGAAGAGCCGTCTAAAGATGAGTTGCTCGAGTTTGCTTCCGCACTTGATGTCGATGATATTGATCCAAAATGGAAAATAAGGCTGAAACTAGCAGCTAGGCACGAGGTCGAAGTGCGAGAGGCCATTAAAGACTGCGAAGGCTGCAATAAGGCCGAGTCTTCAGATTCAAACGGAGATGGAAAGTGATCGTTTATTTCTTGGACTCATGAGGAGGATGGAATGCCGATCTTAAATTACTCATGCGCGAGTTGCGGGAACGAATTCTCGAAGCTCTTTTTTGATCTCAAACACGCTCCGAAGAGTTGCCCTGTGTGTGATTCGGAAGAGATAACGGAAAAGGGCAATGCCTTCGAGGTTGATCGTAGCGCATACGCCAGGTTTGCGACGGAGTCTTGTGACTCCTGTGAATCGTGCGATTCGTGTGAAGACCACGGTAAAAAGTCAATTGCTTCTTCCTGTGTGTCTTCCTGATAGGTTTCCCGAGTCTCAGTGAGACGCTATCTAACGTTTGGAGTCTACCTTCTTGATTTTATTTCCTGCTTCTTCTAGTATGAAAGCAGAGATTAAAAGGTTTGATCGCCGGTATACAAGCCAGGGGAGCATACCGCTTAAATTTTGGTTTCAGGTTAGTGAGGTTTCAGAATGCGAAAGTATTTTTTTGTTATAGCCTTATTGATTTGTCTTGCAAGAGGTGTGGCAGTCGGTCAACCAGTAGTTGACGACAAAAGCGGGGATGTTCTGGCGACAGTCGGAAATCAGAAAATTACTCGTGAGATGCTGGATAACATAATTGCTACGATTCCTGAGGAGAATAGAATTCCATTTCTTACCCCAGATGGGCGTAAGAAAATACTGGACGAAGTGGTAAATTTCGAGTTGTTCTCTCAGGTAGCCAACAATAATGGAATTGATAAAGAGCCGGCTATCAAGACCAGGTTGGAATATGAACAGACTCAATACTTGGCCAAAGAATATTTCAGACGGATGCAGGCTCGACAGGCGCCTATTTCGGAGGATGACCTAAAGGCCTACTACAAAAGCCATATTAATGAGTTTACTCCGCCTGAGGAGATCCAAGCGCGACATATACTGGTCAAAACCGAGGCTGAAGCGAACAAGATCCTGGATGAATTAAAGAAGGGCACGGACTTTGCCGAACTTGCCAAGAAAAAATCGATAGACCCGGCGGCTCAAAAAGGCGGGAAACTGGAACTTATGGATGGTAAAGATTGGCTTCCAAAAGGTTCCTTTGAAAAATCCTTCGAGGTCACCCTTTTCAAAATCCCTAAAGGCGAAGTAGAGGGGCCGGTAAAAACTCAGTTCGGATGGCATATACTAAAGGTCGATGATCGTCGCCAACCTGAACCCCCGAGCTTTGTTCAGGTCCGAAGCATGATAAAGAGCAGACTCGAAAATGAACGGAACGCACAGCTTCATATTCAGGTCACGGAAGATCTCAAGAAAAAGATTCCTGTTGTAATAAAGTAACGATATCACCGAGCAAAAAAAATACCAATTTTTAACAAAAAGATGCTTATGAGTTTCTTGTTGACCCTAAGGGAGTCATTCCTTCGTCGATCTAAATGGAGGATAGGTTTGATAGGCCATGGTCTAACCTTAACCATTTCCAGCATAGTGCTATGCCTTTTCACCCTGCCGGCGATTCTTGCTGATCATAAAAACTGTTTGGCGGCAAGCCCAGAAGATCAAGCGACATCTGAAAAACGGGGCTTGAACAAACTTGAAGGCAGTCCCGAGAAATTATTCGAGGCCATATCCGGATATTATGAGGGCTTACATCGACGCCCACTTGAAACATCGGGTCGTTCCCGCGATGGTAGCACAGAACAGAGACGGGATCCGAAAAGGATAGGCGCCAGGGAACCCGACAAAACCGAGTCTGTTAACGCGGAATTGGATCTCTCCCGTAGGCGTATCCAGCGAAGCGAATGGGAACTTGCAGCCATTTCTTTGAAAAGGGCCAAGAAATTGGCCGCTGTTGTTGACCAAGAAACTATTCAAGCTTTGACCGATAAGGTAGACGAGATCAAGCAGGGGGCAGTCCAGAAGACAGGCAAAAGGGACACATTCGCTTCTGAGACGGCTAACTCCATAGGGATGCCACTAGCCCTGATACCTGCCGGCAACTTCAGAAGGGGAAGCTCCCCTTCGGAAATAAGGCGCGTCAGGGCCGAATGGAATATCACTGAGAATCTGGTAGATCACGAGACCCCAGACCATGTCGTTGAAATATCGAGACCGTTTCTAATTGGAAAGTATGAGGTTACTGTTGGGCAATTTAAGCAGTTCGTAACGGAAACAGGTTACAAAACGGTCGCCGAAAGTCAGGGATGGGGTTGGGGTTATGACGACTCCAAGAAACATTGGGTCAAGAAAAACGGCGTTTCTTGGAAAAACCCCGGATTTCCAGTTTACGATGACCATCCGGTAGTTATGGTGTGCCATGTTGATGCAGAGGCATTCTGTAACTGGTTAAGTTCTCGTGATGGTCGCAAATATGCGCTTCCAACAGAGGCGCAATGGGAATATGCCGCCCGGGGTGGCAGGCAGGAAGAGCGTTTCCCTTGGGGGAACAATTATCCTGACGGGAAAAAATTGAATCTCGCTGACAGGAGTTGCGTGGTTCCCTGGGCGGATCGTTCGATTAACGATCTACACGGTTTCACGTCCCCAGTTGGAACTTACGAACCTAACGGGTTCAAGCTTTATGACATGGCTGGTAACGCCTGGGAACTCTGCTCGGATTATTTCGATCCCAAAGAATATAAGAAATTCACAACCGGTGTTGCGGCTGATCCATCCGGGCCGCGGACCGGCAAGACGAGAGTGGTAAAAGGTGGAAGCTGGGCTTTTGACGCATGTGAGGCCCGTAACGCATTTCGTTTCGGAATCGAACCAAAACTTTGCGTGGACGTATGCGGCTTCAGAGTAATGACGGCTCGCGATTCCGGAGATCGGGAACTCTCGCCCGTGAGCCATGAAGTTAAACCTAACTCGGCAATGACCGATGATCAGGCTCAGTCGCTTTTTGAGCGAGTCAGAGAATTGGTTGAGGATGGCAAGCGTCAGCAGGCGAGAAATCTTGTTGACAGGATTCCGAATATTCAGGGTGCAGACAAGGGTTGTCTCGAGGACACACCCGGCTTTGTGAAAAACGTCCTGAACACGTTCATCGACCAAAACTCAAACAAGTCCCTGGAGTCATTCACCAATTTGCTGGGTATGCGCATGGAGAGAATCCCCGAGGGGTCTTTTGTAATGGGTAGTTCCGAAGCGGACATATCATGGGCCATGAATGTCTTGGCGAGAAGCCAACCTCTATCCCTTGAGAATGAATATCCGTTCCACAAAGTGAGAATTTCAAAACCTTTTTTTATGTCCGCCAACCCTGTAACGGTCGAACAATTCAAGACATTTGTCAATGAAACAGGTTACGTTACAGACGCGGAAGAAGACAAAGGCGGTCAGGTATTTGACACCAAGAGCAACCGATTTGTGCGTAAGGATGGTAGTTCGTGGCGAAACCCCGGTTGGCAGGTCGAATCCAATCAACCCGTTACCATGATCACATACAACGATGCGACAGCATTCTGTGAATGGCTGGCGGCAAAAGAACGCGCTCCATACAAGCTGCCTACTGAAGCGCAATGGGAGTACGCTGCTCGTGGAGGACGTCCATTCGGGCAGTTTCCGTGGGGTGACCAGTTGCCCGACGGTCGAAGAGCAAATTACGCGGATAAGAATACTGATTTTGAGTGGAGAGACCGAGACTCTGACGACGGCGCCAAAAACGTGGCCCCTGTTGGTAGCTACGAACCGAATGGGTACGGTCTTTGCGATATGGCGGGAAATGTGTTGCAATGGGTCAGGGATTTCTACGTAGAGGATTATTATCGATACACTCCTGAAATTGACCCGGAAGGGCCTGGCCAGGGAGAAAACAGGGTCATGAAAGGTGGCGACTGGACATCCGGCCCAGTCAGCTTAAGGTGCGCCTTTAGAGGATGGGCCCGACCCGACCTTGCCTTATACAACGGCGGGTTCCGCGTCATCGTCGACACATCATCAGCTCAAAGGCCTTTCCACTTTAGCGACAATTTTCTAACACAGGAATGGGTCCCCAACCCTGATCATCGTGAGGTCGCCAAAGCTGTATCCAAGGAGAAAGAGAGAAGCGTCAAAGGGGCGGACACGGATGCTGGTTCCAAACCTGGAGCGGCCGAGGAATTAGTTACCCGTGGTATCCTGATCATGGAGTTTACCCCGAAATCAGACGCAAAAAAACTCGGGTTAATTAAAGGCGATGTGATTATTGAATACGACGGGGTTCTTGATCTCGACTCGGATAAATTGATAGCGCTTACGGCTCGAACAAAAAGGGAGCGTAGGAGGCCCGTCATCAAAATTGTCCGAGATGGCAATGAACATACATTGCACGCCCCGCCGGGATCATTAGGTATTTCCATAATGGACACGGTTCTGAGAGGTTCCATTAGACGCCACGAACCAGACGAGAATCCGGGTCCGCAAGACGATCGTGATAACAAGGCCAAGAAAAAACAGTGGACATGAGCCTACCGCATGGTTTAGCTTTTGATTACCTTTCGTCCCAAATGTGAGATATGAGGGCTCACGAGTTGTCCTCATGAACCAGCTATGCAAAAAAAAGTGGATTTTTGAACGAAATGTGATAGAGGAGAGCAAAATCTGCAACTGGGAGACATTGATGAAAAAGGCCCTAATTACCTTTTCGACTCTTTTGTTGGTGGTCTTTTCCCTTGGGGATTCACTAGCCGAAAATAAAAGCCCTAAACTGATATCGGTAAAACCCGCTTATGATCAAGCCTCTTCCGTGCCTCAGAACTCAAGCCCGGCTCCCAACCTTGATACTCAGTACCCCGATCCCTCGCCTCGGGACCAGTTGTACATATTTTGGCTCTTTGGTAAAATAATTAGCTATCCTATCGACAAGGTTGAGTCATACGTCACGAAGAAAATAACCTCCCCGGAAAAACCAAAAGTCGTGCCTGCCGCAGCCCCGGCTTCTGCGTCAAATCCGTTCGATTCAATAAACTGGCGAGAAATCCCACCAGCGCCCCCGGTTCAGAGCAGGAACGCTCGTAACAGGTAACTCTAAGGGAGATTATTATCGACATTTCCTGCGCTAGTTTCCGCTATCTTCTCCATTGTCATTTCGAACGTAGTGAGAAATCTTGATTTTGTGTGAGCCCACCAATTTTTCAGGGAGCTTCAGTCTTCTTCGCATTGCACTTCGGGCAGTGCAGATAAGCACCGTCCTTTTTTGACACCTTTTCTCCCATGACAACCGAATCGCAATCCGCGTTTGGGCATTTTACCGAGACAGGTTTGCTCCACATTGAAAAATCGCATTTCGGATACTTGTTGCATCCATAAAAAGATCTTCCTCTCTTCGTTCGCTTGTGAACAAGAGATCCTTCGCCGCATTTAGGGCAATCGACTCCCGTTGACAGAGGGGTTGCGCCTTTACATTCCGGATACCGTGAACATGCCAAAAACGGACCGGATCGGCCCTGTCTCATAACCATCGGCGCTCCACAGGAGCATACCTTGTCTGTCGGGACGGGGGCGGATTCAGCGGCGGCTTCCGAGACTAGTTTCTTTGTGTACGTGCATTCAGGATACGCGGGGCAACCTAAAAAGAGACCATATCGTCCTGCTCTTATCAACAGGCGGTTTCCACACTCAGGACAATTTTCTCTAGTCGGTATGCCCTCTCTCTTGATATTCTTCATGCCCTTCTTGGCTTCCAGAAAAGCAAAATTAAAAGGCCCGTAGAATTTTTCAAGAATTTGCGTCATCGTTTCCGCTCCCTCTTCTATAAGATCCAGGGAGGATTCCATTTCCGCAGTAAATTGAGGACTGACCAAGTCCGGGAAGCCGTCCACCAGGAGTGAGGCTATTATTCTCCCGAGAACAGTAGGTTCGAACTTTTTGTCTACGATTTCAACGTATTTTCGTTTCTGAATAGTGGTTACAATCTCGGCGTAAGTTGAAGGCCTGCCAATACCTCGTTCTTCGAGTTCTTTAATTAAAGATGCTTCATTAAATGGGGGAGGTGGTTGAGTGAATCGTTGACGTGGAACGACGGCCTCCAATTTAAGGGTATCGCCTTCTTTGAAATTTGGAAGCATTACGCTAGTGTTCTCTTTGTCGTCAGCGCCGTTACCGGTGTCTTCTTCCGCTGAAATCGCGTATATCCTGGTGAATCCGTCAAATTTCATGATGGATCCGGTAACTCTGAACAAGAGATCACCTGCCACTATATTTGCCATGGTCATGTCAAAGATAGCGTGTGCGGCCTGGCTCGCAAGGAACCTATTCCATATCAGGGTGTAAAGGTCTCGCTGTGGTTTATCCAAGAAATGGGCCACGCTGTCGGGCGTGAACTCAAGAGACGTTGGCCTAATAGCCTCATGGGCCTCTTGAGCGCTCTTTTTGCTCTTATAGAAGTTCGGTTTGGCAGGCACATATTGCGGGCCAAAATTCTTGGATAGGAAATCGCGAGCGGCCGCCATAGCCTCCGGCGCAATCCGGGGCGAGTCTGTTCTCATATAAGTTATGAGCCCTATGGACCCTTCTTTTCCCAGTTCGACGCCCTCATAGAGTTGCTGTGCAATCCGCATTGTCCTGTTGGGCGTCATGCGAAGCTTGCGTGACGCCTCCTGCTGTAACGTGGACGTGATAAAAGGGGGAAGCGGCTTGCGTGTTCGCTCTTTACGCTTTACTTCGCTTACTTTGAAGACCTGCCCTGCGGCATATCCAGTAATCTCGGAGGCTTTGCGCCAGTCCTGTATCTCGGCCTTTTCTCCCTTAATCTCTATGAGCTTGGCTTCGAAGGGCGCTGATCCCGACTTGAGAAGCCTAGCCCCGACGCTCCAGTATTCCAGAGGAACAAAGGTTTCAATCTCGAGGTTCCTATCTACAATCAGGCGCAGCGCTACAGATTGAACCCTGCCTGCGCTCAAACCGTACTGAACCTTGTCCCATAATAGTGGGCTTAGTTGATAGCCAACGATTCTATCGAGTATTCGTCTGGTCTGCTGAGCGTTGTACCTGTTAAGATCGAGCTTCGATGGATTGGCGACTGCCTCTTTTATAGTCTTTTCGGTCAGTTCGTTGAAACGAACCCTGAACACGGAATTCTCGGGTTTCCCAAGTTCCTGGCTCAAGTGCCAGGCAATGGCTTCACCTTCCCGATCAGGGTCTGTGGCCAGCAATACTCGAGAAGATTTTTGGGCGAGACCCTTGAGTTCCAGGATAACTTTTTCTTTTCCAGGAATGATTTCGTAATAAGGTTTGAAACCGGAATCTACGTCAACCCCCAGAACAGGGCCCGTCCATCTGCTACGGCCATTAGACTCGCCTGTCGTTTTTGGCGCCGTCTGGGGAAGGTCTTTTATGTGGCCCACAGATGCCTTAACTTCGAAATCAGGGCCTAGATATTTCTTGATTGTCTTAGCCTTGGCGGGAGATTCCACCACGACTAAGGTCTTGCCTGCTGAATCTTTCATTGTGTCGCCTAAAAAGAAATGTCAAACGTCCTTGCGCATTGATCCGAAGTTTTCATATCCAAACTCGGACAACCTATAAAACCACATCTTCCAACATGGCGATTCCTTGAGGTGAAAAGCTTTAGGTTCAAATATGTAAAGTGTCAACTAAATTCACATAAAGCATAAGCCGGTTAAGAGTCATAACAGTGATGAATGCTTGGTCCTGTAACAGTTTCCTCTAAGTTTTGAATGTCATGCTTAATTCATCAAAGTCAAGTCATGGTCTGACCCTGGAAAATAGCTTTCCGGGGCTTTGACGAACCAGGCCAAGCAGTTCCAGTTCAAGTAGTGTCCCTGAAAGCCGCCCTGGTTCAATCTTGAGGCCTTCGCAAATGAGATCAATCGGGGTAGGGTCCAGGTCGAGGAAATCTAGGATTGTCTGGGCAGCCTCAGAAACGTTCAGATCATTTGATGGCTCCAAATACGCGGGCTCGTTGTTTCCAGATTGCCTGAATTCACAACTCGCGATAGACGCCAACACGTCCTCCGCGGATTCAGCAAGACCCGCTCCCTGTTTTATCAGATAATGAGGGCCGCGGGATCGTTCGTTGGTCACATTCCCGGGTACCGCAAAGACATCTCGATTTTGTTCCAATGCGTGGAAGGCAGTGATCAGGGAACCGCTTTTTCTTGTTGCTTGAACGACCACCACAGCCAGTGAGAGCCCCGATACTATCCTGTTCCTACGGAAAAAATTGGTTTTGAGGGGAGAAATCCCGGGTCTGAATTCGCTGACAACAGCCCCGGATTCCGCTATTCGCTCGATCAGGCTCTCATTCTCCCTTGGATATGTGACATCAAGCCCACAACCGAGCACAGCTATAGTTCTGCCACCCTCTTTAAGCGCAGCCACATGACACGCTGTATCGATTCCCCTGGCCAGACCACTCACAACGGTGAATGAAGCCCGCACCAGATCACGAGTAATAGATTTGGCAAACTCTACCCCGTATCTGGTGGGATTTCTCGTCCCTACCATTGCTATGGAGCGGGAGTCTTCCGGTAATAAGGAGCCCCTGACAAAAAGTAGGGCAGGTGGATCGTATATGTCCTTAAGGTTGGACGGGTAACCCGGACTCCACCTTGTGATGACTCGAGCGCCGAGACGTTCAATGGTGGAAATGTCCTTTTCTATCTCATCCGGTTTAGGCTTGAAAGTGGCTATTGATTTGGATAATCGTTCCGATAATCCCGTCTTTGACCGAATTTCGGCTGCCGAGGCTCGAAGGGCTTTTCCAGGTTCCCCAAAGGATTCAATGAGCTTGGCTATTGTAAGTGGTCCGACTTGCGGAATCCGGTCGAGAATCAACCAATCATGAATGTCTTTTTCAGACTCCTGTTCTTTTTGAACCATATCCAGGTTTTCCCCCCTGACTCAAGTTATTGTTAAGGATTTACAAGCTGTATTTCAAACGGTTGAAAAATATTTATCACCGATTCGTGGGGTTGATCGCTCAACTTGTATGACCATCCATCGACGAGATTGCCTCTGCTTCAAGATGGCTAGGCAGTTCAACGGCTGTCTGAGGAATCGGGGTTATCTGATATCCATTGCGGATTATCGCCCGACATTCCACGATTATTCCCAATATGAGATCTGCTCCGACACTCGTAATCTCAATTCGTCCAAGGATTCGAGATTGAACATCCGAAAAGCTGCCACATGGACGAGACAACGAAGGATCAGTCGAATTAGCCACAATGCCGAAACGGTCGCCTTCCCTCAACAGCCCTCGTTTTGTATCCGAACACCGTATGTAGACAAGGTCCTTTTCGCAATAGGGTGAATCAGTTCCTGATGGCGAGTCCACAATTTTGCCCCAGATCCCGTGTAATTGCGCTACTCGTACTGTCGAGGGGGTCAAAGAATGCACCTGAGGGAATGACTCTTTGATCGAGTCCGTCTGCGGGGCATATCTCGTCGAGATTTTTATGCCACTTCCTTGACTAGTAGATACGGGACTATTTTGCATGAAACTGGAAGTTTTGCTGCTATCCTTGTCTGTACCACTGTTTTCCGCAAAGCTCGTATTCGGCGAAAAAAACGCCAACATACCGCACAAGAATATGGTCAGGCCCAGAATAGATAAGTATTCGGTATCCAAAACCTTAATTACTGCGAAACGCGTCAAAAGTTTAGTTTCTGAGTTAGTAGGCTTTGAATTGGGAAAGTTGGTTTTCAATGCCCCACCTTGTGGCGGAAATCCTTAAAATAGAGTAAAAATACTAATATTAAAACGATTAAGATATATTAATTAATATTAAATAATATATAGTTGCAATAACATCTTGGATTGTATTGAAATTATGCTGGTATGTCAAGGCATGTTTCGACGGGCTCGGATCGCTAATTGTGAACCAAACAAAAAATCTATCCCGCTGCTTGGCAAGATTCCTCATCGCGGGACTCCTCGAAATGACATGGGTAACTGAGGCATCGTTTTAACCTCGGAAGAGATTACCCAAGTCAGACCACTGCGCCTGCGCCGCGTGAAATGCTTTTGGCCGAATCAGCAGGATACAGCAAGCACTAAGGATTCTATGGGAGCCAGCACGAGTTCCCTGGGTAAAACCCTTTGCGCAAATTCCTCAATCGAGCAGGAACTAGCCTGTTCCTCAAGCTTCTCGACAACGTCATGGAACCTGCCACCGAGCGCTCTCAAGATGTTGATCTTCTGCGAGACCGAAGC
>JAPLJJ010000111.1 GCA_026388665.1 Deltaproteobacteria bacterium
CATCCCCTTCGTTCATAAGACTACTGAGGTGGTTACCTAACCCAGCCCAGCCTCGCGTTTCCCAAATGATCCTATCGTTTTTTCCCAGGTCTTTTTCGATGGAGGCGGGAAGTAACCCGATCCAAGCGTGAACAACCACCAGAGAGACCATGAATATTGAAATAAATATTCCAATCCTCATCAATCTACGGACATCGAAATGTTTGGATATAAACCCCGTCACGGGATTTTCACGATCAGTCAAAAGCATTACGCTCAAAATACCGGTGGACACATAACCCATCACCCCCCAGTTTGCCTCGGCATGACTCTTGAAAGACATCACGCCAAACAGGAAAAGGGGTGCTCCTAAGCAGAGGAGTAGTGATCTTGCGGAGTTTCCACGGCGTAATTCCAGAATAATGGATGAAAAAATAGCTGCAATTATGGCGAGGTAGAACAATGGAGAAATAGTCAAAAACTGTGACAAGTGGTAACCAAGACCATCGGAGAACCTTCTCAAGATTCCGGTATAACCGGACCCTATGAAAAGAATGTGTTTGAATGATGCCCAGTCATGCTGATAATTCCACCACAAAATCGGGACAGTAAACACAGTCATTACGGCCCCAATCCATGGCTCCTTTCGTGTTAGAACCATTCGAAGACGGCTTGAAGAAAGTAACCACAGCATGGCCGCTGGTAAAAATAGAATTCCCGTGTATTTGCTGAGAATGGCCAACCCTGCTGCGCACCCCGTAAGGTAAAAGTAGCGGTAATTTTCTGTCCGTAGAAACTTTGCGGTTGACCACATCGCAAGTGTCCAGAACAGGAGTTGAAGAATGCCGCTGTAAATGCCCCAACGCGCTTGGATCGTGAAAGTTGTACCGCTGACAAGTAGACAAGTAGCGTAGTAATAGAGGAAGCGATAACAAAAGGAAGACGCACGGTAATTGGTGTTGATTTCCCAAAAACTTCCGTAGAAAGCCTTATGAGATATGCGACCATTCCCGAGTTATCAAAATATGACCAATCAAGATGGCGAGACCACGTCCAATAGCTGCATTCATCCGGTATCAAATTCATTGTTACCGATAGAAACACCCGCCAAACGAAGACACCGGCCAGAGTGGCTACTACGTACCACTTCTCAAACCGATCAAGGTCGGTTGATGCCTGATTAGTACGTAGGGCAGCCCGTGGCCGCCACTTCCTAATGCCCGCGGCCACGGGCCACCCTACTTCTATCAACCAATTACGCAAACGGTAAACTAGGCTGTGAGCAGTGTATGACATGCCTCCCAACCGTAACACCTCATCTTGTTTTAGCGGTATATCCAGACCAACAGGTTGCTCAACTACCATTCAGATTGATTCAGTTCGCATTGTTAGCGTCACAACCCGTCCCAACGCGACAGAATCGGCGATCCGATTCAGATCTCATTTCGTGCGATATTTCAATTTGAATCGTCGCGTGACGAATGCTAAATTTACTATTAAGAACAGATTTCATCTCTATTAGGATCTCGTTCGGGTCTCTGACGGTTTCAGCAAGCACTACATGGGCCGACAGATTCGTCTGTAAGCTTGAGAGACTCCATACATGTAGGTCGTAAACACAACACACCCCGTCAATACCGACCAACACACTTTCAATATCCGAGACATCGAGTCCCTTGGGCACGCCTTCCATCAGCACGTGTACCGACTCTTTGAGAAGACCCCACGAAGACATCAAGATAAGAACTCCTATCAGTACGCTCACCAGAGGATCGATCCAGTATATATTGGTGTATATAATTAAAATACCCGCGGCTAAGGCCCCGATTGATCCAAGAGCGTCGGACAGCACGTGTAGAAATGCTCCTCTGATATTGAGGCTCTCTTTTCTCCGACCAAACAGTAAACCAGCCATAGCCAAGTTCAGGATTAGTCCGACTGTTGCAACCAAAAACATCCCCAACCCTTGAACCGGTTCTGGTTTGAAAAAGCGGTGAATAGCCTCATAGAAAATCAAGGCCACGATCGCCCAAAGCAATAGACCGTTAAAGAGCGCCGTTAAGATCTCCGACCGGGTGAACCCGAAGGTAAGCCTATCATTAGGAGAACGTCTTCCAATTCGAATTGCGACCCATGACAGACCGAGGGCCATAGCGTCAGAAAGCATGTGACCAGCATCAGCCAGGAGAGCCAGAGAATTGAACAAGAGGCCCCCGGCTATCTCTACGACCATGTATAGACATGTCACTACTAGAGCGATTGCAAGCCGAGTCTCTCCATGGTCGTCGGAACCCAGGAGGGCAGGGGGATGATTGCAGTGGTGATGCGTATGTTCCATTATTATGAGTTTCTGGATTCGCTTAGCCTAAGATCGGGTGTTGTTGAATTCAACGCTTGATAATTACCACCTTAGTATTATAAATTCCAGTCGAAACGGCTAGGAACCAAAGGAGACCAATCATGAAAAGAAACATCTGTAGTCTGTTCTCGATCTTGATGATTGTCCTGTGCTTTGTCGGGCCTTCAACGGCATCCGAACAGGACGTGATAGCTGAAATTGTGGCCGCTCGCGAAGCAGTAAAGAGTATTCCTTTACCTTCATCAAAGCTGCCGAATCTTACAGAGGAAAAGGCCTATGTCTTACAGAAGCAGATGGCCGAAAAGGTCCTTAGTAAGGGAGAGAAAATAGGTGGGTTCAAGGCCGGCCTGACCTCTAACGCCCTGCAACAGAGATTTGGCGTTGGTTCGGCTGTTCTCGGTCCCATGTTCAAGAGTGGAGAACTCGGCCCTGACGCAGTGGTAGATGTCAAAGGCTTCACCCGTCTTTTTATTGAGACTGAAGTTGGCTATGTCGTAGGTGAAAAGATCACTCAGCCAGTGAAAGACGTAGCTTCTCTGAAAAAAATGATAAAAGAGGTTTTTCCCGCTGTCGAATTGCCTGATATCAGATTTGCGGAGATGAAAGATTTGAAGGGCATCGATTTAATAGTCGACGCAGTTTCTTCTTCCAAGTATATCGTTGGGAAGTCGCTAACAATGGATAAGGTTGATGTTGATCAGGTACAGGTATCGCTTGCGCTGGACGGTAAAGTCGTGAACGAAGGTAAGGCCGCCGATGCCATGGGCGATCAGTGGAAAGCATTGCTCTGGCTGGTAAATGGAGTGATAGCGCAAGGCTGGTCCATAGAACCGGGACAGGTGTTGATTACAGGGGCCATGGGAAACATGATTCCTGGAAAACCCGGCAAATATGAAGGAGACTGGGGACCGCTTGGAAAGCTTTCCTGGACTGTGAAGTAACCAAGATCATAAGGTGGACTAAGCTATTAATGGTTATCCTGAGTTAATGAACGCGGCTCAAAACTTCGCCTATGCTGAGTGATCAAGTGGGTCAATATTGGTCATTGATTAGGGACTCCTCCACTTGACTCCTCCACTTTTGTCCTGTTTGAATTGAGCCTTGCAGCTATGTGTATAGGTGTGTACAATAACTGACATGGACAGCAGAGAAATCATACAAAAGCTCAAGGCTAATGGATGGTTCCAGGTGGCTCAAGAAGGCGATCATCTGCAATTCAAACACCCTACAAAACCTGGACGCGTGACGATCCCGCATCCGGTCAAAGACATCCCGGAAGGAACCATGGGGAGCATAAAAAGGCAATCGGGCTTATCCCTGCGGGAGGATATCAAGTCACTGAAAAAGGAGAGGTAATCAGATGGGAACCTATATAGCTTTGCTACGAAAGGAAAAGAATAGTAACTTTGGAGTGGATTTTCCGGATTTCCCAGGCTGCATTACCTCGGGAAAGACCTTGGAAGAGGCTTACAATAGGGCGTCAGAGGCCTTGAGATTTCATATCAAAGGTATGCTTGAGGATGGAAACCGCATTCCTCACCCGATTTCCCTGAGCGAGATCATGAACGATCCCACGAATGTGGGCGCAACGCCGTTCTTGGTCGCCGTCTCGGATACCAGAACCAAGAGGGTCAATATCACAATGCCCGAATCTGATTTGGAAGCAATAGACGCGCACGCCCGGAAGCTCAAAATGTCTCGGTCGGCTTTCTTGCTTGAGGCGGCCCGGCGTTCCATGTCCACAGAAAATAGAGCATCAAGAAAACCAAGCCCATCCTTAGGGATTAGCGGAAGCAGTTCCGCTCCGGAGAAACTCGAAGAACCCGCAACATTTCTTGAGACATAAATTCAGCAGCACGAACAATTTACTAATATTCCTTCGGATTGATCACTTAAGGTGA
This sequence comes from Deltaproteobacteria bacterium, assembly GCA_026388665.1. Lineage (GTDB taxonomy): Bacteria > Desulfobacterota > Desulfomonilia > Desulfomonilales > Desulfomonilaceae > CAJBEZ01. The sequence goes on from JAPLJJ010000111.1 coordinate 4,240, forward strand.
TCACCTGTTGACGCACAAGGCTACGATTTGTTAGATTTAGTTCGTCTTAATCTACATCCCGATCTGCGGAAATAATAAGCCTTGGATAATCCAACACTGTTAGGTGTAGCCATCGCATTAGGGATGGACGCGTTCGCAGTCGCGCTGGCTGTGTCCAGCGGCCTGTGTTTCGTCACCTTCAGACACATGTTCAGGCTGACCTGGCACTTCGGGTTGTTCCAATCGCTAATGACTTTGGTCGGCTGGGTTGGCGGTGAAAGCGTTTCCGGATTCTTGGGAGGGCTGAACAACTGGATTGCTTTCGGTCTTCTGGTCTTTCTCGGTGTGAAGATGGTTAAGGAATCTTGGGACTCTGAGAAACGGGTCCAGGGATTTGATCCGACTAGAGGTTGGAGCCTGGTAGGTCTATCCGTAGCGACAAGCTTAGACGCATTAGCTGTCGGGATTTCTTTCAGTCTAATAGGTATGAGCATACTGTGGCCCTCTTTGATAATAGGAATCATAGCATTTCTGATGACATTGATCGGGATGAAAATCGGACATCGTGTGGGCAAGAATTTGGGTGAATGGGCGGAACGCGCCGGAGGAATTGTCCTCATCGCAATAGGGGCCAAAATCCTTATCGTAAGCATGAGTTAAACGGCGCTCACGGAAATTACTCTCTGAAACGTGAGGCGGTATCAATCAAACACATTCGAGGTAATAGATATGATCCTGGATTTTCAGATGAACAGTCTTGCTACTGTAACCCAATCAGGACCTGGGACGTGGGAAATTGAGATGAACGCCGGGGACAATCTCCTACATGTCACGATTTTCTTGGAGATAAAAGCCCCGACACTTGACATTAGGCGCTCTGAGATTCGTGTAAAAAGAGATATCCTGGGGGCAATTCCTGATATGTCAACCTCCGCTGAGAAGCTAATCGGGGTTAGAGTTGGGCCGGGAATGACCAAGATAGTGCGTGAACTGGTTGGCGGGCTGGAGGGTTCTCTCTGGATTGCCGACCTGGTCCTTGAAGCCATGGAAATGCTTGTTAACGCGATAACTGTCACTGAACTGGAGAAGGCAGCCCTAAAAGGAGGGGAACAGATCAAAGCATCTGGAGACGGCCCGAAAATTTTCCTGAATGACGTAGTCATTGGGCCTGAGATGATCAAGGTCCTGGGCGCTAACCCGAGGCTAAAAGACAGTTGTGCAGCCTTCCAGAATATTGACTGAAAGGAGACTTGGAATTGGCTCTAAATATGATGCCCATATATTCGAGAATGAAATCATGTGGTGTCCAAAAACAGGGCGATAACCGACGGGTGGTATCCGGAGTGTTGGAAGATGAACTCTACGCCATGCAATGCGAAATCTCTGTAGATTGGCCCAGCTTAACCATTGAGTCGGTCCAGGCCAGATTAAAACGCTTTACTACAACCAGGTGCGTGCTTGCCGAAAAGGTTTTTCTTCGTGCCGAAGGCTGGAAAATCGACGCTCAAATCGAGGGTAAGATTAAGAAAGAACTTGGCCGTAATGGTTGTAGACACCTGGCCGTTTTGATGATCGATTGTTTAAGGAGCTTAACGAGAGCTGAGCTTACCAGGGAACTCAGAAT
>JAPLJJ010000122.1 GCA_026388665.1 Deltaproteobacteria bacterium
AATATCGTGACAAGTTGTCCGAAGTGTACTCCCAAATGCCCTGGGGCGGTTGATTAAAGTAGATCTGATTCTCCCCTAAACGGGTAGTTTTGGCGCACAGGCGACAAAATAATTGCGAAAGCCTATGAACCGTTTAGCTAGGTGTTAGATCAAGAGGCTCTTAATGCTGCTGACAGCGGCCAATTATCAAGACCTCACCAGTTATGATCGCAACAAAATGACCGGCCATTCCCTAGACTGGTCAAATAAACCGATATCGTTCAAAACCTACCAGGGTCTAAAGAATATCAAGCTACTTGAGGAGACTGAGAGGCCTCAACAAAATCTCTCTGACCTATTTACGTACAATCAGCCTGAACAAGCAAACAACTCGGTTAACTTAGAAAATCTCAGCCGAATACTAAGACTCAGCCACTGTTTAACTCGTAAAGAAAAGTTCGGGGGAGGTTATTTTTATTTCCGGAATGTCGCGTCGGCTGGAGCGTTATACCCGTTCGAAACCTACGTTGAGGCTTTTCAGGTAGAGAACCTTGAACAAGGGTTGTATCATCATTCCGTAGCCGACCAATCAATAACGCAATTAAGAATCGGAGATTGCTCTGAGCTTGTGTCTTCTGCGATCAATTTTCGCAGTTCCGACAATCCTGTGGTGGTCTTTTTCTTGAGCGCCATATTCTTTCGAAGTTCTTGGAAGTACCGTGATAGGGCTTTTCGTTATCACCTGCTCGATACTGGTCACCTTTCTGAGAATTTGTTGCTGGCTCTCAAATGTCACGAGCTGAAATTTGAAATATCGTATGATTTTAATGATGAGAAGGTAAACGAATTTATTGGTATTGATACGAAGAGGGAGGCGTGCCTCGCAACCATAGGGGTGTTCTCGACCGAAGCAGGGCCCAATATTACTGACAAGGCTCAGGAATTCTCGTCTGTCGATTTGAAACAATTCAGTAGGTGTGCGGCTCAAGAGACGAGATATGCCGTAATCAACGAGATACTCTCGCTAACATCAAAGAAGAAAGAGTATCAGGATGAAAACCTTGATAAAAAGGGAATACAGTGCGCGTCCTCAATAGGCGAAGCAGTGAAACCTATTCCATTTGATAATACACCCGAACTCATGACCTACAGTCAGGCCATTTTGCAGAGACGATCGAGACGTAATTTCATTCGGAAGCCGATTTCAGGAGCAACTTTTTCTTGGTTACTTAACCTTCTAAGAGAAGGCGATAAAACAGGACGCCGAATTAAATGGCAGGATTTTCTTTCCATTGGTGTTTTGATTGCAGACGTTCAAGGTATTGACCCGGGATTTTACTCGTTTGAATCGACAAATAGGGAGTTGCGCCTTGTCCGCCCTGGATTTCTAATGGAGGAGATGGCTCACATCTGTCTCGATCAGGCATGGTTATCAAACTGCTCTTCTCATTTTCTCTTTATGAGCGATCTTGTAGCCGTCGAACATCGGTTGGGCCCTCGAGCTTACCGTTACGCCATGATTGAAGCAGGACGGATGGGGCAAAGATTGTACCTGGCTGCCGAATCCATCAAGTTCGGATGTTGTGGTATCGGCGCATTCTATGACCAGGAAGCTCGCCAATTTCTGAATCTGAGTCCCGGTGCTCACCTGCTTTATCTGGTAGGTTTAGGACCTCTAACCAATGCTTTTGTTTAGATAATGACCAATATCACAGGAGTTATTTCAGATGTTCGAAACATTGAAAAATATCTTCACACCAGTTGAATCAATTACAGCCGATGAAGCTAGGGCCTTCATCGCAGAACATCCTGAGGGATCATATACACTCCTGGATGTGAGACAACCGGGAGAATACGAGCAGGGTCATATTCCGGGAGCTACTCTTATACCCGTGGCTCAGTTGGCCGACCGTTATAAGGACTTTGACCCCGGCAAACCTACAATCGTTTATTGAGCAATTGGTGGACGCAGCCGTGTCGCTGCACAATTGCTCTCAGGTTTTGGATTCAAACAGGTATATAACCTTACGGGCGGAATCAAGGCATGGAACGGCGTGGTAGCTGAAGGACCGGTTGAAATGAACCTCGATCTAATCTCAGGAGCCGAAGGCCCCTTAGATGTGCTCAAACTGGCTTACGGTATGGAACAGAATCTGGCCCTCTTCTATCGAGAAGTCGAAAAAGGATCCTCTGATAACGATTTGATTAAACTATTGCACACCCTTGCTTCAATAGAAGACAGGCACAAGGAATTCATCTATAATTTATACAAGTCTGAGGAACTGGCTGCTCTGAGCCTTACAGATTTCGAAGCTTCCGTCAAAATAGAAATCATGGAAGGCGGCATAAAATTAGAGGATTTTGTAACAAGGAACCAGCGATTCCTTCAATCAGCCTCGGATATTCTTGATCTGTCCATGATGTTGGAAACACAAGCGCTTGATCTGTACCTTCGTCTAGCGCACAGATCCACTAATGAGCAAGCTCGTTCAACTTTTAACAGGATTGCGGATGAAGAAAAATCGCATCTTACAGCTCTGAGCAAGTTGAGAGATCAGAAACTCAGCTCCAGTTAACAATAAACCTGCATTACAGGCTGCGTACTTCCACTGTTACTTTATTGGTGTCGCCTGTTTTCTAGAGCGGTTCTGAGAATCCATATTTGTATTTGTCGTCGCGGAGTCAGCTTTAACTTTCGTAAAACCTGTGAACCACACGAACGACCAAGTCCTTTTGTTGCTGAGTCAATCCTGGGAAGATTGGAAGGGCAAGGGTCTCTTCAGAGGCTCGTTCACTTTCAGGGAGATCTCCTTTTTTTAGTCCGGAACCGCTAAAACACTCCTGAAGATGCAATGGTAAAGGATAATATATTGCCGTACCGACTCCATTATCGCTCAAATGTCGCTGTAACGCGTCTCGTTGCGTTGTCCTTATTACGAATTGATTGTACACGTGAGAATTATCAGGGACCTCTACAGGAAGCTTGATCAAACCTCTATTTTCCAGATCCTTAAACGCATCCATGTAATAAGACGCATTTTCTCGTCTCAGATGGGTCCATCCATCCAAATAGCGTAGCTTTACCCTGAGCGCCGCAGCCTGTATTGCGTCAAGCCTGAAATTCCCACCTATTCTATTATGAAAGTATCTCTGGGTCGCTCCATGCTGACGCAGACTAATCAATAAGTCATACATATTGTCGTCATTCGTCATGACCAGCCCGCCGTCACCTATACCGCCCAGGTTCTTGGATGGAAAGAAAGACAAGCACCCGGTTGTTCCTATTGAACCGGCCATTTTATCTCTATATTTGGCCCCTATCGCTTGAGCGGCGTCTTCGATTACATACAATCCATGTTTTTCCGAGATCGCCACGATCTCGTCCATAGCTGCGCATTGACCAAATAGATGAACCGGGATGATAGCTCTTGTTCTCAGCGAAATAAGGTCTTGGAGTTTCTTTGTGTTAATATTATATGTTACAGGATCAATGTCGCAGAAAACTGGTTTAGCGCCTACTCGACTCACTGATCCGGCTGTAGAGAAAAAAGTGTAGCTAGGAACTATAACTTCGTCACCCGTTCCTATTTTCAGAGCCATTAGCGAAATTAATAGAGCATCTGTTCCCGAAGAAACGCCAACACC
>JAPLJJ010000249.1 GCA_026388665.1 Deltaproteobacteria bacterium
ATGATTTTCAACCAGAGTTCCGCCGCTATTTCAGGCTCATACTTTTGGCCCGTATAGCTAGATATCTTTGATGCGCATTCATCAGGTACCGGAATGTCCGTTACAATATCCATAATCTTCTCCTAAAAAAGTTTGGCGGGTAATCCTTTATGAGAGGTACCCGCCTCGCCCACGTTTCCTATATCTTATTAAATGACATGTCAAGGTTGTTTAAGTTCCCAGCAGGTTAGTCACTGAACCGCAATTTGATATTGTCGAGTTACCACTCTTTGTTTTTTATATTCATACGTTGTTAAGAACTTGCTGGATCTGTGTTAGATTTATGTCAAATGATAAATGTTGATGAGACAGTAATCCTTCAGGAAGTTTCTACCCGGGACGGGCTGCAAAATGAACAGCGTCTTCTGTCCGTAGCCCAACGCATTGAAGTCGTCAATGCCATAGCAGATGCAGGATTGCGCCGTATTCAGATCGGGGCGTTTGTAAATCCTCGCGTGGTTCCGCAGATGGCCGGGTCCGACCTCGTGTTGCAGGGACTGGAGCCCAAGAAAGCCGGTGTCTTCTACACTGTCCTGATCCTGAACAACAAAGGCCTTGAAATGGCCCTTTCTCTAAATGTGGAACATATCGAAATTTATGTGTCCGCTTCCGAAACTCATAGTTTTAAAAACTCACGTATTGGTGTGCGAAAAGCCCTGGTCAACGCGAACAAAATGATACGTCGTGCGACACAAGCCGGGATTGGCGTGACAGGCGGGATAATGTGCGCTTTCGGCTGTTTCTTTGAGGGCCCTATCTCTCAAGATAAAATCTGTGAAATGGTCGCCGATTTTGTGGGTGCAGGCGCTACCGAAATTGGTCTGGCCGACACCACAGGAATGGCCAAACCCAAGGATGTGAGAACATTAGTGGAAAGACTAAGGACGAACACCCCTGTTGAAATGATTGGTCTGCATTTACACGATACATACGGATATGGTTTGAGGAATTTGGGGGCCGGGATTGAATCCGGGGTTCGCAAATTCGATTCTTCCCTTGCGGGTATTGGCGGATGTCCGTTTATCCCTGGAGCGAAGGGAAATATTGCCACGGATCAAGCGGTAAACCTAATCGAACAGTTGGGTTTCAGGACCTGCATTGAGCTTGAGAGGCTGCGGATCGCAGAATCCATTCTGAGAGGTTACTTGAGTTCAGGGGTGGCGATCAATCACTCTCCTGGTCGGTCGAAATGACGTGAATCAGACATTTCTCTTGGCAATCGTTATATCGGTCAACAGCACTGTGATTTGCGGGATGCGCCCTGACCACAGGCGTCCAACCCGCTGTCCTCATTCACCCTCGATCACGCAACAACATGACGAACTCTTGCGGCCTAACGCCGCATTAATCACAGCGGTCGCGCAGCCGACTCCTGAACGAACCGAGATAGCGCCAAATCGGCAGTTCTTCTGACACGCTCCACATTCCATGCAAGCGTCGCTATTCTTAACGATTATGTTCCCATTGTTGCGGGCCAAAATCTGATGGGGACAGACTTGTACGCAGACTCCGCAGCCCGTGCATTTTCCCGGATCATATTTCAGTGTCGCAACATTGCTTAGGTAGTTGAATCCAAACATGTTTTCCGAGTCCTTACTGAATAAAGGGTAGAGTCAACCAGGTTATGGCCCCTAACGCAAACGCTGCCGCTTCGGCTGGCGCGGCAAATTTCATTTCCTTTTTCACGCCGGATAGGGAAGTAAAGGTTGAACATCCCGTAAAATTCATGGCCAAAAAAGCCGCCAATGCGGGAACCATTAGACACCAGGGGGCTATGTTCGCGAGAAACTGATCCATAGAAACCCCATGCCCCAAGTTTACAAGACACAATGCTGCAAGAATAAATAGGCTCGCAAGGACACCTTTTAGCGAAAACGCCTTTACCGGGAGCCAGGGCAACAAGATCGGCGTCAGAACACTTCCGGCCAGTAAAGCGCCGAACAAAACCGTGACAACCAGCAAACCATCGTTCATGATGTTTTCGAAGAACGAACCAGTGCCACGGAATCCAGTGATAACGAGAAAAAACAGGGACAGAAGGGCCACCAACTTAAATCCGGATACGAATTCTATGGGAATCAACTCAATCCTTTCCCAAACGGGAAACTTCTTTGTGCGCATGTCCGGGGTGGCCTCAAGTCCGGCATCCAGAAAACCAGGCAAGTCCCCTGCCCTTATCGGACCAAACACCCCGTTAAATCCCGATAGCTTTTTGAGTTCATGCGCTGCGACTCCGGGAGCGGAAAGTTGGGGGAGTATTACACGCCGATGTATAACGATTCTATCAAGACCGGTGTATTGAATTCTACGAGCCACTTCGTTTACGGAAAAAGAACCTTTACCCGCAGCGCACCATACGTTTATACCGTCCGTGTCGACAACCAGAATCCACAGATTCCGTCCATATAATTCCGATCGCAAAGCGTCAAAGGTCAGTTTGTAATTCGCTGTCACGATGACATGTGAAGACGAATCGGGTGTTCCGACGGCGTACAAACCGGGGTCAACCGTGTAATGCATTCGGCCGATGCCAAGGCGAGCTTTGATGGTTCCAAGATGATCGGACATCTGTAAACTGGCCGATACCTTTGCGATAGGGCCTACAGGTGTGTCAATCCTACCGATCACGAAGGGCTGATCAAAATCAGGCTGGCTCAACTGAGCCGCGGAAGTAGACGGTCAACACGCTGTAGTTACTTGCCCGGCACAAACATTCTTTCTATTGACATCACATTTGTCGGTTTTCAAAACTCCTCCAAGCTCTCATCGTAAGACCTCACAAAACACAGGATCCAATCAACCTGCATATCGATTTGGGAGAAGAGGTTTGAGACACAATTACCTCTGTCATTAATATAATACAGGTTCTTATTGAAACCAGAACCCCGCGATCTTGCCGTCTTCATTGAAGATCTTGGCAAGAGCGTCATCGGAACCGTCCCTATACTCTATTTTCCATAGAGTTCCCACAAGTCCGGCCTGCTTAAACTGCGTTAAATATATTAGGTCGAACCCATTCTTGAGTTGCTGGCCGAGCCTCTGAGAAACGTTAGCAAAATGCTGTTCTGAAATCCTTGATTTGAAATAATCAGATCCGTCCTCGATGAAACTAGCATACTGATTATCTTCAATACTCTTGAGCAACTTGATCACCTGTGCTCTCGCCACAGGATCCGGCGTCTGTGCCTGAACCGGCTCTTTTACCGAGAGCATCACCAAAACGAGTAGCGTAATTAAGTAGACAACCAGTTTGGTGTTTCGGCAAGGGTTATGATTCTTTTCACACGGTCTCTTATCGGTAAGTAGGGCGGGCTGTGCTCTCCACCCCCTGAATCCGGGGGCCACAGGCAGCCCAACCTGTGTAAAGATATTGGGGAAAAGCAGTGCAAGTCTATGTTGACGAGCCATTCGCTACTCCTTACTGGCTCTGAAGTCCAATATATTTTACTACATTATCGTGAGCATCGCTACTTACCTGTGAACAGGAATAGCCTAAATTTTCTTTTCTAACTAAGCTCCTTAAGTTATATATGACAATTCAATGAAAACCATTGTTCTTATAACTGCAAATCTTTCCCTTCTTGGTCTGTTTCTTTACCTGCTTTTCAGGAAAAATGGTCTTTCATATTTCCGGGATGGTCGGATCTGGCTTACCTGGTTGGCTGTAGCCGTCATAACCTTGATGGATGAGTTGACCTCGGTCTTTTACGCTCCTGCCGAGGCGCACCGCTTCATAGGCCCGAGCGCTATTGTCTTCATAGCGTTTACAGCCGCATTTATCCACTATATGACGACAAGGCTGGTTGAGATCGCGGAGATCCTTGAACACCACAAGATCTTCGGTGGTGGGGTCTATTCTTTTTCGTACCTGGTGTTAGGCCCCACGGTATCATTCGTCGCGGTCTCATCAATAATGGTCGATTACATTTTGACAGCCTGCCTTTCCGCTGTGAGCGCAGTAGAAAACGCAACTTCGTTCTTCGTGGTTTCACACATCGGAAAAATTGCAATATCCGTGACTATCGTGTGGGCCGTCGCGGGACTCAACATCTTGGGAATAAAGGAGAACGCCCGCTTTACGTTTGGCATCTTCATTTTGGCCGGGTTGGTCTTTTTCAATTTGATCGTTGGCGGTATCGCTTCTCTGGACGCAGACTCCATAGTGCGTCTCAAAACTTCGGTGGATCATGTGTCCGATCGTCTTCAAACCGGCTCCTGGACAAGGGATTACGGGATTTTTATAGCGTCGGTGGCGAGTTGCGTCCTCGCGTATTCAGGCGTGGAGTCTGTTCTGCAAACAGCAGGTCTCGTAAAGACGTGGCGTGAAATAGGTAAGGCCTACATTTTCTTGGCATTAACCGTTGGGATAATAACGCCGGTTGTGGCAGCCCTTGCGCTATCAGCGCCCATCGATTTTGCACAACACGAAGGGGACCTCATAACACATTACGCAACAATGGTGAATGGGGTTTGGTTTGGGATTGCAACAGCTACGCTGGCCAGCTTGACACTCATCATGGCTGTAAACACCGCTTTTGTCGCGTCAAGCGAACTAATGGAGGTTGTTTCCGAACGGTATGGATTTAAATGGTTTATCGCGACCAACAACAGAGCGTCTCTTTACAGAATACATATCACAAACGCCATTCTCTTTACTTCCATCATATTCATAACCCAAGGCAGTCAGATGATACTCGCCGATATGTATGCCATTGGGCTTGTCGCGAGTTTCTGTATCAATATGGGGGCCTTGATCATCTATCGGTACTTCATGGGAACCAAAGAGGTCTTGCAGTTTAATACCAGCAGATTGGTGACGCTGGTAATCTTTTTGATCTTTGTGAGTTGTTTCTTTTTTCTTGCGTGGATGAAGCCTCATGGGACCGAACTGTGGGCAGCTATTACAGCGTTAGTTCTGGTGGTCGGTCTAATGGTCGCTAAGAGGAAGGGTCCGGAAATAAAGTCGATTGCGGGTACGGATAGCCACATGGATCTGATCCTGCACCTCGCTGATTCTCCGGAACACGACGTTCATATATTCTTTAGACGCCCTAGAGAGGAGGCGATCTCAGAACCGAAACAGAACGAAGCTTATGTGACATTTTATAACCCCAGGCACGGAACTCCGGCTAGACTGGCCTCCAACCATTTCCGAATGGTGGTTGTCAAGAGAAGCGTTTATCAGCACATAATGGCTCTACTGAAGGTCGTTGAATATGAATTGCAGGACCGGGAAGTTAACGTCCACTTCGGATGGCCGTTGTCCTCCTGGATCGACAGGATGTCAATCGGGGTCATGGTCTTCAACATAATGCGGTTACCCCGCCAGTTCCATACCTTTAACTTCAATATCAATTATCCCGGCCGGACGTATAATCCCAAGCAGCGATAACCGCATCTGCTTTGTCTGGTCTGAAGGGAAAGCAATAGCATCATGGCTGAATTCTCACCGGTCGTGGGAATAATCATCTCACTTTGAACGAGTCGGGCCCCGGAGAAGCGTGCGGGGCCCGTTCCGGTAAAAACTGCGCAAGTCAGCTAGTCCTCACTACCACTGGCTACCTGCCGGGAACCATAGGATACCCCCTGAAGACTTCCCTGGGATAAAAATGCGCTGTAATTGTCTACAAGCCGCTTCATGATCGCTGTAGACAGATGTTTGAAGAAAAGTGTCGCATCACGAGGGTATTTCTCAAGGATCCGATCGAGTTTATCTTTGCTTATCTTGGCGGTTTTGGTGGGAGCGACACACTGAGCGTCGGCAGTATAGCACTCACGGTCGACCATGCTGGATAATCCGAAGATCTCACCAGGACGGCTAACCGTATAATCTATTTCCGCATCCTTGCCGATAGCAAGTTGTACCCTCCCGTCTATGAGCGTATAAAAGTAATTGGCAGGGTCATCCTGCTTGAAAAGTATTGTTCCTTTGTCATGGGATTCTTCGACAACGGAAGTCTTGATTTCATTGATGGCTTCCAGACTCATGCCACTAAATAGGTCGGCTCCCTGAATGATCATGACATCTCCTCCCATTGCCGGATGGCGCAAATTTCAAATCCTATTAATCTGCGCACAATCCAGTGAGTTGTAGGTAACTCGGTAAGAAAAAGTATTTGACACGTCAGATCATCGTTGCACGTCACTAGGAAAGCTGGAGTTAAACAACTCCTTGAATTCCTGAAGAATTGTCCTTCTCTCTATTCCTCCTTTCGTGTGGCTTCGCGAGGCTGTTTTCTTAAACCGTTAGAGTAAAGTCCCCAAAACTTCTTTCAAGATGTTGGTTTTTTCGATGGCCTCCTTCCGCGCTTGGTTGTTACACACCCCATCCTTTGTTTTACTATGACACTGAGTTAGGCTGTAAGGTTCCGCAAGGAATAGTCCGGTAACACTGCGGGGCCCTTCGTAAGTGACGTCCGAGAACAAACTCACTATACCGAGCAAAACCACGAATTTTGTGGCTGTCGGTTTGGAAAGGTCGCTCGAACCCTATTAGCCCGCTGAGTCCCCGTGAGAAATTACAGACCATATCAACTCTGTAATCTACTTTATCACCACTTATCAGCAGCCGTTTTAGTAGCCGTACCCATCAGGTTCTTGGCTATTTCCTGAGCCTGCGCAATCAGGTCTTGTCTTTCTGATACAGAGTCGGCGGGCCTTGGACCATTCATACGTAGCAAATGGTTACTTACGAACCCATAACGCTTTAGCCACATTTCATATCGTGGATGCACGTCGGTGTATAAATTTAAGTTAGACTGCCCCTGGGCCATTATGAATACGGACGACTTCCCCGGCGCCAGGCGACAACTGAAATCCGGATTAAGAAACGAATAAGTCCGATCGAAGAAAGACTTGAACTGCCCGGAAACCTCCCCGAAATAGCTCGGAGTGGCCATTACGACAGCGTCTGCCTGGTGTATGGCTTCCAGAACCTGGGTTAGGTCATCCTCTAGCACGCAATGATCCAGCTTTGTCTTGCAGGTTTCACAGGCTTGGCAGCCTTTGAACTGGAGCTTGTTTAGAACGAACTCCTGAGTTTCAGCGCCTTGTGCGCCAGCGACTTCTAAAATCTTGCGGGCTAGGGCCGTGCTGTTACTTTTTGGCCTAGGACTTCCTAAGATAGCTACTGTTTTCATTTACATTTCTCCTTCATTAGCAATTTATTCCCACGGCGGCGCCGTGGTCGTTATTGAAACAGAAAAGCCACCCTTATAAATACTGCAAAGAGGGCTGCGAACAGGATCGACACAATCGCGTGCGGCACAATCCCCAATCTTCTCGGATATCGGCGTCGCGGAGTCGATCCCGCCAATCGATACATCGTTAAAAGGGTCCAGAGTAAACCGATAATTATCAGAATTAATTGGATGAGAAAGATGAAATCCTTCGAAATCCCTTCCATCGCGGTTCCTGATAAAGAATGTACACCGAAATACTGGCTAACCAGCGCCAAAATCTCAGGACCAAGCGTTAATAAATAATAGATGTGGAATGCAAGAAACCCCATACATGTGAGTGGCAGCAGCGCTAGTGCAAATCGCGAGTAATTCTCAGAGAACCTCTCTCTGAAAACTCGGTGCGAGAAAAAGACCACCGACATGAACACAACGTTTACCACAATTATAAGGGTGAAAAAGATAAGGGTGAATTTCGCCGCATAAGGCCATGATTGCCACAAAGCAATATGTTCAAAGAATGGTACCCGCGTGACAGTGTCGCTCAGTAATCCCCCAATGAGCCCCAACACAAGGAAGCCAGTGCCGGTTCTAACATAACGAACCTCTCCGAGTTCGCAGCCTGGGGTCCTCAAATTCAATTTGATCGCATCGTGAGGGCAGTTTTTCGCGCAGGCTCCGCAGATTTTACAAAAATGGTTACTGTGTAAAGTGGCCACCACCTGGCTGAAAGGGCATCCTTCTGCATTATGACCCCCCAAATAACAATCCTGAGTGCTGCAACTCGACAGACAAACATCCTGGTCAGCCCTAAGTTCGAGCAGGGATGTTCGAGCCAAGAGTCCTGTCATGCCTCCTAAAGGGCAAAGGTATCGACACCAGGCTTGACGAGACCAGACTGTGTTCATAACAAAGGCCAGGATAAACATGCTGAGAAGAAGAAGCCCGAGGTTAAAAGGCGAGCTTCTGATATCCGTGGCGCATTCAATCCAGATGATGAAGAGAATCCCTCCAGCAATTAAGAAGTCGCTGCGCTTTTTCAGGATTTCGGGAAAAGGGATTTCCAAAGAAACAATGCGCTTTGCCAACTTGCTCAATGCCCCAATTGCACATATGCTGCAAGAGATACGGGCCCCGAAAAAAGCCCCAATAATTAATCCAGGCCATGCCAGGGACCACATTATAACGGCAGCCAGGTTCTTGGAAGGATCTGGCGGACCAAGGAACAGCATGATCACTATCGCAAGGAAAATTGGAACAAATGCGCTCTGCAAAATAGCTGGGTATAAGGGACTCAAGAATGCTTGTCGAATTGGCCGTAATCTCAACAAATTGTAGCGGCATTTGCTGTCTCCACGCCGACTTTCCAGGGTTAAATCCTGTCTTCTGACTAACCCGCCAGGTGAAACCAGGACCGCCCGTCTCATTGCATTCGCCAGTTCAAGGTCGTTGCCGGGCCAGGAGTAGTCGATCATTGCTAGCAGCGTCAAATCCTCAAACTCGGGGACTTGCCTGCCCATTTCTTTAGCGTAATGTTCTAGGTAATGTTGGGCCAAAGCGGGGATGAACGCCCGTCGATCTCGGAGCGGAGGAATAACAAGCGAATTATCCTTTAATTCGTAAAGTAAAGGGTGTCGGTCCGGATTATATTCCGCGGGATCAGCCTCCGTAGTGCAGATCAGCCTGAAATTCACTGTTACTAATCGCTTGCTGCCGACGGGACAATAATGCCCGGTTCTAAGAGCATCCAGAAGTTTCTGCTGAGTTATAGGAGTCAGGCGATTGGCTCCTCGGACAAACAATGTGCCATCATGGGCCAGCTCCAAGTATCCAGGCGATGTTTTAGTTCCTTTTTGCTTATCGCCGACTTCCTCCCCGAAAAGGAATTTCATTTGTTCCATTGAAGGGGTCCTGGCCTGTTGATCCTTGTCTTTGCCGGGCTCGGAAAAAAAGGATTCGGCCCCCATTCGTCTAACGTCTACTGGGACAAGCACCTCCGAGTGAGTGTCAGCGGCCTCGAAAATGGCGTAGGCCATGATTTCCTTGCCAACCCCATTTTCTCCCACGATAAGAATCGACTCGGTGGATAAGGCTAACGAGCGGAAGCGGGTCTGAACGTCATCGGGTAATCCAGGATGGGCAGGATAAGCGCATACTGCTGTCGCATCGGTTCCCCCGGCCTTGGATGGGGAAGCGAAATCGCTGCGGTCGACCTTGACCATCTTCTTCCCGAGTGATTTCAGAAGCGCTAGAGTGAACTCGGAATTTTCGCGCAATGTGCGTTGAAAACTGTCCACAGATATTTCGAGAAATTTACAAGGTTCCAGGGCAACCAATTCCGCGTCGGATGGCCAGGCTCGGCCAGTTAGGAATGACAGATCACCAAATACATCTCCGGCCCTAAGTTGTTCGAGAATGACCTCCTGTGTCGCTCGATATCCAACCACTACCTCGGCTGTCCCTGAAATAAGACAAAGAATACGGTCGTCGTCCTTACCAATGACAATTATAGGTTCTCCCGCAGCCCACTCTCGAACAGTGACTTTCTCCCTCAATAGTGGACGAAAGAGTTCCGGAATCTCCTGTAAATCAATGGTTTTTTGAAGTGAATGCGGCATGTGCTCTTAAAGTTCCTTGACCTGTTCTTCTGGGGACCAGCGGCAAATCTGCGGTCTAAAAAGTAGCGTAGCCTTTCTCGTCGAAGAGAACTGAGGTCCCGCTCTAAACCCTGTTGTTCAAGAGAAAATGTAAATCATACATTAAGAACTTCATTACTAAGAGAATAACCATACCACGGGAAGCCAGTCAACCGGACTCAGCCATTAAATAATAACAGTTATAATAAATAGTAATATTTCAATTGACTAGTCTGTTATAATTATGTTAAATATTATCTAATTAATGTAACTGTTGTGTATGATTATATTTAGTTTATAAAATGAGGTACCAGCATGAAGCCCATTTTACCCCGTTGCATAATCATTGCTATTCTTATTACCGGCCTCTTTACGACATCAACCATGGCGCAGCAGAACACATGGGCCAATCAAGACACTTCTCCCAATTTTCCAAACATGGCTCCCCATCCTCCAGTGAAGCATCCTTCGGCTAATCGCAACGTTTCCACACCTGTGCCGAACAATGCTTTTGTTTCAATGCCCCCAATGCAGTTCCCTTATCTTCCTCAAACATGTAAGTCCACATCTTCAGAACCTTCAGCGTACGTCGGGTACCTGTATAAAGACCATGGCGCAGGCATGCAACTTCAGTTTAATGGTCCAGTTACAGCCGGTCAAACAACCTACACGCGAAACGATTTTGATCTTCAGGGAATATGGCTCGAGCTTGCTCTACCCGTGGCGATTGACCAAAACATGGGCTTAGTAGTCACCGGGGCACATCTTTTCTCGCTGCAACCAGGTTCCATACAATCATATAGTCTCGCTAACACTGCATCGGCGGCCAGGAAGTGGAATCCTGATGTTCAATGGTGGGAAGTAAACGGCGCGGGTAGTTATCAGTTTTTTCCATCTGTGAGCGGGATCGTAGGTTTTAGATGGACCAATTTTGTTGTGAATCTCACCAACTCCATTGACCTGCAAGGTTTTGTTTCCCCTAGCACTGATGCCGCGACTCTCACAACAAACACCTACATACCTTACTCAGGTATTTTAATAGAAAACAAGCCTGACTGTAGGAGCACGATTAAGCTCGCTGCCTACGGGTCCCCGATACTACCGGCAGACTTTGAATACAATGAGACTGTGAGCCTCACTGGGCAGCCCAGAACTGCTTTCTCCACCAAGGCCAATATGGGGACCGGTTATTTCGCAGAGGGTTTCAGTGAATACTCATTAAAAAGAGATTCATGGAGCATGGGAGGTTTTGTCCGGTTTACGCTTGTTCACGCGGAGCGTAGCATAGGCGCTGTCGTGGGCGGTGTAAACACGCCGATTGACATCACTTTTGAAAGGAGAAATTGGATCTTCGGGGGCAAGATAGGGTACGCCTTCTAAAATATTTTAACCCCTTTTTTCTAACCGCCTGTAAATGTTACGATTTAGTCGCAGCAAGTTTCCTGTCTCTATTTAGGGCCTGCCGATCGTCCCAAAGTCTTTTCAACTTCCATTTTGAGCCGTTCCAGTCGACCAGAGAGACTATCAAGTTTCTTTTTAATACGTTTTTCAGGATGCAAATCTTCTTCCAGTGTATCCTCTGCCGAAAGCAGCGGCAATATAGCCTGCGCCATTGTCCCCATGTGCTGTTGCATTTTCGTGGTTGCCTGAGCCATTTTGTTCGTTGATTCGGCCATTCCCTCGGTAGCCTTGGCTAAGCGTTCCGTCATTTTCGACATTTCCGCGGTGGATTGCTCCATTCTGGCAGTATTCTCCGACATGGCGCCAGTCATTCGTGACATTTGCCGAGTACTTTGCTCCATGTTGACTGTGTTCCCAGCCATGACAACGGTGTTCGCGGACATGACGGAAGTATCATTCCGCATGGAATCCATCACATTTTCCATTCTGGTTAAAGGATTAGAAGAGCAGCCAAGAACTGCCACAGACACGAGGCAATACACGATCAGTCGACCACAGTCCATCCCAGGCAATTTTATGGTCATAGCTAAATCCTATGGAGATACCCCGGCGATCTTCGGGTTTAGAAATTATCCGCCCGAACACGGTTCGGTATAATCCATTTCTTGTATGTTACTTAAAATAAGGTTCGTCTGTACGCTAGCATATTTTGGCATTTTTATCAACACGACTCTTGATCTCTGTTGATCTCAAATCATTGCATTTCAAGCCTTGGCATCGCTTAGCGCTTCTTGGAGTTTTGCCTCCTCATTATGAGAGAGAGAGGTCTTCATGATTTTCCCTCCTGTCCCTTCGAGTTCTTCGAGCACCTTGTCAGGTGTCGCCTTCCTTACCAGGACAAAAAGTACGGAACTCCCGTTCTTCAGGGTGGAGGCCAACTCCTTCATGAATTTGTCGTCGATACCAAGGTCCGTGAGCGCTCCGGAAACTGCTCCGGCCGTGGCGCCTACTGCCAGGCCGAGAATAGGATTAAGAAAGAGCAGGCCGATCAGGGATCCCCAGAATCCTCCGCTGATGGCGCCTGCCGCCGTCATGTTGACCATTTGATGAAGCTTGACTTTTCCTGTGTCGTCCTTGACCGCTACTACGGCGTCTTCCATGTCTATCAAGTAATCTTTCTGCATTTTCAAGAGCATCAGGCGCACTTCTTCCGCCTTGAACTTATCCTCATAACCGATGACCACCAAGGTGCTCATTCACTTCTCCTTTCTCAATCTTTTTTGACTTATAATTTATGATCGGCGTCGATTGATAATATACACCTTTTCAAGAAATCAAAACCGTGGCATCTATATGTTAGAATAATTTTTTGCGGAGAGGCATATAAAATGTCCAAGGTAATGATACATCCAGCTACTTACGAGACTGTCCGCGAATCTGTTGATAAGGCATTTGATCTCTTCCCTCTTGAGTTTCATGGGAAGAAAGTCCTTATAAAACCCAATGTGTTGCGTTCTTCGGAAACAAATGAAGGCATCGTTACCCATCCGGCACTGCTTCGCTCTGTCGTGGAAAAGGTCGAAACATTGGGACCGGCCTCCATCGTTGTGGGTGACAATCCAGGGATTTTCAGCTACGGCGCAAACGAGGAAAGCTTCGAAAAGACCGGCTTGATGGAAGCAGCCAAAGGCTACTACCAGAATATCGGGACTGATGCGCTAAGAGTTGATTTTAATCCGGATTTCATGCCTACTGTGAGTATCTCACGGATTGTAATGGAAGCGGACATCGTCATAAGCCTGCCCAAATTCAAGACTCACGGTTTAACAGTCATGACAGGGGCTATCAAGAACAGTTACGGTTATTTGCCCGGCGCTCAAAAGGCCAAGCTTCACAAGGCAGCGGGTAATCCTCAACGTTTTCATGAAGTTGTCGTGGACGTGTTTCGGCTTCGGCCGCCCGACTTGTTCATAGTGGACGCCGTGGTCGGCATGGAAGGCAATGGCCCGGCTTGCCCTGACCTCAGAGATATTGGGCTGATTTTTGCTTCCGACAACGCCGTCGCGTTGGACGCTGTGATTGCCACGACGATGGGATGCGATCCGGGTCGCCTCCGGTTCCTTCAGAAGGCTAAAGAATTGGGGCTGGGAGACTACGACCTCAGTAAGATTGAAGTCATTGGGGAATTGAAAATACTGCCTGATTTTAAGCTTCCACCTTTAGGTGGGGAAGCGATTTTCAATAACGAAGCGTTACAGACGGCCATTCACGATCGGACGGTCCTGCGTCCGCAGGCTGATTCTGATTTATGCACAGGCTGTGGAACATGCGTCGATCAGTGCCCGGTGTCAGCTTTATCAATGAGTGATCAAGTTCCCCAGGTTGACCCCAATACCTGTATCACGTGCTTTTGCTGTCAGGAAATCTGTCCTGAGCAAGCTATTACATTGAAGTAATCTGGAGCACGCGCGGGCAATACTGGACAATGTGGGTCACTTCGTTATGCCCAAAGGGATACTGCTTCTCGGCATCGACGCTGACTATGTCCCGCGACTGGCAACGCTAGGTCTTGTTGAATCCTCTCATGACCTTGAACTGCGCCGAATCCTCAAATCATGGATCTCGCAGAGCGAGGTCTACGTGATCGGCCACAAACCCCAAAACCATCGGATCGCTTGAAATGAACATCCATTTTATAAAATCTTTAGTTTAGGGTCAAAGCAACTCATCTTGTTTTGGAACATCTTCTTTGTGTCTGCGTTCCGCTGGTTTGAACGTTGCTTGAGCTAGTCTAGGATATTCGAGTTTGTTGTCACCACTCAAGAGGTCTTTAATTGTTAAGACTTGTATCTTTGGAAACTTATATTGTGGACCATGAGCTTTCGAAACATAATAATCTTCTGGTTTTCCTGTATTGGCTTCTCTAATCATTTCGCTTGTAGGTGACTGAAGGGTAATAAACACGCCAATAACTGCCTTTTCTCTTTGTACAACTCCTTTTAAATCACGAACCTGTGCAGTTCCTACCTTTCCACTCTTGACTTGAACGACAATTTTTTTAATTTGACCACTTTTATCATCACGAAAGTCAAGATAACCATCTATTCCAGCATCAGCACCCTTCTTTTTGTCTTGGGCAGGTCTAGCGCCAATTAATGACAAAGCCCACCATTCAAATTGATACCTATCTTGCAAAGCCAAAGCTTGTGCGCTTGGCAAATCAACCGGAACACCGATAATTTCATAAGGCGATAGCTCCTCTTTACTAAATCTTGTCTCAATGCGATTTTTCATTAGCGTTATTGCAAGGTGAGTTATATCAATTCCTGTCCATTTACGTTTCAATCTTTCAGCAACAGCAACAGTGGTTCCACAACCACAAAAAGGGTCCAGCACTAAATCACCCTCATTGCTGGAAGCATTGATAATGCGTTCAAGAAGGGCTTCAGGTTTTTGAGTAGGATAACCCAGACGTTCATTTGACGTATTTGGAATACGTGAAACATCAGTCCATAATGCTTGAAGAGGCTTGCCTTCCATTTCATCGAGGTAAACTGTTAACCCATCCATCCGGGGGGTACCGTCTTTGCGAGTAAGGATGCGTCCCTGCATCCACCATTCCTCTAATTGCTCCAGCTTGTAACCCCATCCCCGATTGCTCGGTGGCATAGTACCCCGCCATTCAAATTTGCCTGAATTACTATTGGGGCGACTGGCCGTCAAATCCTGCCCCGTGTAAAATCGCCCACTTGCATCTATAGAGTATCTTTTTAGCTGTTCTTTGGAATATGGTAACCTGATAGGATTCCAACAGTAACTCTCAGTTTTTGTATAGAAGAATATAACATCATAAACCCTGCCATACCTACTAGCCGTATTGTGAGCGTTCGTACGTTGCCAAATTATCTGGTTTCTATAATTCCTAACACCAAAAATGGAATCTAGAATCAATTTTAAATAGTGACTAGCGACGTCATCGCAATGGACGTAAATGCTCCCTGTGTTTTTCAATACCCGGCATAATTCAACCAACCTGGGGGCCATCATTACCAAATAAGCCATCATGTCATTTTGACCAAGAAACATCCGGAATGCTTGCATCAAATCAGCTAACGCTTTTGTCCCGCGCCCATCTTCTACTATCGCATAATAAGTGTCTGCTGATTCCTTTCCCCAATGCCACGTATCTCCAAATGCAGTAATTTGAGATGAAGATTGAGAACCATCTTTTTCACCAAAAAGTACATTGTATGTAGCCTTAGAGTTGAACGGGGGATCAAGATATATTAAATCAACCGACTCATCGGGAAAATAATCCTTATTCCTTAAAACTAGAAGGTTATCTCCAAAATAGAGTTTGTTTTCCCATTGATTGGATTTCATTCATTGACCTTCTCATCTAATTTAAGATTCGTATAAAAGCTGTAAACATCCATATACCCTTGTTGCCTAATCACATCAAATGGACAGCTATTACCCACCAACGAAACGGCATGTGAGAACTGTGCATAACAGTTCCCATAGTCACAGTAAATGGCTTTCTACGTTTTTTGCAACTATACAGTCAGGGATGAACTGATTCTCACTTTATTTCCCAAGCTACTTTGTTGCCACTGTCAACTGATTACAGGGTATTGAAGCAAAAGGACCGGCTAAGATGACAAAGAGAAACAGAAAGAACCGCGGAATAGCTTTCAAGGTAAAATGGGCCTTGGAGGCTATTCAGCAGCGTTCAGTTACGCGCGGCAATTTGAGGGTCATTTCGCGAAATCATGAGTAATTTTTGCCAATTTCCGCCATGTAACTCAACGGTCACACAAAGATCAGTTTTTTCTTGACAGGCTCCCAGTATCAACCATACTGCGAAAGAACGCGGGCACGTACGCAAGAACCACTCCTCAACATTCACAGTAACATTTGCGGAGTTAAGGTATGATCCCTTTAGGAAAAAACCTACTGATCCGGTGGGGGGTTGGCTAAAGTGCCCGGAGAAATCCATTTAGAAAT
>JAPLJJ010000207.1 GCA_026388665.1 Deltaproteobacteria bacterium
GGACACAGTAGAATTTTTCAACATGATTCAGCAACTCAATCTGACGCCCCAGGAGAAGACAGACTTGGTGCAGTTCATGCGTGCCCTCTGACCACCGTAAGGGAAAAGTGGGCGGGAACGATTTACAACCCTATACCTCGTTATTTAATTGGCTGGAATGAAGACGAATGAGGGGGAGATACTATAAGGTCTTGATCCTCTACCTCAAATGGAGTAACTCTCATGATGGGGCGTCCTCCTGTGCGATCTTTTGTTGCCAATACTTGGATAGCGCATTAGACGCCCCTTCGCGAGCCTATTACACCGGTTTGGTTAGCTTTTTACCATTGTAATCAACTGCGAAAGTTGATGACAACTACTATTACACAAAAGGGCTAAAAAGACTCATAAGTCCTAAATTTTCCGCATTAAAGAGGTGTCCTTTTACACATCAAAAAAGAACATTTCTTGAGTCTAGATAGGGGAACCACTTCCCATATCGGTACCTTTCCCGGCACCTCAACCAGCGGTCCCTAACAAGCGCTCGAGTCTGGCTTTCAGGGCTTCCATATCGTAGGGTTTGTGCAAAATGCTTGCAGGCCTCGGCCCAGGAAAGCTCTGAATCACTACATCTTCTGTGTACCCGCTGCTAAGGATTACTTTTACATCGGGCTTGATACGTATAAGTTCCCCAAAGGCCTCAACACCATCCATCTTGGGCATCTTGAAGTCGAGCATCACTAGATCGATTTCATTTGAACGGTCTCGGAAAACACTTACCCCTTCCTCGCCATCAGTAGCGGTGATGGCGTCGTAGCCCAAGAGTTCCAGACGTTTAACAACAAGATCACGGACCATTTCCTCATCTTCGACGACGAGAATAGTTTTTCGCCTGGTAACGCTGTCGGGCACCGGCGCTTTGGACTCAACTACGTCCATGACATGAACATTCGTCTCCTGTACCTCTTCCGACGAACGAAACAGAACACGTATTGTAGTTCCCTTCCCAATCTCGGTATCTACTATTATGGCGCCTTGATGTCCCTTCGTTATCCCCATCACTTTCGACATACCAAGGCCACGACCCCAGAATTTGGTCGAGAAGAACGGATCGAAGAGCTTGCGCTGAGTATCAGCGTCCATACCACAACCAGTGTCGGTAACCTGTATAAAGATGAACCGACCTGGTTCGGGCTTCTCTTCAAGGCCGCTACGGCTCAGATACGCCTTGTCACAATCCATGACTCCTGTTGCGAGCGTCACCTCGCCGTCCTTATCCCCAATCGCCTCAGAGGCGTTGACCAGAAGATTCGTAACCAAACATTGTATTTGATCCGGATCTCCCTTAACGGGTGGAAGTGTGTTGTTGAGTTCCAAATTGAGGCTGACATGTTTGGAAACACGCAAATTCAGTGGGATGGGGTTTTTGTTCAACAACTCGTTGAGATCCAACTCTACAGGGTAATAGAAGGTATTGCCCGTGTATATCTGTATCTGGCGGGAGAGTTCAGCTGATCGTTTGGCCGCCTGGACGGCGTTCATTATGCTTGCTTTGACTTTGGCCTCGTATTCTGGGGGCTTTTCCATAAGGGCCAGTTCCAGGTTGCCCAAAACTATCGCTAACTGGTTGTTGAAATCATGTGCGATACCTCCGGCCATAACACCGAGGCTCTCGAGCTTCTGAGCATGTAGAACCTTACGTTCCACCTCCAGTCGTTCTTCCTCCAACCTCTTGCGCTCGGAGATGTCCCGACTGACGCCTTCGAATGCGATGAGATTTCCCTCATTGTTGAAAACCGGGCTTATAATTGCTTCTGTCCACACGGTGACCCCGTCCGGACGGACATTTTCGATTTCATACGGTTCGGGAACAAAACCCTCCCTATCGGATAGCAGTAACTTAATGCGTTCCGCCATCCTCCTTCTCATTGGTTCAATCCCGTTTGGGGCCAGAAATTCCCATATCGGTCTACCCAAAAGCTCATGTGGCTCATACCCTAGTAGTTTTTTACCGGAATGGACTATCTCTGTGAACACCAAGTCCGGTGTCAGTTGCCAGAGGGCATCAGAACTGTTTTTGGTTATCCTGCGGAATTTTTGTTCACTCTCACGTAGCGCATCTTCTGCCCGTTTGAGCTCGGTAATGTCGTCGTATATTGCTACTATCTCTCCGTTAGGCAGCCTGTAAATGAAGTTCTCCCGCCATCCTTCTCGCTGTTCATCCTTATAGTAACAAGCCGGGAGGTGTTCCGGTTTCCCCGTTTGATACACCCGCTGTAAAGAAGCAAAGACACCGAATTTATCTGCATTGGGGAACACGTCCAAGAGCCTCTTACCAATCAGATCCTCCTTGCGGACCCTCTCGAACCGCTCAGCGGCGCTGTTGAAGTCCTTGAACACAAAGTCCTGCCCGTCATCCACCGGTTGATATACCGCCACCCCGTTCTTCGTATTCTCAAAAATGGCCCGGTAGCGCTGCTCACTCTTCTGAAGGGCATCTTCCATCTGCTCCCGCAGAGCATCTTCGGTCTTTTCCTGACCTATCATTGGCTGCATCTTTTTGTTCCTGTTCCCCAGCAAACAAGACGTAATTTGTCAAACAATTCCAAAGAAAAATTATTGAGTTTCAATTGTTGTTGAAATGTCGATGCCGTTCGGGTTCACGGTTCATATTTGGAACCTCGTCCGATCAGGGACTTTTTATATCGAACTATGTAAGTTATGAGTTGAGCTGATTTTAATTTAGAGAATATAGGTTAGTAACATTATAATGAAGCCGATTACAAATAGTTTTTTCTCGTATTGTACTGAAAGCATTCATTCATGCGTGGTATTCTTGAGATTCAGGATAGATAAGCCATCAATATCTCACGCATGCCAAAATCCAGATGGTTATCTTTAACAGACAACTACTCCCTGAATAATGTACAAGTGTAATTGTCGTTGGGCAAATGTTTTCAGGTTCGGTGCAACGTTGCGCCAGGCATGATGTTTCAGGTTTGGATTCCATACTAAACACCACAGGAAGAGCAAAATGGGATTGAGGAATTCAATAGGTGACGACGAAGATGCAATTTTCGTGAGGTTCATGTCCAACGTGTTGCCAGGACTCGGGGGCAGGGGCGCCATAGATACAAGACCCCGATAAGCAATATTAATGGCGCACATGGGTGGCCTAGGATTGATTTTCGACGACGAAGGCCCAGTATACAGCCCTGATGTAAAAGGAACCATTTTTATCAGCTCTAATTGCCCGGAGTGGCTCGAAACGGCCAAGGCTGCAGGGTTCAACGCCGACAAGGATTTCATAATTGATTAGGAGACGAGAGACATGACAAAATCAATCTTGTTAGTAATCCTCTTATCGCTCCCTGCCCTCTCTCTCGCTTAATAAGCTGTTTTTCCCCTATGGCTGTCTGGTTGGGATGGACCTGAAAACGCTCGGCCAGTTCTACAGTAGTCTGTTGCTCTTTGAGGGCCTCTAAAGCTACCTTCGCCTTGAATGCTGATCCGTGATTTTTTCACGGTCGTTTTGACATGTCTACCGCTCCCTCCTGTTTACTTATTCTGGAGTAGTTTATATACTTACACAATTGTCCGGTTTTTCCAGACCATCTCTATAAAACGATCGCCGGTTTAGGTAGAGAAACAGAGGCGCTGAACCATGAATCTGGCTTGGATAATTTCCGAGACGGCCCGCCAGTATGGCGATAAGCCCGCCATAGTCTTCGAGAACAAGAACTATACATACAACGACGTGGACAGTCGGGTCCGGCACTATTCAGCCTTACTGGACCGGCTTGGAGTTAGAAGCGGAGATCGCGTCGCAATTCAACTACCCAAACGTATAGAATTCATTTTCCTGGAACTGGCTATCATGTCCGTGGGCGGCGTAGCCCTACCACTCAATTCCGATTATAAGGCAGAAGAGATCAGTTACTTTCTCTCAGACTCCGGTAGTCATCTATTTTTCACAGATAGCCAACGCTTTGCGAGGTCTAAGGAAGTCCTGGATGAGCTGGGGCAGGTAGTCACGGTTCTGGTGGACCCAGCCGATGAAGCTCTGAGCCTCACAACTGAGTTGGATAAGACGGATCCAAACTTCGAAAGAGTGTATCCGACAGCCGGGGATGACGGAGCCATGCTTAGTCACACAAATCTCATTTCGAATATGACAGCTCTTCACGAGATCTGGAACTGGTCCGACAGCGACGTCCTCCTGCACGTCCTGCCGTTGTTCCATGTGCATGGCCTGTTCGTTGCGCTTCATGGCGGACTGTACGCCGGAGCCACCGTCATAATGCACGAAAGGTTTGACCCCATCAAGATTTGGAAAGCCATCGAAAAGGAAAAATGCACTATTTTCATGGGGGTGCCCACAATTTATCACCGTCTCCTTGACCAATATGAATCGATGGAACCAAAGGCTGATTTAAGTTCGATGCGGGTTTTCATTTCAGGCTCGGCCCCGCTACTGGAGACTCTCTTTAACCGTTTTGAACAGGCAACCGGCTTTCGTATACTGGAGCGATACGGTATGACAGAGACCGAAATGATTGCGTCCAACCCCATCGAACCTTCCGGCAGAAAAGCAAAGAGCGTGGGGTATCCGCTGCCCGGAGTGAGGGTCCGGATCGTTTCTGAACGGCATGAAGACGTTCTCCCCGGCGACGTAGGCGAAGTTTCGATACAGGGAGACAACGTGTTCAAGGGTTATTGGCAGATGCCTGAAAAAACAGCCGACTCTTTTGAGGACAAGTGGTTCAAGACAGGAGACCTTGGTTTTCAGGATCCAGTAGATGGCGGGCGGCTTTATATTGTTGGAAGATCAAAAGAACTCATCATTACCGGTGGGTATA
>JAPLJJ010000158.1 GCA_026388665.1 Deltaproteobacteria bacterium
AAACCAAAGGCCCAAGGGAATAACCATGAAACAATTTTCAAAAAAATTATCGCATAGACAGATGAAAATAGGCCATCCAATAAGATTCCCCACCCTCCCGGAGCGTCTTGAGCGCGATATGCAGGAAAGGGTTTAATGATATCGAAAAAACGAGTCGCAACAAACGCCCATAAGACATTTAGGAACAGATTCGGTGTTGAAAAAAAAAGGACCGTCCGCAAAAAACCGGCTATCTCATCTAGAACAAATGTGCCTGGATCCTTCTTTCCATTTCGCTTTTCCGCCCAATCCCCGAGCGCCACGCAACCTACGCATGCAAGCGCCAGGAAAAACAATATTGTGAGTCTTTGAAATTCGGGCGCAAGGAAAACTTTTATTAGAATATAAACAAAAACAGCCGGGATAGTTCCGACCGTACCGGACGCAACAGGTGAGTAACCTAGCCAAAACCCGGTGTAAACTGTTTCTTTTATTTGATCTGTAAATCGACTCATAATTCTTGGAATCAAATGAAACTATTAGTGACGTGAATTTAACTTGTATCCTCTTATTGGTTCTTTGTTCAACCAAGTTTTTTATTGTAAGCTAAGCGCTGTTCATAAATTTCACACTAATCCATGGGTAACATTAATAAATTGTCATTCACTATTATTTTAGCTCGTCACGCTCAAACGCGTTTCAACCGAGCCGGTATAATTCAGGGCTGCTCAGATTCTCCTCTCACCCGAAGCGGGCTTTCGGAAATCTGGAGAATGCCGGAATTGATATCGGAATACCGGCCCAAAATGATTTATTCCAGCGCCTTGGGACGTGCTGCGTTCAGTTCTTCAATCTACTCTCAACTATTGGGAATTCCAGTTTATTTTCGACGACATCTGGTGGAGCTTTCCTGCGGTGAATGGGAGAAATCGCCTAGAAGCCAAGTCAAAGGACCTAGAAAAATTGTTAGATCGAGTTGGGTTGATCGACCACCCGGAGGAGAGAGCTATCAAGACGGTGAGGAAAGATTGCGTGATTTTGTCCAAGATTTGACGTCAGGTTGTTACGACGCGTGCAAAATGGTTTTAGCGCATGCCAGTCTGAATCGAGTGCTGGTGAAATTGGTTTTGGGACTACCCCCGCAAGAAGCTATCTCAATTCTCTTTCCCCACGACACAGTGTATGTAATCCAGAACGATGGGATGATTCGTTGGTTTGGGCTATCTACCGGCTCCGGTTGCGGATTCCTTCGTGAAGTTTAATGATTCCCTGTTTATAGAAACCGGCGCAGCCGGAAAAGGTATGTTTAACACAGACTCAAAAGCTGCTCTGTCCTTGACAAGGCTTGATGCGCGGGCTCTTACAATTATGTTCCATCCCAAACGATTATACGGAAATACCGATCCTAGGGTGCGGTCTATCCAACTCAACGCGTCAATACGGTAATATTTCTTTTTTCCGGGTCCGTACCTGGGAATCTTGTATGGCACTATGTAAACTGATCGCCAGGCTTCACAATCAAGCTCCACTCTCTTCAATTTTCTTGTCAGGCCGACCGGGGTATAAAACCTCAGATGTGTTTCATCCCAACCATACCAGTTTTTATTACCGCGTAAAAAGCGATGGTATGCCCCCTGAATGGCATAATTCAAAGAAAGCGAATTCTGAGTGCTGATCACAAGAATACCACCGGGAGTCAGGGTCTTGGCTGCGGCTTTAAGTAGATCATCATCGTCAGGAGCGTGCTCTATAACGTCTTTCATAAGAATCACGTCAAATCCGCGTTGGGTGGCGAAGCTCGGAAAATTAGGGCTTCTAAAAAAAACGCAGTGATTGGAGACTCCCTCACGACTCGCGAAATGTCTGGCCGTGGCGAGCACGGAATCTTCAATGTCTACTCCAACGACTTCTATGGCGCCTGCTTTGGCCGCGTGTACACAAAACATTCCCGCCCCACACCCATAATCAAGAACTCTTTTCCCCTGAAGATCACCCAGTAACTCTCTAACAAAGTCGTTCTTAACCTTGCTGTAGGTTTTGGACTGCTGCTCCAGGTACGAATTCAGGGCTTTTTCAGAATCGTAGGATCGCAACCAGTGGTCATCAGGGTATCTTTTGGTCTCTTTAGGCATATTTTTATATAAATGAATCGGGCCCGTTCGTTGTGATCGCTTCTCTCAAAGCGTTATTTTCAACTTAACTCGGGAGTCTTAAATTTCCATAAATCTACGATAAACTTTTCTCCAATCATCCCGTTCTTTTTCTCTTGAGAATTTACGCATTTTCTCTCTTGCTGCTGCGCCCAAGCGAACCGCCAACGCGTTATTGCTCAGAAATTGCTCAATTGCTTGCGCCAAAGCAGCCGAATCTCCAGGAGGAACCAACAAACCGGAGACTCCGTTGCAAATCAAATCAGGAACTGCGCCGACTTGACTAGCTACTGTCGGAACACCGGCGGCCAGAGCCTCCATGAGAATATTGGGACATCCTTCGGTTACTGATGGGAGAACGAATATATCAAGAGTTCTCAACCATTCCGAGATTGCTTCATGCGGCAATGGTTCACAAAGAGTAACCTTTTGCTCAATCAGATTTTCAGAAAGGGTTTTATAAAATGTCTCTTTTTCTGAATCCCTCAACAAACCTCGTAGATCCAGGACAATGTCCCACCTTTTTGACAAATTGGCTATTGCCTTGAATAGATATGGCAAGCCCTTAGCATATTTAAAAATTCCTGCGCATCCAATTTTGACAGGACCATCTGGTTGAGGCCGCGGCACCCATGAATCCTCTGGTATCTCGACCGAATTGTATATCACACAGGATCTTTCTCGTATCGGGGACAAAGCGTTGGCCAACTGGATCAGATCTGTACTCAAGCCAACCACGAAATCAGAATTATCGAGGCCACTCTTACAGACAGCCACTTTCTCAGGGCTGAAAAAATCCTTGTTCACATCGTTCCCGACTATGCATGAGATCAATGGCTTGTTCCGCTTCTTGGCCAGCAAACCCGTAACATATCCTACAGGATATAGGAAAAAAGATTGAAACAGGTCATAATTTTCTGTTTCCTCAAGCGATTCCAGAGATTGGAACATCATCTGTAAAGAAAGGTTGTGAGGACAATCCCAAAGCTCTGTCTCCCTACCGTGAAAGTTTTCTTTTCCGACGATTATGTTGTGTGTCTTGATCCCTGAAAATAAAATCGTTTCCAAATTTTCGTCAAGCAGCGGTGTTTTTCCTGATTCCACTGTTAAACGAGCCACGTGCGCGTCAAGTCCAAGATCCACAGCGTGA
>JAPLJJ010000167.1 GCA_026388665.1 Deltaproteobacteria bacterium
GTCTCGGGAGATACTATGAGGCGGAACCTCTGTATCGCCGCGCTCTTGCTATCGCTGAGAAGAATTTTGGTCCTTATCATCAACATGTCGCTTCGTCACTAAACAATCTTGCCGGTGTTTTGGTGGGTCTGGCTCAATACGCCGAAGCGGAACAACTGCTTATTCGAGTTCACGAGATAACTGAAAAGAATTATGGGGTTTCTAACCCAATGACGAACCTCAGTTTTCAAAATCTCGCGGAGTTCTACGAAGGGGTAGGGCGGTCTGAGGATGCCGAGAAAATGAGACAATGCTCCCATGGGTCATGTTCAGAGGAAAAATAGATCAGGCTATAGAAAAATATCTTTCGGGTGAACATGTTTTCCGAAGGATTGAACTAATAAATGACTTCATGTGTCCATATATGCTATACTGTTGTTAACAGAAAGGAAGAAGACCATGTCGGAAGCTGTTAAGCTGGAGGACGCGCTTCCTTTGGGATACACGAATGAGGAAGAGCGAGAAGATTACCTCGACTATTGTGCTGCAACTGAGGCGATAGACGAAGCCCTGGCGAAGCGAGAGATACGTCTTTTTGATGAATTCGCAAAAGAACTCGGCTTCTAGTTCCTGCCTTGTCATACAATCTCTAAATATCTTGGGCCATGCCGAGCGTGACATAAAGGGGATATTCAAAGTTGCGCCTGCAGCGGCAGCTCTCATAGTTGCAGACATCAGGAAACTTCCCATAAATCCACGCCCATTGGGATATTCTGTGGTGGTAGGTCAAAAAGGTGTCTTCCGCATCCATACTGCCAATAAATATCGCCTGATTTATACTATCCTGGACCCGATTCAGTCAGTTGTGGCTGTGAGACTAGAGGGGAAAAGTACCTACAAAAATATCCCTGTGCATGATCTGACATCCAAAATCAAGGAGATAGAAGAAAACCTTGAGAACGCTTCTTGTAGGGATTTTGACAGGTTGCCGTAGATTACGTCTGTTAAGAGCCTATTACATTCAGACCTCACGTCTTCAGACTAAATTTCCACGCGCAGAACTGCTGGTCAGGGACCCTGTCAGGAGGGCACCACACGCATTCCGTAACGATATTCGGATCCACACCGAGGGCGAATTCCGTGTATTCGGTTATGCCTGCGGATTTGCAAGGATAGTCATCCAAATCCTTTCGCCTGCGAGCCGCCTGAACACGACATTCCGTCATATTAAACAGTAGATTCCCCTCCGCATCCCATTCCGTAGAATGAGCGTTGATGGTCGAGTAAATTCTCAGCTTAAGCGCTTGTTCCAGAACATCCAGCCCGCTTTTTACCTCAAGCCCCATGAATCCCTTGATCTTAAACGCTTCGAGTCTTGCGAAAAGCGACCAGCATGAGTCATTTACGGTTTTGGCCTGCACCATGCCTTCTGATCCCTCTATCGCTTGAAACCACAATCCATCTCCTGTGACCCAGGTTTTTGCAATATCGCTGATCAACAACAACAGTTCTTCCCGTGACTTCTTTAGTAAAACCTCGGGAATCCCATCCGTTGTTTCGATCCCAAAATGAGGCGCCAGCCTGGCAAACGTGGCATGGAAATGCCTTGGAAGTATATCGGCTTCAAATTCCAGCGCTTTTTTATTGTTAAGAATTCTGGACGTTTCAGTGAACCACATTCCGTAATGAGCCAAGACATGTCCAAGAAACATTCCGACTAGTCTTATTAATTCTTTATTCTCGAGATCCACAATTTCATACGACTTGACCTGCGACATTGTTGGCTCCATGGTCCTAATTACGACTTAATCTCTAACAAAGTGACCGGACCTGCCGCCGGATTTTTCCATGAGCTTGATGTCCGATATTGTCATACCCCTATCCACCGCCTTGACCATGTCGTAAACCGTAAGGCACGCGACAGACACTGCGGTCAGGGCCTCCATTTCTACACCTGTCTTAGCCGTAACCTTCACTCGAGCCTCTACGTGAATCACGCTTTGTTCCATGTCTGGAAAAAAATCTACTGTTACAGAGTCCAATGGAAGAAGGTGGGCCAGCGGGATAAGTTCCGGCGTTTTCTTTGCAGCCATGATTCCGGCTAGCCTAGCGACCCCGAACACGTCACCTTTCTTTGTAGCGCCTCTCAGGACGAGTTCCAATGTTTCAGGCTTCATATATATCTTAGCGCGAGCCACAGCCACTCTTTGAGTAACCTGTTTAGCCCCGACATCAACCATTATTACCTGACCTTTTTCGTCAAAATGAGTCAATTCCGACATGCGATTCTCTCCATATAAATCACCATAATGCGGATCCAGGTTCAGTCTACTGACTTTGTGCCTTGAGTCTGTGAATGAGCGCCTCGGCATGAGCGGCAAAGCCTTCATATTGAGCAAGAGCCAGGGTCTTGGGCGCAAGTGAGTCAAAACCCTCTTTTGTTACTTCAGCGAAAGACATTTTTCTCGTAAAATCTCGAACAGACAAAGCGGACGCCGTCTTCGCAAAACCGGATGTGGGAAGAATAGCGTTGGGGCCGATGGAGTAGTTAGCCAGTGTCCCAGGTGTGAATGGGCCAAGAAGGGTTTCACCGGCCGTCACTATTTGCTCAAGTATGTCTCGAGGTTTTTTGGTCAGGACCTGAAGATGTTCAGGCGCAAATTCATTTACAAATCTGATGGCGTCTTCCATATCTGATGCCAATACTACCCCTCCGGAATGAGAGAGAACTGTTTCGCAAAAAGCCCTTCGCTCTCCGGGCAATTTACTGACAAGATCGGGGAGAATCCTGAGGGCTTCCCGGGCGAGTTCAGCATCCGGCGTTACAAGGTATGCGGATGAATCCGGCCCATGTTCAGCTTCTATCAACAGATCTATTGCCGCTGTCATAGCGTCTACGGAATCATCAGCAAGAATGATGGCCTCACTGGGACCGGCAGGGAGACCCGTGTCAATTTCAGTTGAGAGCCATTGTTTGGCGGCCAGGACAAAACCCGACCCAGGCCCTACAATTTTGTACACGGGTAGAATCGTTTTGGTCCCGTAAGCCAACGCTGCAATAGCCTGGACACCGCCAATCGCATAGAATTCATCTACTCCGATCATGCAGGCCGCGGCTAGAGACGCCTGGTCAGCTTTCCCGAACCTGTCGGGCGGGCTTACGGCGACAATCCTTTTTATGCCCGCTACCTTCGCCGGAACTGCCGCCATCATCATCATTGACGGGAAAGACCCTTTACCTCTAGGAACATAGAGTCCTACAGAATTGAGCGGTATCGTCATCTCGCCGGCCACGATTCCCGGCATTATCTCTATCTCTCTAGTCCTAGGTTCTTTCTGGAATTCATGAAACTTCGTAATGTTCGCCACCGATGTCTGAATGGCTTCTCTTAAGCTTGGATGTATATTCCTTAGCGCCCCGTCCATAGATTCCCTTGGAACCCTAAAATCTCCGGCGGCCATTGTGGCGCCATCGAATTTCAGGGTGTAATCAATCAGGGCAGCGTCGCCTCTAGCCTTTACATCCTCTATTATTGGAGCGACCTTAGGAATCAGGTCCCGTAAATCTACGCTAGGCCTTTCGCACAGTTTTTTTCGCTCAAGAGAGTTGAGCCCGGCAAGCTCAACATAATTGATATTCATCTTCCACCTCTGTCTCGGATCCAGAAAATCCTCAACCTTATCGTTGTCTCCGGCCTGTCGCTAGCAGGTTCAATTTCTGCGCCCCAGTCATGACGCCACCGGCAAGTCACTCGCTCAAACGCGAGTTTGCGCCAAGGGCTTCTTTAAAATTGTCCTATTTTCCTATATCATAGAAACGATCATATTTTTCCAGATTGATCAAATGTTTTTCGGAAGGCGGAAATGGAAACGGATTTTAATAAAGCTGAATGGAGCTTTTTTGTTACAGCTCTTAAAGAAGAAGCCAGGGATGTGCTGTGGAAGGTCGGCTCAACAGTTGATCCAGAAACACTTGTCAAATCGGTGATGCGAGAACTCCAGGAACTTGGACCCAAGCCTGAACCTAAAGAAACACGGACGCAAGAAGAAATTTGGAAACAAGTCCGGGAGAGACTGCTCAAAGCGGCTTACGCCACCAGACCTTACTGTATTAAATGCGGAGAATGCTGCTCTAAGGGAAGTCCTACACTTTTAGTTGAGGACATGGGCCGCCTTTTATTGTGTTTGATGGTCGCGTGGAAAAAAGCCTTGCTACGGAAACAGAGAGAATCAAGATCCGTGAAACTCCCGGCGAAAGAACCTGTGTCTTTTACCAGAAGGGGAACCGGGAGTGCTCAATTTATGATGACAGACCGGAACAGTGCAGGCTTCAGGAATGCTGGAACCCCGATCTCGCTGATTCTTCGGGGAAATCCCCACTCACAAGGCGGGAGTTATTCGAGTCTACGGGCGACCTTTGGAAAATAATTGAGAGGCATGATGAGAGATGTTCTCATGAAGATTTTTCCAGGGAAATTGCTCGTCTCGGGGCTACTAAGGGTCAGACCGTCGAGAATTTGCTGGAACTACTAAGTTTTGATCATCATGTCAGGGATTTTACCGTTGAGAAACTAGGGCTTGCCCCAGAAACCGTTGATCTGTTTTTTGGACGCCCGTTGAAGGACTCTCTCGAGCATTACGGATTAACAGTTGAAGAACAAACGGATGGAACCTTCATCCTGAAACCATTGGAGCTTTAGTAATCCGAGTAAAACAGTGACCTGGGTCCTAGACGTCGCGGCTCAAAAGGATCGAAACCACGGCCTCTACACACGTATATTTTTCGGATTGGCTCCCCGTGGTAAATGACCTCGTAGGAAGGAAGCTCCTGAACGTGGGAGAAATTCTCGTAAATTGTGGTTAACGTAGGACCCGTGGGAACAAGTGGTTTCGAACTGACAAAGAGGATGTTTCTTCCACGAAGGTCATCATACGATCTGTTCCAAACGTCAAACTGGGTGGGACGTTCCCAGGGGGCCAAATACCTTACGCTTGGCTGTCCTGGAATATTGAATTCCAGGAGAGCGCAAAGCTGATATGTGTCGGCAGCGATGACATCCCCTTCGTTCATAAGACTACTGAGGTGGTTACCTAACCCAGCCCAGCCTCGCGTTTCCCAAATGATCCTATCGTTTTTTCCCAGGTCTTTTTCGAGGGAGGCAGGAAGTAACCCGATCCAAGCGTGAAAAACCACCAGAGCAACCATGAATATTGAAACAAATATTCCAATCCTTACGAATCGACGGACATTGAAATGTTTGGATATAAACCCCGTCACGGGATTTTCCCGATCAGTCAAGAGCATTACGCTCAGAATACCGGTGGACACATAACCCATCACCCCCCAGTTTGCCTCGGCATGACCATTGAAAGACATCACGCCAAACAGGAAAAGGGGCGTTCCCAAGCAGAGGAGTAGTGATCTTGCGGAGTTTCCACGGCGTAATTCCAGAATAATGGATGAAAAAATAGCTGCAATTATGGCGAGGTAGAACAATGGAGAAATAGTCAGGAACTGTGACAAGTGGTAACCAAGACCATCGGAGAACCTTCTCAAGATTCCGGTATAACCGGACCCTATGAAAAGAATGTGTTTGAATGATGCCCAGTCATGCTGATAATTCCACCACAAAATCGGGACAGTAAACACAGTC
>JAPLJJ010000214.1 GCA_026388665.1 Deltaproteobacteria bacterium
GCAAGCCAGATAGCAGTTTCAAGACCTACCGAGCCACCACCTACGATGACCACATCTTTTCCAGTCTGGCTCTTACCTCTAAGCACATCCCAAGCCTGATAAACGTTCGGAGCATCGACCGCGTCTATTGGAGGTTTGAAAGGGGCCGCTCCGGTCGCCACAACAACAAGGTCGGGTTTTTCTTTTGATACCAGCTCGGGTGTGACCTCTACCCCCAGTCTAATATCTACGCCATACTTCGGAAGGATTGCTCGGTAGTAGTCGAAGAGATAATGGAAATCATGTTTACCGGTTGGTTCAGCCGACCATTTAACCTGTCCGCCTATTGCTGTCTCTTTGTCACATAAAATTACATGATGTCCTCTTTCTGCAGCAATGGTAGCAAACTCACAACCAGCCGGACCGGCCCCCGCGACCAAAATTGTCTTCTTTTGTGCGGCAGGACCGTATTCGGTAGAAGCTTCCTTCCCCGCTCTTGGGTTAACCATGCATCCGACGGGTTGCAGCAAGAACACATAATCAAAACATCTTTGATTGCAGGCTATACAACGTCTAATCTCCGAAGCCCGTCCTTCTTTGGCCTTGTTTACAAAGTCAGGGTCTGCTATCAAACCTCGCGCTACACCGACAAGATCAGCCACCCCTTCTTTCAGAACTTCTTCTGCGATAAAGGGATCGTTAATCCGGTTACAACCAATTACCGGAACACTAACGCACTCCTTTATTCCTCGAGCAAGATAAACGTAGCCGGCCTGAGGAAGGTCCATGGTGATCTGGGGAACCCGGCTCTCATGCCAGCCACCTGTCACGTTTATGCAGTCAGCGCCAGCCTTTTCTGCCTCCGCCGCAAATATCTTCGACTCCTTGTTGGTATGGCTGCCCGGCACAAAGTCATTCCCGGCCACCCTAACTATTACGGCGGTATTCTTATTGACAGCGCTGCGAACAGCGGAGATGGTTTCCAGACCGAAACGCATTCTATTTTCTAACGACCCACCATATTTGTCTTCCCGTTTGTTTGTCTTGGGGGACAAGAACTGGCAGATGAGATATCCCGCTGAAGCGATGACCTCGACCGCGTCGAATCCTGCTTGCTCCGCTCTCCTGGCAGCCTTAGCAAAATCGTCCTGGACCCGACGGATATCATCGATGTCCATAGCTTTCGTCTTCTGGCGGGTAAAATAGCTGGTGTATTCAGATGGAGCGAGAAGCGGTAAACCTTTTAAGCTGCAGAACGAGTAAGCGCCTGCCATATAAAGCTGTACTGCGACTTTTGCGCCGGCTGAGTGAATTGCTTCCGTGAAACGCTTCAGACCCGGAATAAAGGAGTCATCTTTGATAGACAGCATAAGATCAATTCCAGACGACTGATCATTGATTTCGGTTCCACCCACAACTATCAGGCCGGTTCCGCCACGTGCCCTTGCCGCGTAAAAATCAATGAACTTATCGTTAACTAGGCCATTCGGCGTATAATTCAAATGCATAGCGGTCATTACTACCCTGTTCTTAAGTTCAACCTGTCCTATTCTAATCGGCTCAAAAAGTTTCGTTATCAAGCTTACCTCCTGGTTAGGAATTCAAAAAGACATAAACTAAACGAGGCGCTGTTGTTTATCATGCGCCTTTGAAATTCCCTTTATCATGCGCCTTTGAAATTCCCTTTTCTTTTTTGCATATATGCGGTGAACGCTTCAAAAATATCCTCAGATGGCATGATCATGCTTGATCTTGCCGCATTGAAGTCAAGCGCCTGGTCAAGTGGGACATTTTCGTTGTAGAGAAAAACGTCCTTAGCCCCTTGAACCGCCAGAGGCGGATTCGACGCTATCTCTTGGGCTATTTTCAGGACTTCCGCTTCCATCGCCGCCTGATCAGGGTAAACGTGATTCACGAGATTGATCTCACGAGCGTGTTGCGCGTCAAATCTGTGTCCTCGAAAAGCGATTTCACGAGCATGGCCCTGCCCGACAACTTTTGGCAAACGTTGAAGTCCGCCAACATCCGTTATTATGGCGAGTGTCGCTTCCGGTAATCCGAAAACAGTCTCTGTCGAACACACCCGAAAATCGCAACATAAGGCTATTTCAAGACCAGCCCCGAGGCAATGTCCGTGTAGACACGCTATAGTTGGTTGAGATAATCTTTCCAATTTCGTGTGATAGCCCTGAATTTTCTTGACCGTTTTGTAAAAAGTTACCTTCTGTGCAGCCGACGGATTCCCTGTAATCATAGGAATCAGTTCGTTCTCCGGGCTCAAGTCGAGCCCCGCGCAAAACGACTTACCCTCGCCCTTTAGAATGACAACGCGAGCCTCTGAATCAGCTTCCGCCTGTTCTATCGAAGAGTTCAAGGAATCCCAGAGCGCAAGATTCATGGCGTTCCGCTTTTCTGCTCTATTAAGGGTTATGAAACCGAGGAAGCCTTCTTTGTGATAGGTCACGAGGTCCTTTTGTTTCTCTTCTTGTTCGGCCATATTTTTATCTCCACAATACAGTCGTTTTGAAATCAAGCATTGGTCTTCTGGTCTTTCAACATGTTAATGTCATTGATCGAAATGTGACGATCCGTGAACAATTGGTTTAGGATACCGACGTCCGGGCTTAGGTAATGCCTCTCTATCTATTGTCGCTAGAACTTTTAAATTCATCACGCGGTTTTCAAGAACCGAGAGGTTAGGAAAATCCGGCGCATTTTGCTTCAAGCACTCGAACATTGCTTCCTGATAGTCGAGTTCAGAGGACTGAGGAGCTTTCTTCAACAATTCGTATGCTTCAGCCGGTCGTTGCAATTTCAAGAGGATCCGCACTCTCTTCAGCAGACTCGAAGGGACGGCCGTTCCTATAGCCTCGTAATATTTTAGCGCAAGATCGTATTTTCCTGAACCCGCCAGGGTGTCTGCTATAGCGTTCAACGCGTGAATTTTCCCATGAAGCAAATTGGCCAATTCACTCACCTGGTCAAGCTTACCCAACTTTGCGAGCATATGAGACAATGACAAAAAATGACCGGGAGTCCTTAACAGTATCTGTGGATTCGCATCCCTAAGACAAAGATAGTAGAGAATTTCATTCTCTGTCCGTAGGAAATCCAGATCTGGGAAGTCATAGTGGTTTCTCATTGATAGCTCAAGAACATCCTCGAGTTTTTCGGGCTGAAAAGTTTTGAATAGCTTGTGGATTTTCGCGTGAATTTCAACTGTCTTACCTTGCAACTCCGTCTGAAAATAATCCATTGGAAAACTAAACTCAAATTTGACATCCTGGCCTGCCACCACTCCGAATAATCCCTCTTCGAATGCAGGCAGGAGCAATCCTCTGCTTAGCAGAACATCCCAATATTTTCCCGAAATTCCCGTAAACGGGACTCCTCCCATGTAGCTTCTTGAATCAAAAATGATCCTATCTTCAGGCCCCGAAGGTTCATCCGTCTCGTGAAAGAAAATTAATCCTGAGATTAGTTCCTGAAGTGAGTCCGTGTCACCCGTCAAATTCCGATATCCGACTAGGAAGTCTTTCAATAGGTCGAATTCCTCTATCGCGTTCGAAGCAAGCGCTCCGTAAACATAATACTCGGGCTCGTTAATCAAGTCCTCTCGTGTGCCCAACAAAAAGTCTAGCACCTCAAATACTCTTTGCTTGTAGTAGACATCGTGGCCCAGTTGTTCATTGGCAAGGGCCCAAAGATTCCGGACCTTTCGGATTTGTGCAGAGTTCATTCTGTCGGTTTCATATTGGTCGCCGATTGAAAGATAGCCGGGTTTCCATTTACCAAGTGGCTTGAAGCCGTAGTCTGCGTATTTTTTTTCATAGGCGGACCCAAAGTATAATTGCATCTGTTGTGAGCCGGAATTTGATTCGACCGGGATATTAAGAGACTTTACGAAGCTGATCGTGGCCCTGGCGTTATCCACCGTTTCGCCGGGGAGCCCAAAGATAGTAAAGAGTTCAGTGTTCAGACCAAGTGACTGTGCATGTGTAATGTTTTCTCTCACCCTATCCAGCGATATGCCTTTTTTTGTTTTTTTCAGCACTTCAGGGCTACCGGATTCCAGGCCAAAGGCTATGGTGTCTGCGCCGGCCATCTTGAGCGTCTTCAACAGTTCCTCATCGACTAAATCAGAGCGGGTTTGAAACCAGAACGGTGTTGTTATCTTTTTCTTTATCTTTTCTTCAAGGATCTTAAGAGTGCGCTCTTTATTTTCAGTAAAATTGGGGTCGGCAAACCAGAATCTTTGTATGCCGCTTTGACTAAGAAGCTCCATTTCCTCGACAACTCTATCAACTGAGTGGTAACGGATACGTCCTTTGCAGACGTTAGGTGTTATGCAAAACAAACAGACATGTTTGCACCCGCGTGAGGAAAGCAGAATAGCGGTATCTTTTCCCTGAAGGTTCAAGATATTGCTCAGGTATGGTGATGGATAGGTATCGAGATCATCCGGTGGAACAGGTCCTTCACCATTGTGGAAAATATCGGCGTCTTCTCGGTAGCTCAGACCTGCTACGTTTCTTAAACTCGTTCCATTTTCAAGAGATTTAATTATTTCCAAGAAAACGAGTTCCCCCTCGCCATGAATCAAGATGTCGACATCAAATAAATGTTCCAGGGCGGAGGAAGGCATTCCAACAATCTGAGGGCCTCCAAGGGCTACAATGATGTCTCGATGCCTTAATTTGATATACCTCGATAAAAAGCGGATACGCTCCATTGTGCTTTGATACGCGGTAAAACCTATAACTCCCGGCTTAACTTTTTGTATCCAGGATTCCAGATCAGACAAGCTGAGCCGACGATCCTGAAGATCATCCAGTATTACTCCCTTGGATCCTTGTCTCTCGACAAAAGCCAATATGTATCCAAGAGAAATAGGTATGCTCTCGGAAGATTCATATCCGACGTCATGATTGACATTGATA
Organism: Deltaproteobacteria bacterium; assembly: GCA_026388665.1. Lineage (GTDB taxonomy): Bacteria > Desulfobacterota > Desulfomonilia > Desulfomonilales > Desulfomonilaceae > CAJBEZ01. Next base: position 4,920 of record JAPLJJ010000214.1, read on the forward strand.
AATATAAGATTCACTTTAACTCCGTATCGATTTGGGTCTTTTTGCCAGCGATTTCCTTTTTCAATATTTTGGGAAACGCAATGTTGACCTGGAAACCTCCGACCCTCTATGTTGATGAATCCATAATGATGAATACCACAAGAACGTGATCTTAATTTCTAAAAATTATCGTCGTTAAAACTAATCTCTCGTAAAGGATCTTTCGATGAAAAAAATCAAGAGTCCATACTACGGAATATTATGGATTCTTATATGGACGGCCGCGATTATATGGTTCATGTGGATCGATATGTTCAATCAAAGAGAATTGATCGGCCTGGCGCTAGTCTGGCTGATATTGGTCGGAGTCACCACTTACTATGTCGTGCTAAATTTTAAGATGAGACGGAAGTGATCCAAGAATTAGTTGGCGCTCTCAACGATTAGCTCGGAACGCTGCTTCAATAGTTTGAATTACCTGGGCCCTAGCGTTTTCCATGGGCCAACCATCCTGCATTAGACACGTGAGATAATATCGGGCGGTGACCTGCATCTCCGCTTCTGACTTTGCATTAGCGATTATCGCCGGGTACTGGGAGCAATCAACTCGCGCAGGTTGCTGTGTCGGACCGTTTTGCTGTCTAGGGCCGGCAGTGGGGGATGGGTCTCGTCTAACGGTTGATCTGGGCGGTGTTTGAGAGGGCGCCGAACCGTTAGTAGAAGGCGGAGGGTAATTTGAAGAGGGTTGATTTGATACGACTTGTTCTTCGGCGTTGTTCGATGGAGGCGAAAAACCGAAATTCTTCATAGCCTCCGGGGTGATGGGAGAAAGTTTAGGACCCGTCCCAAACGAGCTTGGCGCCTTGCTCGGTCCTCTAGTTTGAGCGACGCCACTACCATCGAACTCCGGGGCAACAGGGGCTAGGTACGGAAAATCTTGCGACTCAACGCAATCAACTGCGCTAAACCCCGATAGCGCTGCAATTATTAGAATTATGACACGATAGCACGATCTCATCTCTTAAAGATCTCACCAATTTTTGAATCGGAATTTGTATAGCATACTGTTTCCGCAAAATCTATCAGTCAAAATTCAAAGTCTGTCTAACTGATTGAAATATAACTTTAAAATTGGATGAGACTTGGCAGTCGCCTTCTCTATGGTTGGTTATAAAAGCCTCTTGTGCTATGTCTGGTAAAAACCGGTTGATCCAGCGATGACAGTTCCATTTCAAATCAACGGAGAGACGGAATGTTTGATGGCACGATCCTGAAAGACAAACGTATTCTCGCTGTCGATGATGAACCTGACATTCTCGAAGTTATAAGGGAGGAATTCCCTGAAAGCAGTGTCAGTGTGGCGGGTAATTTTGAGGCCGCCATGAATTTGATTCAAAAGCAGGATTTTGATTTAATCATTTTGGATATTATGGGTGTGAACGGGCTTGAACTCTTGGCTCAGGCCCGGATGCGGGGGATGCCGGCCACCATGTTGACGGCGCACGCGATCAATGTCGATTCGCTTAACAGGTCTATTCGTTTGGGGGCTGTTTCATTTATACCCAAAGACGAATTGGTTCGTTTGCCGGAGTATATAGCTGAGATATTAGAAGGCCTGGAGCAAGGGCATACCCACTGGCGAAACCTTTTCAATCGACTGGGACCATTTTTCAGAGATCGACTCGGGATAGTCTGGGAAGACCTGGAAAGCCCTCCTAGCCCGCCTTTTCTTTACTAAGAACCATGTTGGATACCCTGGATCGTTATAGTCGGCACCAACTCCTCCAAGTGATCGGACCAACCGGTCAGGAAAAGATCAGAAACGCTCGAGTGCTGGTCGCTGGACTGGGCGCGTTGGGATCGCTGACTTCTATTTTACTGGCTAGGGCTGGTGTAGGTTTCTTAAGAATTGTCGATAAGGACGCTCCGGAACTTCATAATCTCCATCGTCAGATTCTATACGATGAAATGGATGTGTCACGGGGGTTGTCCAAGGCCGACGCTGCTCGCATCAGCCTTGGGGCCATGGCTTCAAATGTAGAAATTGAAGCGGTAAATCAGGCAATAGATAATACGAATATTGAATCATTGTTGGATCGTATAGATCTTGTCGTCGACGCTCTGGATAATTCTCAAACCAGATTTATCGTGAATGACGCAATTGTAGCGAAAAAAATTCCATATATATTTGGCGGCGCTGTGGAAACCGTTGGGAATGTGATGACGATCATTCCGGGGAAAACGCCCTGTCTCAGGTGTATATGGCCCGATCCTTCACGTGTGGCGGATCACTCTAAGGCCGCCACCGTCGGCGTGCTCTCCTCAGTCGCTTCTCTTGTCGCTTCTGTTCAGGTAACAGAGGCTTTCAAAATACTGGTAGGGGATATTTCGAATACGATTCCAGGGATACTGGTTTTGGATGTCTGGAAAAATCAGTTTCATATAGTGCCCGTGGAACCTATCCCGGGTTGCTCTTGCGAAGAAATCAGTTAACGGTCGTCTCTAAACTGATCTAGAATCTGTTCATGACTTCAAACAAATTCGATTTTGCCGCGTTTGTTCTGGCAGGTGGACTTGGAACCAGGCTTCGTTCCGTGGTTTCTGACAGGCCAAAGCCCATGGCGGATGTGCTCGGAAACCCTTTCCTTGAAATTATTACCGGTCTCCTGGCGGCAAAGGGTGTCGAAAAATTTGTCATGCTGGTGGGATATAAAGGACATTCAATTGAAGAACATTTTATCAATCTCAAATTCTCTCATTTGAACATAATATTCTCCAGCGAACGCGAACCATTAGGAACCGGTGGCGCAGTCAAAAATGCGGAAAGATTTGCCACTGATCCAACATTACTTGTCAACGGGGACACGTATCTGGACGTTAGTCTTAACGAATTATATGAGTTTCACACGGCTAAGAAAGCAGACGTCACGCTATCTCTTTTTAGGGTCGATGACGTGAGTAGATATGGTTCAGTCAGCATAACTCAGGATGGTGTTGTGACTGATTTTCATGAAAAAGACGAAAATTCAAGAAATCCCGGATTAATTAATGCTGGAGTTTCGTTGTTATCGAGATCGTTCATAAGCAGTTTGCCCGACAAAATATCATTTTCTATGGAAACAAAAGTGTTTCCTGGTCTTGTAAACACCGGAAGGATGTTCGGCCTGGAACAGAAAGGACCTTTTTTTGACATCGGAACGCCGGAGAGTTATCGCGAGTTTCAAGAATTTGTAAGCGCAAGCCAATCCGGAATTTCATGAATCTATTGCAATATCGATGAATGTGATTAAATGAACAATTAGCTAACAGTATTAGGATGCTTTTTCAGCAGGAGATTTCTAATGTGTATGGTTAGTGTCGGCAATCTAATTATAGAAAATGAAATGATCCAACAATTGATGGCAAACCCTAGTCTAGACCTTATACATAAGCAAGTTCTCATGACCCTATACGCTCTTGACGCGCAAAAAAGTCTTGCTGATCATAAGACAGTATTACCTATTTATCTGTCGATGAATTGGGATGAGTGCGACAAGATTTTGGGAGTGTTGGAATCAGCGGGAACAATAACGCGTAACCATGAATCGATTTTATTGAATTATCCCCTAAATATTGACGCTACTGAATCATCCTGCGGGTGTATGGCTTAAAACCTGGATTCAAGTTGTGCTGCCTGGTCTATCCATGAGTCTAAGAAAGCAAATACACTGTTCAGGTGATAGAAACGCTCGATCCCGGTCCGGCTTTTACAGGGGAACTGACTGGCCTAGTGACAAAGCCATCTGAGACAAGTATACCGTCCCTGATGCGGAGGATCCTGTCACACGCGCTCCCAATTTCATCTTCATGTGTAACCAGAATGACTGTAAATCCCTGACGCGCAATGTTTCTCAGTTGTTCAACAACAATGTCGGTATTTTTTTGATCAAGCTGTCCGGTTGGTTCATCTCCAAGAATAAGAGAAGGATTGTTAACTAGAGCCCTAGCAATCGCGGCGCGTTGACGCTCACCACCCGAAAGCCTGTTGGACCAGTGGTCTACCCTGTGAGAAAGTCCCACACGTTCAAGTGCGCGCAAAATTTTGCCACGTCGAATATTGCGATCAGCCTCTGCGTATATTAACGGGAGTTCCAAATTTTCAAAAACGGTAGAATTAGCCAAGAGATCACAGCTTTGGAAAACAAACCCCAGTTCTCTGTTTCTAAAATGCGCTTGTTCTTCTTTCGAAAATTCCAGTATGTTTTGACCTTTAAAAATGTATGCTCCGGAAGTAGGAGGATGTAGTAACCCAAGCACATACAGAAGAGTCGATTTACCTGAGCCCGAGGGGCCCATTATCGCGACCATTTCTCCCCTGTAGATCTTTAGATTTACGCCTCTAAGAGCGTGGATGACTCTGTCCCCATCGTGATAGTCTTTCCCCAGTTCTCGTGTTTCAATTATTATTTCGGTTTCCATATCGCTAATCATTTAACCCTAAAAATTTTCAATCTGTTTATCATAACCCAAAATAACAAAGTGTTGAATAGCAATTTTCTCTTCAATCACCGAGTGATAGAATATGAGTATATGAGTCCATTTTTGAAGTATACAACTTTTCCAGAAATTCGATCGTGTGTTATAGTTTAACCATGTTCCAGATTTTGAAACAGACTCAGGGTGTTCGAGGTTCTTTCATACGGCTCATAAAGCTAGGGGTCGATGATTACACGGTTCTGGTTAGGTCTTCAGATGACGGGAGACTCCATCACCGCTACGTAGGCCCTGATTTCAGTAAAGCGGAAGAAGTTTTCACTTCAGAGTCCGAAAGAATTTCCAGGCTGGTTGACGTATAAAACGAGGCTCCAATACAAATGGCCAAATTAAAATTGAAAAATGAATGGAAACTCTGGGCCGGAATAGGCGCATTGTTTCTCTTACTGGTGTTTTATCTTTATTGGGTCAGCCGACCTCCATCAGAAGGCGAGGAGCGGCTTTGGAGAGTGACTCAAACAGTGGATGGTCGGACACTCTCTCTCCGAGGATCGGGTAAGATAATAGAAGCGAGGCTGATTGGTTTGCGTGTCCCCTCGTCCCAAGAAACCGCAGCGCGTGACTTTCTCGCTAAAACACTTAATGACAAGTGGATTCGCTTCAAGGTTGAGCGGGAAAACGAAAATGCTCCTACAGAGGGTTTTGCTTATATCTCCGGAGAAGATATAAGCGCTCGAATGATCCGATTAGGTCTTGCAACGATTGATCGAGAAGAAAAAAGCTTTGATATACGGCCTTACCTCGAGCTTGAGCAGGAAGCGGAAAAGGCCAAAAGAGGACTCTGGAATAAATAGAAAATTAGGGAGCCTTTTCGAATGAAAATTCTCTTGGTCGGGTCAGGGGGGCGTGAACATGCGTTAGCCTGGAAAATGGCCCAGTCTGATTTGGTGAGTGAGTTGTTGGTTGCTCCGGGAAACATTGGAATAACGAGAGAACCCAAATGTAGGACAGCCCCGGTTCCTTCCGATGATGTTTCCGGCCTTCTCGAACTGGCCAGGAATGAAAAGGTTGACCTCACTGTTGTAGGGCCGGAGGCCCCGCTAGTAGCAGGACTAACAGATCTGTTCGTAAAGAGCGGTCTAAGAGTTTTTGGACCGTCCGCTGCTGCGGCCCTCCTTGAGGGGAGCAAAGTATTTTCGAAGGACCTGATGAAAAAATATAAAATCCCAACAGCGGATTATGAAACCTTCGAAGATTATGATCTCGCATCAGCGTACCTTAAATCAGCAAAGTTCCCTCTGGTTGTTAAAGCGGATGGCCTTGCCGCAGGTAAAGGGGTGTTTGTGTGTAATCTTGAGGAAGAAGCTCTGGATGCTCTCCATCAGATTATGAAACAGAAGGTATTTGGAATTGCTGGTGAGAGGGTGATTATCGAAGATTGTCTTGAGGGAGAAGAAGCTTCCTTCATTGCATTTACTGATGGCGTATCAGTCATTCCGCTGGCGAGTTCCCAGGATCATAAACCGATATTTGACAATGATAGGGGACCAAACACTGGAGGCATGGGAGCATATTCACCTGCGCCGGTGGTCACCACATCCGCCCATGACAGAATCATGAATGAAGTCATGCTTCCAACCGTCAAAGCCCTGGAAGCGGAAGGTCGGCCATACATGGGGTTTCTTTACGCGGGGCTCATGATCAAGGATGATCTACCCAAGGTCCTGGAATTCAATGTCAGGTTAGGTGATCCCGAGGCGCAACCACTATTAGTTAGAATGAAAACTGACCCTGTTCGTCTCATGCTGTCGGCATTGGAAGGGAGCCTGAGCAAGGAAACCATCAAGTGGGATAATGACGCTGCCGTGTGCGTCGTAATGGCTTCTGAAGGATATCCAGGATCTTATCCTAAAGGGAAAATTATCTTGGGGTTGGATGAGGCGGAAACAATTCCGGGAGTAAAGGTCTTTGTAGCTGGAGCGGAGAGTTCTCCAAGCGGTGTAGTGACTTCAGGCGGTCGGGTGTTGGGTGTTACGTCTCTGGCTCAGAATATACCCGAGGCCATTAAGAAAGCGTACGAAGGCGTCGAGAAAATTTACTGGGAGGGGGCTCATTACAGACGCGACATAGGCAAGAAAGCTTTGTCGAGGAGCTAAAAAAAGACAGACTATAAACGGCTTGTCCGGGGCCAAAATCCGACTCCCGGACAAACCTAAAATAGCGCTCGCCTGTTGTAATGAATTATAATCCTGTGATTTTTATCGTCAAGGCAATCCTGGGAATTACGGTTAATTTGATTGACAGGTCAATCAAATGTTGCTAGCCTCTTATCATGCCACTGACTCCTTCTGTCGCTTCAGATTCTAGAAAAGATAAAGAAACAGTAATCCTGGACGCCGCGTGTAAGGTTTTTCGTGAAAAAGGATTTCACCAGGCTCGAATCACCGATATCGCACAGGCGGCAGGAATCTCTTATGGTCTCGTTTATCACTATTTTCAGAGTAAAGCGGATTTATTCGATGCTATTTTGAAAGAATGGTGGACCGGGCTTTTTGAGTTAATGGAGAAATGGGACAATGAGGCTACGACAGTAGAAGATCAACTAGCGGCTCTTGTTACTTATTTTTTGGAGCAATATCAAAGAAAACCTGACCTCGTTCATATTTTTATTACTGAAATCTCAAGATCAGCAGCCAACTTGACGCCGGCCCGCGTCAATTGGTTTAAAATGTTTTTGTCCAGAACTGAAAAAATCATGGCAGTTGGTCAGTCCGGGAAGATTTTGAGGACGGACATCAAGGCCCGATATTTGACATACATTTTTTTGGGCGCTATTGAGAGTTTTGTGTCGGCTATGGTCCTTGAGAATCAGCCATTAAGAAGCAAAGCCCAGAAACAGCGAATAGCAGTGGGGTTGTTGCAGGTTTTTATGAACGGGGCGAGGACAATAAATGCGTAATGGATGATTGCCTTTGCTCCGCAATTGTAATACAAGCCTTCTTGAAGTCAACTGGGAGGTAACGGGATAATGCAGCAAGAGTCGATGAGCCTTGTTGAGTTCCAGAGGAGATTTGTGAGTGATGAAGCCTGTATGGAG
>JAPLJJ010000135.1 GCA_026388665.1 Deltaproteobacteria bacterium
AAGGCTACGAATATGGCGATGACTCCCCGAATCAATCTCTTTCTGAGTTCTTCGAGATGATCGAAAAACGACATCCTTGTTTCTTCTTCGCTCACCGCCCTCCTTTCCGGGAACAGCTTTCACTAACAATAAGCTGTGGTTTTGGAGTTGAAATTTCCGTTGCAAGCCCTATAAAATAAGTGGAGCCGAGGATGGGAGTTGACCCCCACGGCCTGATGATTAAGAATTGTCTTCGCCCGAACGATATTTAACACTCATCCGGGCTGCCCGTTGCCTCAACCTACTATTTTATACTACAGACCACAACTGATTGGAACAAAAATGGGATGTAGAAGTCTCTTACCCGATCGTCAGACGAACCGTAATTGATCTGAAACTGATAATTTTTTTAGGGATAGTCCAACCATTCTCCGGGAGATAGCTCCTGTCAGCTAATCATAAACGCTACGGGACACGATCTTGAATTAGCCTCACATCGTGTAGCCTTTTGTGATTCTTCAGGCATTTTGGGTGTTCTTGAATTCTTAAGATCTCCGCCATAGTCTAATCTTCGGTTTCCTCATCCTCTGATTCGTCAGAGACATCTTCATTTTCTTCACCGAGGTCATTTGCGCGACTAAACTAACGTCTCTGGCAATTTCAGGCGCTTCTGGAAGATCTCATGAAGCAACCCCCTGAACAGTTGATCAGACTATGAAGAATACCTGGAAAAAGAGGCTAGAAGTCATTCTGAGGGCAAAAATGAAAAAACATGAGGTATGTCCACGCCAGCCTGCGGGCAAAACCGAGGTTGGGAAGAGGATCAAGATGGCTATTACCGTGGACTTTGAGCTTCATGACCGGCTCCAGGAATTGTATCAGCAGGGTTATTCGATAAGCCACCTGATTGATAGCGCTGTATGGATTATCTGGGAAGGCCCAAACTTAGCTTCGAGCTGGGAAAGAAGGAAATGAGTCGGAGAGATAGCGCCTGGAAGAAGCCTTGCGTCTGTCTCGTAGGTAAGAGGAACCCACATCACTGAAGGGCTTTCAATACTCACGTTTGACAGATCTATAGTTTTGCCATTTGGGGAAACCCTGGCTCGCTAGTGTAGGGAGCAGGAATGGCTTTCGTTAAGTTCTGCTGTTTCCCGTGATCGCGCGAAACTCTCGGGATGAAATGGCTCCTTCTTGCGGCAGCCAACATGTCCGAGAACGTGATGTTTTTCTTTCTTAAATACCAAGGGGCCCTTGGGATTAAGAGATCTTTTCTCTTTCGGAACTGGCTCACAAACCAAACTACCAGGAGAGAATAGCTCCAATAAGCCATCAGCGGTGTACGGGTCACGGATTTCTCAGTGCGGCATTGGGGATCAGCGCTTCCCAACAGGCTTTTTGTCTCTCGGTTGGTTATCTCAGTGCCCCATCGGCGAGTATATCTTCGAATCGTGACTATGTCTGAAGCTTCGATGTCGGTGTCAAAGAAAGCCGTGTCCGGGTATTTCCCTGCGGGATCTCGTACAAGCACTATCGATAAGGGCTCATTCCCGGCCGCCTTATACCAGATAGCGTTGAACCTATGAACCAAGACTATTGTCTGGTGTCCGTACAGTTTGATCCAGTTCCAATCCCACTCAGTATCCCTGCTATTGAAGATGGATCTCAGAGCCGGCAACCGAGCGCCTTTCTTTCGTGGACGCCCGTTTCTCCCTGATTCTGGTTCCACCAGATCATACAAAGCCGCATCCATACGCAACTTACCAGTGATGTGAACTCCTTTTGGACGGTCCTGGAGAAGATGCCTATTTGAGTATCCACCATCAACGATAACGCGAAGGGTTGCGGGAGAATCAATCCAAGAGTATGTCAGTTGTATCAATTCCTGGGCGAGTTGAGGCTTTGTCTTGTAAACGCCTCCCCTCGGCTTGATCTTGGCCTTTGCGGGCCACCACAAGCGGGCCGCATAAGGCAGACAAAACGCTCTGTTCGACACCCCCGGTAAACGAACCGCTAACCCAATGATCACAAAACAAACTCCGTAACCTATCGGCTTGCCGGTCTTAGGAGCATTACCGTCATGCTGCAATCCCGCTCCAAAGATATTCTTGCCCACGCGATTGTTCAAAGTATCGTCAATGACAACCTCTATATCTCTGCAATCCGGCAACAGGTTCTCAACTATGACCCTGAAAATCTGGAAAGCTACCTTGTCTGGATCCCATTTGGCTTTCTCAAAAAACTTATAGATGTTTGCGAAGTGTTCCGATTCATGCGCCTCGGTCCCAAGGATCACCTGACTGATCGTGTGTGTTCCCACAGTGAGAACCCATCCGGTGATCAACACAGCAAAATGTCTCAGACTAGGCGCTGTAAAACAATCGCTAAAACGGACCTTGTCAATTCCGAAAGGCTGTGGCAAATTCCTCTTGGTCATCGGTGTTCCTCCCCTCGTGTTTACCTAAACCGTCTATGGCAGGAACACCGATTATTTTCAAGATATTCATCTGCAATTTCAAACTATTAATTCAATAATGGCAAAACTATAGTAGCCCAACAAACCACCTATATCTCAGACTGCTTTTCTTAGAGAAAGGACTACCGCCATGAAGAGATCTATTTGTTTTGCTTGCGTATTGATTACCCTACTCAGCGTGTCAGTTTGCCTGGCTGAATCAGACATCCCGGAC
>JAPLJJ010000112.1 GCA_026388665.1 Deltaproteobacteria bacterium
ATTCATAAGGACTCCGGGCAAAAAGTATTTGAAAGGCGGAATAAGAAACTGGAATTGCAAGAAATTAACATTTGCAGTTCATTTTATCAACCACTGGCTTAAATAAAATGCTTCGGACCTTGAACATTTGCGGTGACATTTTGACCAAAACCGCGATATTCTCCATGCCGCCCTCATAAACAACCCTATAGGTTGAGCGCATGCAGGATATTTTGGGTTGATTGAGATCTTTTTCTTTACGATCGGTCAATAAGGAACCATTGTTATTGTTTCCTAGAAAGGAATTTCTAATGGGGACCGTATGTCTCGTTGTCGGGGGACGGAGAAGCGGAAAAAGTGAGTACGCAAGGGCCCTAGCGGAAAAGGCGCCCGGCCCCCGTGCCTTTGTCGCTACCTGCCCGGCTCTTGATAAGGAGATGGCGGAAAGAATCAGAAAACATCGGGAACAAAGGAAAAGAGCTGAATGGGATACCATAGAAGAACCTATAAGACTATCATCAGCTATATCAAACGCATCAAATCATAATGTTGTTCTAGTTGATTGCCTCACTCTCTGGATTAATAATCTCATGTACGAATATTCTGGAAATCATCTTTCCATTTCCGAGGAAATAGTTGCAGAGAAGTGCGATGAGTTGATTCGAGCGTGTTCCAGCCACCACGGCAAGATTATCCTCGTGACAAATGAGACAGGACTGGGAATAGTTCCTGATAATGAACAGGCACGATTATTCCTGGATCTGGTCGGACGCTGCAATCAGATCGTTTCAGAAGCGGCCGACGAAGTCATCTTAGTTATTTGCGGACAACCATTAATAATCAAGAAAGGCGAAATTTGATGGATCTTTTGGGAAAAACGATTAGGAGCATAGTTCCTCAGGATCAAGATTATCGGAAAAAAGCTAAACTCCGTTTGGATAATTTGACCATGCCTCACTGGGCCATGGGTAGACTGATGGATCTGGCTATGGATTTGGCCGGTATAACGAGATCCATGAAACCCTCCCTCGAAAACAGGGTGGTGGTTGTAATGGCCGGAGATCATGGTGTAGTGGCCTCCGGGGTGAGTAAGTATCCTCAGGAAGTTACGATTCAGATGGTTCGTAATTTTGTCGCAGGGGGCGCCGGCATAAACGCAATGTCGAGAGTGGCCCGGGCTAGTGTCTTGGTAGTTGATCTTGGAGTTAATGGCGCCCTGGATGACCTCGTTGACAAAGGTCTCATCATTTCCAGAAAAATAAGGCCGGGAACGAATGATATATCCGTTGGTCCTGCAATGACCATATCAGAAGCAAAATTGGCGGTAGAAACCGGAATTGAATTGGCTATCGAGCTATCTAAGAAATTTGATGTCCTGGCGACCGGAGAGATGGGTATAGGCAATACGACACCGAGTAGTGCGATCACCGCAATTGTGACGGGGCAAACAGTTAACGCGGTGACAGGGCGTGGAACCGGTATTGACGATAGTCAGTTCAATCGCAAAGTCTCGGTAATTGAGAAAATTATTGGGGTAAATCGACCGGACCCCAGGGATGGGCTTGATGTTTTATCGAAGGTAGGGGGTTTTGAAATCGGGGGCTTGGCTGGTTTAATCTTGGGGGCTGCTTCCCAAAGAAAACCTGTCATAATAGACGGTTTTATCTCTACGGCGGCCGCTCTCATCGCTCATAGCCTGTGTCCAACGGCAGCCGAATATATGATATCAGCGCATCAAAGCGTCGAGCAAGGACACAAGGCCGCTCTTGCGCACCTTGGTAAGACACCGCTCATGGATCTTGATTTACGATTGGGCGAAGGAACAGGGGCTGCTCTTGCAATGCCGCTTCTTGAGGCTGCAGCTAGAATCCTCTCAGAGGTCGCAACTTTTGAGGAAGCCGCAGTGTCTGAAGCTACCGCATAAGTTATATTATAGCGAATCCGACTGAAAACAGCGGCCTGTATTAAGCAGGCCGCTGTTTATCAAATAATTAACGGAAAGTGCAATTATAGCGGGAATAATGAGGGAATACGCTGCGCGGCCATTATGTCTCCCGCTGCTCTGAGTTTTCCTGTCATAAATGCGGTAACCCCATTTAGTTTCCCGTTGCACATGTCGAGCCAGTCCGAGCCTTCCAAAGTCAGAGTAACTGTTGGAGTAGCGTGAACTCCACTATTAACCTGGCAATTTTGGTCCTTTATGATTACGTTCCAATCTCCTGCCTGATCTCCTGTAATGTGAAATTGAAAAACCATGTCCATTCCGGCAGCCACAGAGGCGTTAAACACCTGTGGCATTTTCTCAAAAACTTCATTTACTGTGGTAAGCGCCATTTTTTTAGTCTCCTGTTCTAGAATTACGCATTGGATCATGCCCTTAGCTCCGCAAATGTTACTGTGGAAGTTGTAAGGCATGCTGTAACGGTACGATTGAACAACTGTGAATCCCATGTGCGTCGGTTAAACCGGTATGAGAACTCCGCCAGATATCG
>JAPLJJ010000159.1 GCA_026388665.1 Deltaproteobacteria bacterium
ATTTCTTCAACTCGACGAATTATTGGTTCGAAGATATCGGAATCCCAGTTGCTGTCCTTGCCTTGAAGGACCGCCGCTAGTCGTTCCAACCCCAAGCCGGTGTCTATTGATGGATGGGGTAACGGCTCGAGCCGACCGGACATGTCCCGATTAAATTGCATGAAAACGAGGTTCCATAACTCCAAGAACCTGTTGCAGTCGCATTCAGGACCACAGTCAGGGGAACCACATGCTAGTCTTGGGCCTTGATCGATATGAATCTCGGAACACGGTCCACAGGGGCCGGTATCTCCCATGCTCCAGAAATTATCTTTTTCGCCCAAACGAATAATTGGGTTTGCTCCAGGGCACAGGACCTTTTTCCAAATTTCGTTGGCTGAATCATCGTCCAGGAATATTGTCACGTGAAGAAGTTTTTTCGGTAACCCCAAAGTCTTTGTCAGGAATTCCCAGCCGAACGCTACTGCGTCTTCTTTGAAGTAATCCCCAAAAGAAAAATTCCCAAGCATCTCAAAAAAGGTGTGATGCCGCGCGGTGTGTCCGACATTCTCAAGATCGTTGTGCTTACCACTTACACGAAGGCACTTCTGGGCCGTAACAGCTCTTTTGTAAGATCGCTGCTCCTGTCCCGTAAAAACAGACTTGAATTGAACCATCCCCGCGTTTGCAAACAAAAGAGTGGCGTCCCCACTGGGAATCAAAGAAGAACTCTCTACCCGTGTGTGACCCTGTCTCTCAAAAAATCTCAGGAACTCTTCACGCAATTCAGCGCCGGTCATGAAACCTCCCCGGTACGATCTAAACCTGAAAGTCGTACAATATAAGCTAAAAATATCCCATTTTTCAAGAATTATCACGATGGTATGAATCATTACCAGAAACAACAATAAACATTAAGTCACTTTATTAAAGAGTTATATAGTTTATAACTTATTATAATTTATATTTATTTCATGTATGAAGTTATTTAATTTATTTAGTTATTTGAAATAATGGTAAAAAGTATTGACTAACTTATCAACATATAATATCGGTTCATTCCTGTGAGGCTACTTAGCCGCTTATTAAAAGCCTTGTCGTCCGGAAACAACTTGCAAAACCGAACTACAACACAATCATTCGGAGTCAGTAAACGAGAGGGGCATGATTCCTCTTCGTTTTATGGACGCAAGTTGTACTCTGCCACCGTTCGTGGTAAAGAATCCGAAACTATTAACCAGGCGCCTACACATGTTCTCGATCGCATTTTTGCTCATTCCTCAGAGAACATGTCAGAACTACCCGACAACTCAGTTGCTTTGATGGTAACTTCGCCGCCTTACAATGTGGGGAAAGACTACGATCTCGATCTGACTCTGGAAGAATACTTGAATCTCCTCGAACGAATTCTGAAAGAGACGCAAAGGGTGCTATTACCAGGAGGAAGGATCGCTTTTAATGTGGCAAATGTTGGACGCAAGCCCTACATTCCCTTAAATTCGCTCGTCGCCGAAATGGCGTCCCGGCTAGGTCTATTGATGCGAGGCGAGATTATATGGGTCAAGGGTAAGGGAGCAAGCGGGTCATGCGCCTGGGGATCATGGATGTCGGCTGGCAACCCTACATTGCGCGATCTGCATGAATACATCCTGATCTTCTGTAAAGGCCGTTTCGACAGAACCCAGAAGGGGAAATCTACTATCGGTCGAGACGAATTCATGCGTGCGACAACCAGCGTGTGGGACATAGCTCCTGAGTCTGCACGCAGGGTCGGTCATCCTGCCCCGTTTCCAGTCGCTTTAGTTGAGCGATTAGTTCACTTGTATACATTTGAAGGCGATGTGGTCCTCGACCCATTTATGGGAAGTGGATCGAGCGCAATAGCGGCGAAAAAACTCGGGAGACATTTTGTAGGTTACGAAATAAACCCCGAGTACATAGAAATTAGCTTCGACAGACTCAATCAGGTCACTCCACAAATTGTTCCCCAAGACAGGCAATCAGTCGCATAATCTCCTTCTACTTGATAATCTACAGTTTAGCCATAAATCTTATATCCAATGCGCGTAAGGCGCCGGAGCGATGTTCTTGACCTGTTTGTTCAAAGCCTTAGCCGCCCGGTAAGGCCAATAAGGGTCACGAAGCATTTCCCTCGCGAGAAGAACGATGTCGGCTTTCCCGTCAGCAATGATGTCATTAGCCTGAACCGGGTCAGTTATAAGGCCGACTGCGGCAGTGGCTATCCGAACTTCTCTACGGATCGCCTCCGAAAAAGGAACCTGCCAGCCTGGTCCAAAAGGATACTTCTTATAATCAGGAGTACCAAAACCCGAACTGCAATCTATCAGATCAGCGCCGGCCATTTTTAGCGTTCTGGCGAGTTCAACCGCTTCATCAGGCGTCCATCCCCCTTCGACCCAGTCAGAGCATGATAGACGAACAGCCAGGGGCAATTTCTCCGGCCAGACCTCTCTAATCCTCTTAATTGTCTCTACGGTGAATCGGATTCTATTTTCAAAACTGCCACCGTATTCGTCGGTGCGTTTATTTGAAATAGGCGAATAAAAGCTGTGGCACAGATATCCGTGCGCAGCGTGCAATTCCAGCCACTGGTAACCCGCGTCTATGGCTCTCTTGGTAGCAGAGACAAACGCGTCCTGAACATCCTTGATATCCGGGTGCGTCATCTCCCGTGGGACTCGCCAGAGCTTTTCTCCGAAAGCCAGGGCGCTTGGAGCCATTGTTTCCCATCCGCCCTCCTCATCCTTTAAGGAATGGTCACCTTCCCACGGTCGAGTGGCGCTTGCCTTACGCCCCGCGTGAGCCAGTTGAATCCCTGGGACCGATCCGTGCTCCCGGATAAATTTCGTGATTCGGACCAGGGGTTCTATATGCTTGTCGGACCACAGACCGGCGTCGTGAGGAGAGATCCTGCCACGGGGCTCAACAGCGGTTGCCTCCGCAATGACTAAACTAGCCCCGCCAATGGCGCGGGACCCAAGATGAACCAGATGCCAATCGCTCGCCATGCCATCATTGGAAACGTATTGGCACATAGGCGATACTCCGATTCGATTCCGTAGAGTTATGGACTTGATAGTAAGGGTATCGAAAAGAC
>JAPLJJ010000205.1 GCA_026388665.1 Deltaproteobacteria bacterium
GGAGACAAACGATTTCCCCTTTTGAAACAGTGAGCGACACATCAAACAGAATGTGGCTCAAACCATAGTAGGTGTGAATTCCATCCACTTGAAGCATCAGTTGGCTCCCCCCAGATACGCTTCACGTACCTGTTGGTTATCCCGTACCTCGTCGGGAGGCCCCTGAACAATGGATATCCCCTGCCGCATAACCATAATCTTGTTAGCAAATGAAAACACCAACTCGATGTCATGTTCGCAAAACAGAATCGTCAGGCCCATGTCTGCATTGAGATGTTCGAGCAACTTGATTGTGGCGAAAGTCTCTTCCGGCGACATGCCCGCAGTTGGTTCGTCCAGGATCAATAACTCCGGATTGGTCCCCAAAGCAATAGCAATCTCAAGGACCTTCTGCTCACCGTGAGAAAGAGAACCGCTGACTCTGTTTCCAACATTTGTCAAACCCACGCTGTTTAGAATTTCTTGCGTTTCCTCTATGGCTAAACCTCGAGCCGGAGTTATGAGGTCCAGCGCCAATCTTAAACGTGAAAGCACGGCAACCTGAACGTTCTCGAACACCGTCAACCTGTGGAACACATTAACAATCTGAAATGATAGGCTCACTCCGAGTCTGCAAATTTGATGCGGGGCCAAACCCGCAATATCTTTACCCTTGAAGACGATCCGCCCTTTGTCGGGCTTTAAATGTCCCCCTATCAGCTTGAACAGAGTGCTCTTGCCCGCGCCGTTTGGACCGATCACTGCGACAATTTCACCTTGGCCGACCTCGAGATTAGCCTTGGTAACGGCTTTGAATTGGTCGAAGGATTTCTGAAGATCTATCACGCTTAACATTCACCTATCCTCCGCCAATGAGGCGCTGCGTCTCCTGTAGAGCCCTTCAAAATAACCAAGGACACCTTCCGGCAAGAAAAAGATCAAAAGCATCAGAATAATTGCCAATACCATAGTCCAGTATTCCGTGTACCCGCCCAGGAGGGTCCTCAGCGAAACGATTATCGTAGCCCCCAACATTGGGCCGAGAAAGGTGAACCAACCACCGAGCAGACACATGATCAGGAATTCAAGCGACAGTGTCCAGGACATCATATCCGGAAACGTGGAACCTTCTACAGTGACGAAAAGCACTCCCGCCACACCGGCGAAAAAGCCGGCGATTACCTGCGTCACAAGCTGATGGAGCCTGACCTGAACCCCGACACTCTCACTTCTCTCCGGATTATCACGAATAGCCTGAAGAATTCGACCAAAAGGCGCATTAAGGATCACGTACATCAAGATTAGGCAAATGACCGTGACGATCAACGTGAAATAGTATGAACCACTTACAGAGCTAATGAGTTTTGGGACAGGGACCCCGTGGAGTCCATCATCTCCTCCCGTAAATGAATACCATCTGAACACAAGGACCCAGACTAGGGAGCCCAGCGAAAGCTGTAACATTCCGAAATAGAGCTTAGACAAACGAACACAAATCATTCCCATTACCAGGGCTAGAATACCTGAAACTATGGGGCCCAATATAAAACCCAGCGCAGGAGGCAAGCTTGTCTTGGTCAGCATTAGGGCGACAGTATATGCCCCCACCCCGTAGAAAACAGCATGATGGAATTGATACATCCCACCGAAGCCAAGCGCAATATTCAAACTGGTAGTCACAAGACCCGTAATAAGGATCAAGGCTAACAAATAGGTAAAAAAACGGGGTAGAAACAGAGGCGACACGGCGAGGATTATCAGGAAGCCTAATCCAATCGCAAGCCACGTAAGTCTGGAATACCCGCTGGCCACTAGGTTTTGCCTCTCTACCATGTTGCCTTGAGAAGTCCTTTAGGACGAAAAATCAGCACGATCACAACCACTGCGTAAGGAAACACTATGGAAAACTGTGGCCAGACGAGTATGCCGATAGAGTCGGTAAGCCCAAATATCAGCGCCCCCAGCAGGGCTCCCCATACGTTGCCCAGCCCCCCGATAATGACTATTAGGAAGGCTTCCATAATAATAGTGTGATCCATACCCTGGGTTATGTTCTGAGTAGGCGCCACCAATGCTCCACCAAGCCCCGCAAGGAAACACCCTATAACGAAGACAGAGGCAAAAACCCAACTCACGTTGATTCCCACAGCGCCTACCATATCTCTGTCAACCGCCGCCGCTCGGGAGATTTTACCGATTTTTGTCCGGTGGATGAGGAACCATAGACCTAGCGCAACAACAGGACCTGCACCCAACAAAAACAGATTGTATTTGGGGAACGGCATACCGAGAATTGATAATGATCCCTGCAAAATCTCGGGAGGAGAGAGAGAACGGTAATTCGATCCCCAAATAATCTTCACAGCGTCCCGACAAAGGAGCATTAGGGCGAAAGTAAACAAGAGCAACATAAGGTGTTCTCTGTCGTAAAGATGACAAAAAAGACCCCGTTCCGCCGCCAGGCTTATGAGCGCCACTCCTAGTGGGGCCAATATCACGGCCAACCAGAACCCGGTTGAACCCGCCCCGAACAATGTAGAGATCGAATAACACAGGAACGCGCCGATCATATACAGGGAACCATGAGCAACATTCGGAATCCGGAGAACACCCAGGACTAAACTCAATCCGGATGAAACAATGAAGAGAATAGTGGTCCTGCTCAGCCCAACGAGGAACTGCTGGATCAAACCATTCAGAGTTATTGTCGTAGAAAAATCCATTTATAAAGTTTTCGTATGGAGATTATTTTTCTCTAACCTTCTTTATATCCTCAATAGAAGGCATAAGTTCTTCAGCGGGAATGGTTACAATATCGGTCGCTATAAGAAAATCATAACCTGGGGCCTTCTTCGTAACCCCCATAAACATGGGGAGCATCAACTGGTTATCCTGCTGTCTCACCGTAAGTTTGCCTGCAGGGCTATCTATCGTCATACCTGATAGGGCTTGCGCAAATTTCTCCGCATCGACCTTGCCGGCTTTTTCATATGACTTCGCGATGAAATTCGCTGTGAACCAGCCAATCAGACTTCCAAATGAGGGGTCCCTTCCGTAAGCCTTCTTGAACTCCTCAACGAAAACCTTGTTCTCAGGAGTTTCAGGGTAGTAAAAATAATAGTTCGACGTTCCAATTACTCCTTCAGGAGCATCCAGACCTAGAGGCTTCATAGTAGATAGTTCCGTGGCGGTGTGCATATAAAAAGGGACTTTCTCGTTGAAGCCGGTGTTTTTTGCAGCCTTAAGGAACGGAATACAACCGGCCCCGCCTGTAGCCACGATGGCTGCATCCGGCTTGGCTGAGAGAATAGAAGTTATATAAGGTGTGAAATCGGGCTCACCAACTTTCCACCAGGATTGACCCAACAATTTTACGTCAGGTTTCAGTTTCTTGAGATGGTTCCAAACAGCGTCAGCGACGGCGTGTCCATATTCGTAGTCATCACCGGCAATCCAGTAATTCACAAATGGGCGTTTTGCCAAACCTATCGCGGCTGCTTTCCCGATCATCTCGGTGTTTTCATTCATCGAGAAGACAAACTTGTGGCCTTTGGCTCCAGTAATGTTGGAGCTTTTTGCGTAGGTTACCAGAAACGGGACCTTCTCCTTTTGGGCAAGATCAGAGACAGCCAAGGTAACGGCGCTGTTGATAGTTCCCACTAGAATGTTTACATTTTCTCTCATTATTAGCTCTTTAGCGGCGGTGAGCCCCAGATCCACCTTGAACTTGTCATCCCTTGTCACAAAAGTGATCTTTTTCCCCAGAACTCCCCCACCGGCATTGATTTTATTCAAAGCCAGCTTGAATCCATCCAGAACATCCAAAGCATAGGAACTCGGAGGCCCACTGTAGGTATCAATGATCCCGATCTTTATTTCGTCTGCGGCCAGACTTAAACTGCCGAAGGCAAGCAAGCCCACTATTACGCACATGAAAGTGAATGCTGAAACAATCTTTCTCATAACAAACCTCCTGGTTTTTGAAGTTCCCGGCACGAACTGTGAGTCGTGAAATGCCATGATCTCCCGAGTAAAAGATCGAGTGAAACGGTATGATGTGATAACTCCCACCTGAGCCATATTAACTGTTGCGCCCAGCGTGGGAGTGAAATAAATTTGAGGGCTGGAAAAAGTTATTCGACCAGCTTCCACTTTCCATTTTCCACTTTGACCAGAATCATGGAATCTGTACCAAGGCCATTGTGGTCTTCCGCAGTCAGATTGTAAATCCCGCTGACACCCACATGGTTCTTCGTCTGTTCAATCGCGTCACGCAGTTTTGCGGGGTCAGTGCCGGCCTTTTTCATAGCGTCCGCTACAACATAGATAGCGTCCCAGGCATAACCGGAATGGGTATTGAGGGGGAACTGTTTGTCGATCTTGTTAACATCGTTATACAAATTGACGAAATCCTTGATTACCTTCTTCTGAGGGTCCGTATCCGGTAGTTGTTCCCATGCCATTAATCTGGTTGAAGGCATTATGCTGCCTTCAGCGCCCGGTCCGGCTAACTCAACATATTTCGGATCGGGGATTCCATGGCACTGGAACAGCGGTTCTTTGAGATTTAGTTGCTTGACATTCTTAGCGACAATTGCAGCGGCCGGTCCTATAGTCCAGCAAACGATGGCGTCCGGTGAAGCAGATGATATCTTGCTCAGTTGGGCTGTCATATCCGTATCTTTGGGGTTGAAAGACTCATCGGCAACTATTGTCAATCCATATTGGGGAGCGAGTTTTTCAAGCCAGCCCTTGCCATCCTTACCAAAACCATCAGAGGCCGTGATCAATGCGATTTTCTTTAAATTGGCCTTTTTTAAATACCCGTAGAGTTTTTCTACCGCTGTGGAACTTCTCTGAGGTGACTTGAAGACCCACTTGTAAGTACCCAGGGGGCCTCCTCCCATGATGACTGGATCACCTCCGACCGTCATGAATGTAGGAATACCGGCGTCTTCAATTAGTTTCTTTACCGCCATACCTAGATCTGTACGATCGGGCCCAATTATTGCCGCGACCTTATCCACGTTAATGAACTTTTTTACCACCATGACCGCCTTGGTGGGGTCCGATTCCGTGTCGCCCAGGACAAGCTCTATCGGTCTTCCATTTATTCCGCCTTCTTTGTTGATCTTTTCTACCACCATCTGAGTGACCAATTTAGTAGGCGTGCCGATAGCCGCTGCAGGTCCGGACAAGGAGTAAACAGCGCCTATCTTGATAGGATCCGCGGCGTTTGAATTGCTGATGATAAGGAGAGATAACAATACAACCAAGAATGCTCCAACCTTTTTCATAGGACCTCCTTAGTCCAAGTGGGTTGTGGCCCGAAATGAGGCGTAAGCCTGACTGAGTCGTGAATAGCCGGAGAGGAGCCCCAATAATGTCAAATTAGAAGACGTTCCTCACCCTTCCCCTGGTAGTGTATTCCTAATTAAATGGAGCAATTTTCTCTTGAGGTTATGTCTCAAGGTCATGCCCCAAGTATGCCCTACGAATTCGTTTATCCGCAATGAGCGTACTCGATTGCCCGCTCATTGTCAAACGTCCGGTCTCAAGCAGATATGCCCGGTCGGAAAGTGATAGTGCGCCCAAAGCGTTTTGTTCAACCAATAGGATGGTGCAGCCTTCACGTTGCAGTTGCTTGATGATACTAAATATCTCCTGAACAATCATTGGCGCCAACCCCAGCGAAGGTTCATCCAACATTAACAATCGAGGATCCGACATTAATCCCCTGCCGATTGCGACCATCTGCTGTTCCCCGCCGGATAGGGTCCCCGCCCGCTGCTTACGCCTCGACCTTAGCGCCGGGAACCGCTCAAGCAAACGGTCTACTTCTTTTCGTAACATGACGCCTGTCATTTTTCCGGATCGTAGATACGCCCCCATTTGGAGATTTTCCTCTACCGTCATTGGACCGAAGAGTTGACGATTTTCAGGAACCTGGACAAGCCCCAGCATCACCAGGTCGTGAGGTTGCGCCCGTGAAACATCTTTTTCCCTAAACCAAATCTCGCCGGTCCTATCAGTATGCAATCCTGAGATACAGTTTAACAAGGTTGTCTTGCCTGCGCCGTTGGATCCAATAAGAGAAACGACCTCACCCTGTTGGACTTCCAGAGAAACGCCTTTTAATGCTTGATTACCTCGGTAGTAGGCGCAGAGGCTTTCTATTCTGAGCATTTATACTGCGCCTCCAAGGTATGCGGACAACACATCCTCGTTTGTTTGAACCTCATGAGGACTACCTTCGGCGATCTTAATACCATAATTCAGTACAACGACCTTGTCCGAAATTCGCATCACCACGTTGATATCATGCTCCACCAGTAAAACTGAGATTCCCTGTGACCTCATTTTTAGTATAAGCTCCGCTATCTCAAGAGATTCGGTCATGTTGAGACCCGCAACAGGTTCGTCCAAGAGAATTAGTTGAGGATTTGGGGCCAAGGCTCGGGCCATCTCCAGGCGCTTTTGCTGACCAAATGACAATTGGTAGGCAGGGATATCAGCGTGATTTTCAAGATTAAAGAAGGCCAACGCATCCATCGCCCGCTGTCTTATTTGAGTCTCTTCTCGCTTAAACGCAGGGAGATGAAGCATGGACACAAGGAATTCATTATTCGTTTTTGCGTGTAGACCTACCATTACGTTTTCAAGAACAGTCATGTTATCGAATATCTGGAGATTTTGAAAAGTTCTCGCCAATCCCAGTCGTGCTATTTGGTAAGGCTGCAATCTTTCTATAGACCGGTTTTGAAAAAGGATCGTTCCGTGACTGGGCCGATACACGCCGCATATCAGGTTTATTATAGTCGTCTTTCCCGCTCCGTTTGGACCGATCATCGCTGTAATCGCTCCACGGAGAATGTCAAAAGAGACCTCGGAAACAGCCATTACTCCGCCAAACCCTCGAAAAACGTTTTGGATCCTTAGAATTGGTTCACATGGCGCTATCTGGACTTGCGAAGCGAATGAACCAACGATATTGACTTTCTCTTGCGGCGGCGCTAGATCTCGGGGCCCCGCTTGGTCGGTTTCGAGACCCGGCTGATCTTTCGGCCTGGCCGTCCTACTTGCCCGCCACCTTTGGGCAACACCCACAATCAGCCCTTCTGGAACGAACAGAAGAATTACGACAAGAATGAGGCCATAGAAAATGTCTTTGTATTCATCAAAGGAGTGTAGGACATTTGGCAGAGAGGTCAGAAATGCGGCGCCGAACAGGCATCCCCATATACTGCCCATTCCTCCTACAATGACCATGGTGACCAATTCGACTGAAAAGAAAATGTCAAAGGTCTTCGGGCTGACGAACGACAAATAATGAGCGTACAAACTGCCTGCGACAGAAGCGAATACAGCGCTCAAGACAAATATCTTTACCTTATAAGTCTTTGTGGGGACCCCAACACAGCTTGCAGCGGACTCGTTTCCGTGTAGCGCCTTCAATCCGCGGCCAACTCTTGATCCGGCCAAGTTAAGCGCCAACAGGATTGCAAGAAAGGCGAATAACCAGATCAGGTAGTACATCTTCTCATCGGTATCAAAAGTCCAGCCCCCCAGACTCAACGCCGGAACTCCAGGGAAGCCTGACGGACCACCGGTAACGGTATCACACTGAACGATTATGATGTTTGCGATGAGATTGAAACCCAGGGTCGCCATGACAAGATAGTGGCCCCGAAGTTTTAACGTGGGAATCCCGATGATAAGGGCAATTAAGCCCGTGACTGAAGCTGCTACGATAAGGGCTGGCCAAGAAGGGACACCGTAAGTGACGGTCAGTATGGCTGAAATATATGCCCCTATGCCGTAAAAGGCCGCGTGCCCCAGGGAGACTTGGCCTGCATAACCGACAAGGAGGTTCAAACCCACAACGATTATGGTGTTAAGCCCTATGATATTGGCTACGTTTAGATAGTATGGATTGGGAATTAATTTGGGGAAGCCGACAATACCTGCGGCAAGAACAAATAGAGCAACTGTCGATCTGTACTTTGGGAATCTCTTCCACATCTAGAGCCGCTCCGTATCCCCGTACCCCAGGATTCCACTCGGTTTGATGAAAAGAACCAACAACAGGATGCTGAACGCTATAACATCCTTGTAAGTTGAGGATATCACGCCGGCGCCAACAGATTCCAATACCCCCAGGAGCAGCCCACCGATCACAGCCCCCAAGCTATTCCCATAGCCGCCTAGAACTGCGGCGGCAAATCCTTTGAGACCCAACATTACACCAATCTCATAGGATAGCGTGGTTATCGGCACGATAATAATCCCGGCGACAGCGCCAAGAGCGCCGCTTAGAGCAAAGGAGAAGAGAATCATTCTGTTGACATTCACACCCATTAACGCTGCTGCCCTTGGATTGAAGGAAGTGGCCCGCATCGCCTTCCCGATGCGTGATCGACTGAAGAAGAACTGTAAAGCCACTACAGCTATGAAGGTTATCAAGAAAATCCACAGGTTTTGTGGGAGGATCGTGGCGCCAAAAAACGTGATGGGGGTTTCACTCGAAAAATGTGGAACTCCCATCTGATTTTTACCCCAAAGGATTTTGAATATCCCCCGCATCAAGATAGAGACCCCGATGGTGATAAATATGAGGATGATCACAGCCCGCGACCTGGCAGGACGTATTGCAAGCCGTTCCACGAGCCCTCCAACTACAGTTACCGCCACAACAGCCAGAACGAACGCCAGGATTAGAGGCAAACCCAGGCTCAGGAGCAGCGTATACATCATCAATCCCCCAAGCGAAACGAAGTCCACCTGAGTAAAGTTCACGATCCCCGTCGCATTGTGAATAATACAGAAACCCAGGGCGATCAGAGCATAAATGCTGCCCGTCGTGAGCCCCGACACTATAAATTGAGGTAGATGATCCAGTATGGACATGACATCCAATCCGCTGCTAACAAGAGATGAGAATCAGACAGGGAATTAAATGTTGATCTTGAAAGTCAATATAGATCCGTGATGAGCGATCCGTAATGTGATTAGGGCTTTCTGGAAAAAGCCGTTGCTTCAAAACGTTTTCCTAGCACAACCGTTACTTGGCCTTTCTTAAGGCGGCTGCTCCCTTACGTCGGAAATGAGTCACACCTGCCCAGACTGCTAAGGCCGCCACGGCTATTAATCCTACTACAATATCCACTTCATGCGAGTAGCGCTGGACAAATTCCCAGTTTTCTCGCAGCTTGTAACCGCAGAACAGGAGAAATGTATTCCAGATAGTTGCGCCGGCTAAAGTGTAAATACAGAACTGGCTCAAATTCATTTTCCCGAGACCGGCGGGGATCGAGATAAGATGACGAACCACAGGTATAAAACGGCTTACGAAGATCGTCCACGAACCATATTTGGCAAACCAGCGTTCCGTCCATTCGAGATGTTCATGGTTTAGTAAAAGGTAACGCCCCGCTTTGAGAACAAGGGGCCGGCCACCCCAAAGTCCCATGTAATAGGAAATCATAGAGCCGACCAGCGACCCGATAGATGTAGCAAGGATTGATGTTGGAATTGAGAATTTCTCTTCTGCCGCCAAAAAACCTACAAACGGCATAACCAGTTCGCTGGGAACCGGAGCGACCATGCTCTCAAGCGCCATGAGGAAGCCAGCCCCCCAATATCCTAACTGTTCAATAATATAGGTGAAATATACCGTCAATTGAGCAATCATGCCTCCGACCTTTCTCTGGAGCTATATGCCGTGATTATGAACCGGACATCAAAACCCGGAAGGTCGGGATAATAGCACGAAATCCTATCCAGCTCAACAACAGGTTCCGGAAATGGGCACAGCGATTCATTTCAATGTATTCTTGTTGGCTGGCTCGTTTCCCGGAACATTTACGAAACAGTATTAGCACTGACCGCAGGCTATCAGGACTGTAACGTGATCACTGGTCCCGAGTTCCTTTGCTCTAATTAGCAGTTGTTCGCAAGCATCCTGAGCGTCCTTGGATTGGTTCACGAGTCGCAAGATCTCATTATCTTCAACAACATCGGTTAACCCATCAGAGCATAGAAGCAGACATGAATCACTATTCCACGCGCCATCAATGCTATAAGGCTGAACATCTCCTTCGACCCCTAGAGCCATCCAGAGTCCACGGCGAGCTTCATGGTTTCGAGCCTCCTCCTTTGTAATAGTTCCCGATTTCACCCACTCAGCTACGAAGGTATGATCTTCAGACAACTGTTTTATGAAACCATCCTTAATTAGATAAGCCCGGCTATCTCCAACATTGGACACCAGGAATCTATTTTCCTGAAGGAGAGCAACAACGACTGTGCTTCCCATGGCGCTTTTCTCCGGAACTAGGTTTTGGCTCAAAAAAAGGGAAATCTCTTCTATCGCTATCTTACTGGCGCATTTCCCTGCATTGTGCCCCCCGAGTCCATCAGCAACTATGAATATGCCGCGATCGGTATCGACCAAAAAACTGTCTTCATTTTCTTTCTTCGAGCCACCTTGATCGGTGACAAACCCAACTTGCACACAAGCCTCCTTCTCTGACCGATAAAAGCGTTAAAACATAAAGAACGCCGCCATGAGACAGCACTCGTTTGACAATCAATCAAAACCGAATCCGAGTCATTCAATCAGTGAGTCGCGCAACTCAGACAGGGATCCAGGAGACGGATACAACGGCCCACAAGGAACTCTCCCCTCTGAGATATACCTCCCGCATTGATGTGTTTTTGTACTACATCAGTGATAAGGAGATTGATGTATGCGTTATTGAACTGCGTGGCGACCAACAGGTTCATCTTCTCAATAAAGCCGCGGTTCACCACATAGCTATGCATTAAAACACCACGAGGCGCTTCAAGAACTCCCATGCCCTTGCCGCTCACATCCGTATCCGCATCAGATCCTACATCGGCCGGGTTGGTTTGATCAAGAAGAGACTCTATTCTTTTTGCGGCCCAAAAAATTTCCAACAACCGGCAAATGTCATACTTATCCAGAGTAAGCCTGGATCTGTCAGCCACAAAGTCACTCAACTTGAACCGGGCGACTTCCGGGTCTCCAAGGAAGCCATCTTCAAGGAAGCTTCTTGAAAGGGGCCCTACCAGCATTATACCATCGGGAAAACCGAATCGAGTCAAATACGGGGTCTTGGCTAACGTCCATTCAGTACGCATTTCTCCTACATTATCTTCCATTTCTATACGTGGAAATTCAGAGCGTACCTTCCCATGTCTGTCAAAAACCAGGAACCTGTCTTGTCCGGAGGCGCCATCGTACGCTACAAAATTGACCTGAAGATCTTCTGGTAATTGAATAGAGTCATCGGCTTTGTATGATTCCCCGAGTTCTACGATAAGTCTGGCGGCTCTATCTTTAGCCTGACCGGCCAGGCTTTTTATCTCGCATAAATCAGACTCCGAAGGCGGCGACAGGAATCTGCCCACCCCAAGGGACACAGGATGTATGGTCCGTTTACCCAGTATTTCAACGATTCGCATCCCGCAGGCCCGAAGGCTGAATGCCTCTGCGCTTGTCTCGGGGTGACTTTTGAGCAATTCAAACACTCCTCCGGATGCTCCGACCAAGTCCGGCATGGCCAAGAAAAAATAGCTAAGAGAGTGGCTGCTTATCCACTCTCCTAAGACCATGACATCACGCAGGGCCTGAACAGTGGGAGGCGGTCCCACCCCTAAAGCTTCCTCAATTGCTCTAACACTCGCCACCTGATGAGCTACACAACACAAACCACAAATCCGAGAAACAAGACCGGGAACGTGCGTGACCATTTTTCCTCGCACGAATCCTTCAAAACCTCTGAACTCATGGACCAGGAACCGAGCAGCCTTGAGTTTACCCTCTTCCATTTGTATTTCGACGTTGGCGTTACCTTCTATTCGGGTAGCCTTTTGAAGCAAAATCGTTTTACTCATCTCAACCTCGACCCGTCTTTCACAAAGTTGGTCTCAAAACCCAAAGCGCCGCATCCCTTGTGTCTAAGCTGTCTCAACACCGGCTTCAGTGAGTCTTCGGGCTGGTTAGTCCGTTGAACAACACCCTTGAGAACTATTTCCTCGTAATAGTCTCCCTGATTGATCTTCCCCAAAGTTCCCTGCGAAGGGCCGCGACACCCCCAACAAGGAAGACCGCCTTTGGGACAAATTGCGTCGCAACCACCTCGTGTGGCAAACCCAAGACAAATACAACCCGAAGAGACAAGACATTGACGTGGATCCCAGTCGATTTTTGGATATAAACCAACTTGCTCTAATTCTACCTTCTTTGGCTTCCTAGGGCATTCAGAACACACCATCCGGCGAGTTTCTCGACCCTCTTGTTGACCTCGCAGCTCTTTGACGACATCAAGAAGCAGGGCAACTGACGGCGGGCAGCCGGGAACAAAGTAATCGACCCTAACGAAATCATCTACCTTTCTTGCTTTACGTAAAAGAGCTGACCCTTGTTTAAGATAAATATCTGACGATTGAGTTTCTGCGCCAGAAAGATAATACGCAAGGGGATCGAGGGCCTGGCTATAAGTTTCCGCGACTAACTCTTCTAATTCGAGATCGTTAGCCAAAGACGGAATGCCTCCGATTGCTGCGCAAGAGCCCCATGCGACTAGGAAACGGCTCTTCGCACGAGCATCCAGGAGCTTCTCTTCCTCATCT
Source organism: Deltaproteobacteria bacterium (assembly GCA_026388665.1). Lineage (GTDB taxonomy): Bacteria > Desulfobacterota > Desulfomonilia > Desulfomonilales > Desulfomonilaceae > CAJBEZ01. Next base: position 12,637 of record JAPLJJ010000205.1, read on the forward strand.
TTCAGCCTTACTACGCCGTCAATCAGAGCCAAATCCACTTCTCCAAGTTGCTCAGCGTCCATTAACATCGGACAGTAGGAAATTTCCACTATGTCCGTGAGTTGACCGAGTTTACTCGGATCTTGAAGCAGTGAAGCGGCACAACCTCCACATGAGGCCAGGGAAATCACGGCCATACGTATTCGGGATCTTCTTGTGAACTTGGGCGGGACTACCTGTCTGACCATATTTGCGCATCTGAGAGGATCATGAATCGCCGAATTGGTGGCCCTCAGTCTGGAAATAAGCGTCTGAATGATAAAAAGGCCCAGCTCCGGCTTAGACGACACCGTGTTAAGAAAATCAGTCAGCTTCAAATGGGCTAATTTAACATTGCTCAAAGCGACCACAGTAGACGACCGAGGGCTGCCGGTGAGCAAGGCCATCTCACCGAAGAAATCATTGGCGCCGAGCACGGCAATTCTTGATCGTTCATCTCCCGACTCGTGGCAAATCTCTACTTCGCCTTCGAGCACCAGGTACATGCCGTCTCCTTGATCCCCCTGTCGAAAGATCGTTTTTCCGGCTTCAACTTTGATGCAGGAAGTGGATTCATCAGACAGAGGATGCCTGTCAATAATAACGTCGC
>JAPLJJ010000298.1 GCA_026388665.1 Deltaproteobacteria bacterium
GTATTTCAATAGCAAAAACCTCGCCGGGGTTGTCTCCGAAAATGGCATGAATTACTTCTGGTTGCCCAAGCTTGGGGGACTGCGACGGACTCGCAAGGAGTTTCCGTCGAGGAACACTGGACTGACCAGCCCAAGCTTCCGAAGCTATGCGGATTATATGAGTACTGAGGACTTCCGTGAGGGTGTCGGGGAACTGATAGAGATAGCGTCTAATTCAACTACTGCGTATATGTGCGCTGAGGCGGTCTACTGGCGATGCCATCGACGCCTGTTGAGTGACTACCTAGTGGCCCAGGGTCTGGACGTGATTCATATTCTTGGCCTAAAACAAGTAAGCACGCACCAAACGACGCCGGGTGCGCAGGTCACGTCTGAAGGTCTGATAATATATCCGTGATACATCAACAAGGGGAAAGGTGCGCTATCCTTGAGTGCCCTTTTGGCATAAACGAAAACCCCAGTATCGTTATGTGCGACACTGGGGCTTCTCGCGCTAGGTAGTTCAAGGAGGTAGACTACCAAGAAAACTCTTAATGGAGAATGCAAGTATATGTATATTGATATCATATAGATTATAAATTGCAATATTTATTTGTCTGCGTGTCAGATATTGTTGACAACATACGGCAGGTCCAAGTCAACAATCCTCAGACCACATTAATTTGTAATAGCTAAAGACAAAAGTTCACGGTCTTCAGAGTTTTTTCCCCTAACGGGCCTTAATAACAATACCGATTAGCAGTTTAATCAACAACTTAGATAGACCGTGAACCCCATTATGAATCATCACTCCTCCATGCATTGTTCAGCACCCGCACTCGCAGAAAAAAGCTTCCTCGAATGCCCTGTCTCGGGTAGCTCCGAGTTCTTCTTCAATATCTGCGAGCATGCCTGGATAATAGTTGACACATTCTTGATCTTCCTGATCAGGTTTCGAAAAGACCAAACAGCCAGTAATTTCTAATTGGCTTGGTTCAAAGTTTTCCATTTTAGCGCCTCCTCTGTTCAGTGTTCGCGTTATAATATATACAAATGTGATGCGTGTTCGAATTTTTTGATTCATAATTGGCTGAAAGTTCCCCCACTCTTGTGGGATAGTAACGAGAAAATAGTAGGGTAATTACCTTTGAACGCCACACCTGATTCACATCAAGTCGCGAGACATAGCGAAAGGAGGCGATATGCCGAATTTTATCGAAATGGATGACAAAGTGACGTTGTCCGACCAAATGGAAGCAAACGATGGACCCGTCATCCTCATTAATAAGTTTAACGTTATCCATGAGGAGGCCGACCAGCTTCTCGAGGCTTGGGCCAAAGACGCGGCATTTATGAAGAGGCAGCCGGGTTTCATCTCCACACAACTACATCGAGGCATCGGTGACAGTTGTGTATTCATAAATTACGCGGTTTGGGAATCGGTAAGGCATTTCAGAGAGGCATTCCGCCATCCCGTGTTTCAAGCCCATCTGAACGATTATCCCCCTAGTACGGTGGCCTCGCCCCATCTTTTTACAAAGGTTGCGGTACCTGGGATATGTGTTGCGTAGATCTCCACGAGCAAGTACCTGCGAACGATAGCAATAGGAGACTGATATGGGCCAATCTTCAACAGCATTTTGGAGCGTCCCGTCTACTGAAATGCTGGGGCTGCTCGAAAGCACACCGGCGGGCCTGACTGACCGTGAAGCTCGCCGGCGACTCTCCCAATACGGATCTAATCTCCTGAGGCCTAAGAAGAGATCGGACTCACTCGCCCTATTGCTTTCTCAATTCAAAAGTCCGATTATCCTGATCCTTCTCTTCGCCACGGGATTATCGTTCTTCCTCCATGATCACGTGAATGCGATTATAATTCTCGTAATTGTTTTGGGTAGCGGTTTCCTCGGATTCTGGCAGGAACGGGGAGCGGCAGATGCGGTGGAGAAATTGCTGGCAATTGTTCAAATAAAGGTTCCGGCGTTTCGGGGCGGGATGGAAAAGAGAATCCCACTGGAAGAAATCGTTCCAGGAGATGTGGTTCTAGTCAGCGCTGGCGATGTTATTCCGGGTGACTGTCTGGTTCTTGAATCCAAAACGCTCTATTTGGATGAAGCCACGTTGACTGGTGAAACATATCCGGTTGGAAAATCGGTCACAGTTGTCGACGCGGAGACACCCCTCTCACAGCGCAAGGGTGTTCTCTGGATGGGAACTCACGTAGTGAGCGGGAGCGGGAAAGCCTTGGTTGTCAACACGGGTAAGCAAACCGAGTTTGGCAAGGTGTCGGAGCGGCTGAAACTTCGGCCGCAGGAAACGGAATTTGAACGAGGAGTAAGGCGATTCGGGTTCTTTCTCATGGAAGTGACCCTGATGCTCGTGATAACGATCTTTGCCGTCAATGCGTATTTGCAGCGCCCGATCCTCGAGTCATTTCTCTTTTCCCTTGCGCTCGCGGTCGGACTAACCCCTCAACTTTTACCCGCGATTATTACAATCAACCTTGCTCATGGAGCCAAAGACATGGCACGCGAGAAAGTAATCGTCAAAAGGCTCGCCTCTATTGAAAACTTCGGGAGCATGAACGTCCTCTGTTCGGACAAGACCGGCACTCTTACCGAGGGGGTGGTTCATTTACACTCTGCGCTCAATGTCGACGGCGACGCAAACGAGAAAGTCCTTCTCTATGCCTATATAAACGCCTTTTACGTGACAGGCTTCGTGAACCCTATAGACGAAGGCATTCGGGCCTATCGTCAGTTCGACCTATCGGCGTACCTGAAGTTGGACGAATCGCCTTACGACTTTGTGCGCAAACGATTAAGTATCCTGGTATCAACAGAGAATGCGCATATTATGATTACTAAGGGCGCTTTGCGTAATGTTCTCGAAGTGTGTTCGTTGGCCGAGACCGGAAATGATGGGATCGTAGACATTTCCTCGGTACGAGGCGACGTCGAGCAGCACTTTCAGGAATTTAGCAGCAAGGGCTTTCGGACTTTGGGGATTGCGTATAAGGATGTAGGACCCGAATTGACCATCAGCACGGACCAGGAAACTGGCATGACGTTCTTGGGGTTCCTGGTTCTCTTCGATCCGCCTAAAGCCGACATAGTGGAGACCATAGGGCTGCTAAAGCGCCTCGGTGTTTCACTGAAGATAATTACTGGCGACAATCGACTTGTGGCCGCCAATCTGAGTCAGCAGATTGGGTTGACGAATGCTAGGATCCTGACAGGTCCTGAACTCAGGGAGATGAGTAATGAGGCCTTGCTGACAAGAGTAACTGATGTGGATGTCCTTGCTGAGGTCGAACCGAATCAGAAGGAGCGGATCATTTTGGCTCTTAGAAAGGCCGGGAATGTCGTTGGCTACATGGGTGACGGCATCAATGACGCGTCAGCCCTCCATGCTGCAGATGTAAGTATTTCTGTGGATAGCGCTGCCGACGTAGCCAAAGAAGCGGCAGATATTGTTCTGCTGGAAAAGGACTTGAGCGTACTTGTGCAAGGTGTGAAGGCAGGCAGGATGACCTTTTCGAACACGCTGAAGTACGTGTTCATGGCTACAAGCGCCAATTTTGGAAACATGTTCAGCATGGCGGGCGCATCTCTTTTCATGCCCTTTCTTCCGCTGCTACCGAAGCAGATTCTGCTTACCAATCTCATGACTGATTTTCCTGAGATGGCAATTGCCACAGATACCGTAGACAGCGAAATGGTTGAGCAGCCGAGGCGTTGGAATATTAAGTTCATTCGTAAGTTTATGATAGCATTCGGTCTGTTGAGTTCGGTGTTTGACTACCTCACCTTTGGCTGCCTCCTCCTCATCAATGCCACCGTTGATCAATTTAGAACCGGCTGGTTCATTGAGTCTGTGGTTTCGGCCTCCTTGATTGTACTTGTCATTCGAAGTCGGAGACCTTTCTTCAAGAGCAAACCGGGGAAGTATCTTTTGTTGGCCACCCTGCTGGTTGTCGTCGTGACACTTTTTCTGCCGATTTCGCCGCTTGCAGGTCTGCTTGAATTTCAGGCTCTGCCGCTTTCATTTCTCCTCATGCTGGGGGTAATCTTGCTCCTTTATATTATTTCAGCGGAATTGCTGAAGAAGGCCTTTTACGCGAGGGTAAAACTTTAAAAACTGAGGTAGGGGATGCCGATGGGGACGACCACCGTCTGATGATAATTCCTGACACGCCGACAGGCTGAAGTGTCGTCCTTGAAGCTTGTGCCAAAAATTAGCTCGGATACGCCGGCTAACCTTTCCCATAAGTGCCTCCCTTGACTGAAGGTGGCGATAACATAAAAACCAGCTTAACGCGAATCAAAAATTACTTGTTAGTGCGCGAGTCGTTATTAGAGACTGTTATCCAGACTTTTGTTACATTCTGGTAGGTTGAATATACATTCTAGTACTTTTTTGTAGCTTCTTCCTTTTTACCTTCGCATGGTCTGCATTGCCAATATTCGTTAAAAACCAATCTGTTTAAGCAAATATCGACTATGTAATTGTATGGCGCCAAACATGCAACCTACCTTATTTCAGAGGTTCTAGTTAGCGGAAGACCTCAACAATCAGCTAAACGTTGAGCGGGGCTCGATAAAAAATAGCGCCGGGGTCAAGCTTTCTTGTGTGCGTTATTGGCCAAGACGGTACCGTGTAGTTTGTCTTGGATGCGCCGAGAAAGCAAAAATCGCATGGTGGCTTATGTCTTAAATTTTCAAACCTAGCGAGGAGAAGAAACATGAAAAAAACAACCTATTATAGGCTGAGTTTCTGGGTGTCGGTCTTAGCTTTGTCTATCTCAGCAGCGATTTTTTTGAACCCGGTAAAAACATGGGCCGATGGACAAGTCAAAGTCGGTATTTTACATAGCCTCACCGGAACAATGGCAATTTCAGAGACATCCATCATTGATTTTAAGTGCTTGGTTGATACGAAATGTGTGCCATAGCATGCTTAGCACTAGTTCGAAGTCCTCTGTGCCCAAGTATTCAAAAATACTAGATACATGTCGAGTTATGAGTTCTTTTTTTTCGGCTATCTCCCTTAGAGATTTGTACAAGAACACTTCATCAACAGCAACACTGGCTCCATTCCCTAAAACCAAGATCCCTTTATAATTTTTCTCAAGTTCAAGCCATGGTGTCAACATTGACATCGGCACCTCCTCATGAATGTTCAGACCAATATCATGGCTCTTCAGATCCGTTGTACTCAACTTTCGCAGTTGATGACAATGGTAAAAAGCTAAC
>JAPLJJ010000131.1 GCA_026388665.1 Deltaproteobacteria bacterium
GGGACGTTGAGGGCGCTCCATTTCGGGACATACGGTTAAGTAGTTGATATTATTATTACCCGGCCCGCCCTCTCACGGCGGAGACACCGGTTCGAAACCGGTTGGGACTGCCAAAGATTTCAGTGGGTTACGATTTTCAGCAATTTTATTTGTTGAACTGCGACCCGGTTTAGACCCGGTTTTTTGAAAAACCTCAAAAGTTTTTACCCGCCTAAATTTTCTCAAAAGCGTCTATTTTGTCATGTCACCGCCCAAAATGATTGCCCGGATGCAGTCGAATTCTATGGGATTCCCTGCTTGAATTTAATTTTCTGATAGAAACTCTCCGGATACGCTATGATAGTAAAATGCCTATCACCCGGACCAGGCAGTTAGAATTCACAGAGATAGAAACACTTGCAATAATAGCCTCATGGGTATATCTCGATAAGCCCGAACTATCTTTCCAGAAAAAACCACCAAAGGATAAATCATGAACGCAGATTTAGTTGATAAAAGAGAAATAAACTATATCACCTTGGTAACTGAAGCAGGGCCAGGCCCTGGCACGGCTTTAGCCAATGTGGATGATATGCTCTCCATCGACTGGGATAGCATTGAGGAATTTTTATGCGACGTGGAAAACGACGATGTATCCGCTGTCACCGAAGTTAAAAAACTCTGCACACGGGATTGAATATGAGAATAATTTTACCGATCTAAGGCTTCACCCGTTTCCATGTCTGTCGAATGTACCCAGTCCCCTCTTTGGTAGCGAACTCTTTGAGAGTCGTAACTACGGTCGTGTCGAAGGCAAATTTGAACTGGTCGTTACCGTCGAACTCGTAAATCCCTATTATCGTCTTGCCTGCGTTTGGCCCGTTTTTGCGGATGATGTGCATTTCTTTTGGGTTTTTCGTGGGGTCTATTTTTACGATATCAAAGGCAATCGTTTCCTTGCTCTGATGCGGAGCCGTGAGCTTCCCCTGGTTCCCTTCATAAATTAGTTTACTCCGACTCACATGCTCATCTGCAACCTTCTTTCCATCCCATTCTCCCGATACCATTACCCAAGTTCCTTGCAATTTGTTGAGTTCCTTGTCGGCATTTTCTCCAATGACCTCAGAGACAAATGGTGACAAAACGGAGCACAGAACCAAAAGTCCAGCGGCAAGTAATTTAGCGTTCCAGGGCATTGTTCATCTTTCTTTTCTGATTAATAGATGGAGCGTGTCAGTGTTCGATTGAGAAGTCAACTAGAAATAATCTGCATTTCAATGATGGGGTTTATAGTTTCTCGGTCAACCAGGTTTTTTCGATATCCATGAGCATTCAGCTAAGCTGACAGAGATGGGGGATCCGTTGGTTGCGCTGAAAAGGCTGATTGACTGGGAGGCGTTTCGACCCTGCTTGAATGTCATATAGGGCCCTTTACTATTTTGAGGTCCAAAACATACTGGCCTTCCAAAACAACCTGTTGTGTGCGAAGGGAGGATTCTGGAAGCGGACATTTCGTACCGCCTTTTCTCAAGTGCGCCTCCCACAGCCTTTTGTTAAGCTGCTCCAGTGTCGAGAAAAAGAATTTGTTCACTCTATTTCGTCGGTTAATGACCTTTTTTAAAATAGGTTAAAGATCGAGATGTATGGGAATCCGCTTTCTCCGGAGTTCCTAAGTGTCTTGCGCCTCAAAAGTTTTTACCCGCCTAAATTTTCTCAAAAGCGTCATTTTATAATGTCAGCGCCTTAAATGATTAGTGTCATGGCGCTCGAATTTAACAATTCCTATACGGAGATCTTCAAGATCGTCCTGGGCCACCCCAATCGAGACATCCAGTTCGTACTCCCCCTAAACCTGCTTATTTCGGACAATGCCTCTTGTCATAAAAGCAACTGGATTGGGGATGATTTGAGCCGATCTTTCTGCCTCCTTATTCCCCCCCAGATCTTAACCCCATCGAACGCCACTGGCTCATCATGAAGGCGGAATGCAGAGGATCTGAAATATAGATTTATAAAACAAAACTGGTAAAAGATTGTCGATCAAAGCATGGAGCAGAAGGCAGAAATGGGAGTAATGAAGCGCCTTCAATAATAGGAGATTTGATATGGATTACAACAACATCATAATTCTTGCCGTGCTTGTGGCGGGGGTGGGTGGTTTCATCGTTTTATCGCGTACTATCTTGAACAATTGGAAAGCAGGATCACGGGGCAAGGAAGAAGTGGATGCTCTCCAAACCAAGAAGAATCGAGAGGAAATGGAGAGGGAAAGGGAGAATGACCGGGAGAATTAATAATGGATACAGGCAAATGGCTTGAAGATGGACATCGGAGGAATTTTGCTGTTGAAAGCCGACCCGTGCCATTTTTACAGGTCCGCTAATATTAACCCCTGTAATATGTTACACCCAACAATCTGGGACCGTCCATGATGGCAATATTATAAATTAAAAATAAATTAGGAGTATTTTATGAAAACAATTAACAATGATGATGTTGAATTTATTTTTGGCATACCACCTAAACAGTCTGGTAATCCATCTCCACATGACCCAAATCTTCCCCCAGAAGGTCCTATACCGCTACCTAAAGGCGATATTAAACCATTGAACCTTAATGACCCCAAGGACCTTCAATATTTTATTGACCTAGCTTTAAAGCAAAAGGAATACCAACAAAATACTTATAATATTAGAAAACAAGCCACTGATAAAGAATTACGCAGACCATCAAGCACTAATATTACTGAACAAATTAACAATATTATTGAAAAAGGAAGGGATAAAGATACACAGGACAGAAAAGGCACAATAAATAAAAGGTTAAATGACCCAAATATTTCTAAAAATAGGCGAGAATATTATAAATAAAATGTTTGGGTAGTAATATTTATAGGTAGGGAAGATGATTGATACCATTATATCTGGTATAAATGAAAAGTTATTGTAGTGGACTTCTTGTATGAATTGTTAGGGCAGGAGCGCAGAGTAGGTTCAAAAAAAGACTGTGAGGGATTTTCATGGTAATTGATTTTTTAGATGGTAATTTATTTGAGTCAGATGCTCAGACTTTAGTTAATCCAATAAATTGTCACGGAATTATAGAGCGAGGTATTGCCCTAAAATTCAAGAAGAAATATCCGTTGATGTTTGAAGACTACGTGAAGCGATGCTACGAGGGTGGTGTTCAGGTTGGTAAACCTTATTTGTACAAAGAAAAAGACATACAAATAGTAAACTTTCCTATTAAAAATCACTGGCAAGACGCACCTAAACTGGACTATATTAACGAAGGTTTATACTATTTAGCTTATCATTACAAAGAATGGGGCATTACATCCCTGGCTATGCCTGCACTTGGTTGCGGTCTTGGTGGTCTTGATTGGAATGCTGTTTCTTTAGTTTATATCCATATTTTAGGGACATTAGATATTCCGGTTAGTATATATATGCCGGTTGTGGGTTATAAAGGAGGCTAATGTGGATTTTTATATGAATGCATAATATTGGGTATCAAGGCTAGTATTGGTGATTAAAAGCATTTCATTAAAACCCAAAGCCC
>JAPLJJ010000224.1 GCA_026388665.1 Deltaproteobacteria bacterium
CTCATCCGCATACCACAAGGAAAGAGGTTCCTCGTTGTATCGATTGTCACCTTGATTCGAAGTCTCTAGGGCTTGGGGAAGGAAACATCACTTGGGATGCGCAAAAAAGGACTGTATCCGTGGCGCCTATTTATGATTCTGAAGGTAGCGGCTTACAGATAGATTTCCCCTTGGACGGCGTAATAGACACAAGCGGCAACGAGAAGCAGGGCTCCTCCCACAAGCTTAGTCGGGGATTTAATAAACAGGAGATCGATCGCATTCTGGGCATTGCGCCTTGCCTGCCGTGTCATGACAGGTACGACGACCCTGTCTGGGCTAGACCTGGGCCTTACAAGGAAACCCCGTTATGTAAAAAGCCGCCCCAGGGTTTGAACACTCGGGAGCGGCTTGATAACACCCGTTATTAGACCTGGCCCCATCTGAATGTGCGTGCGCCGTAAATAGCGCTATTCCCAAGGTCTTCTTCAATCCGTAGCAGTTGATTGTACTTTGCAATCCTGTCAGTTCGTGACGCTGATCCGGTCTTGATCTGGCCCGTGCCCAGGGCGACAACAAGATCAGCTATAGTGGTATCCTCTGTTTCTCCACTCCTGTGTGAGACTATAGACGTGTAGCCCGCAGCAGAAGCCAGATTCACCGCATCCATGGTTTCAGTTAGAGTGCCGATCTGATTTAATTTGATCAAAATTGAATTGGCTATTCCATTCTCACAAGCTGTATTGATGAAGCCAATCTGTCAGTAAGAACTCTCCAGCCATCCCAATCGTTTTCATCCAAACCGTCTTCTATGGAAATTATTGGATAACGGCTTACAAGGTCCTCATAAAAATCCACCATCTCTACTGCCGTCTTTTTCTTGCCCTCACCTTTGAGGTCATAAACACCGTTCTTATAAAATGAACTTGCAGCAGCGTCCAAGGCTATCCAAACATTCCCTCCGGGGACATATCCAGCGTCTTCAATAGCCTGAACAATTACTTTTAGAGCCTCTTCGTTGGAATTTAGATTAGGCGCAAATCCACCCTCGTCACCCACTGCAGTATTCAAGCCCATACCTTTAAGAACCTTTTTCAGAGTGTGGAATACTTCAGCCCCGGTTCGTAAGGCGTCAGTGAAGCAGCAAGCGCCGACAGGCATTACCATGAATTCCTGAATGTCCACATTGTTGTCAGCGTGCGCGCCACCATTCAGAATGTTCATCATTGGTATAGGAAGGCGTCTTGCGTCCACCCCTCCCAGATAGCGGTAAAGTGGTAAGCCCAATTCATCCGCGCACGCCTTCGCTGCGGCCAGACTAACACCGAGAATAGCGTTTGCACCGAGATTATGCTTATTCTTTGACCCGTCCAGATCAATCAACACACTGTCCAGGCCGGCTTGATCCAACGCGTCCATGCCAAGAATAGCCGGCCTTATCTCATTCATTACGTTTTCAACAGCTTTGAGCACACCCTTTCCCTGAAAACGGTCCGGGTCACCGTCTCGCAGTTCAACCGCTTCGTTTTCACCGGTAGAAGCCCCTGATGGCACTGCTGCGCTGCCAAAAGCACCATCTTCCAAAATCACGTCCACTTCTATAGTGGGATTACCTCTGGAATCAAGAATCTCTCGGGCTTTCACTTCATCAATATCAAATCTCATTATAAACTCCTCCTTAGTAACACGCTCAAACTTCTTGGGGAATAAATTGCCTGCCAGGGCCACTAGTGCTACTATTGTAGCATAACATCTCCTTAAACGCTTCCTACTCTGTTAGGATGAATGTCTATGGGACAGAACCTTTTGAAGGGGGATCTTTCTTGTGAAAATTTCTCGGGTTCTCGTAATTGGCGGAGCGGGGTACGTAGGTTCACATTTTTCGTTTTTTGCAGGGAATAACGGCCTCAAAGTCACCATCATGGACAATTTGTCCAAAGGACATCGTTCAGCATTACGATGTTCGGAATTTATCGAAGCTGACTTGCTGAACTACGACAATTTCCTGAAGCATTTGTCGGACAACAAGTATGACGCGATATTTCACTTCGCTGCAAGTTGTCTTGTAGGAGAGTCGGTCCAAGATCCAGCACAGTATTATAAAAACAATATCCTAGCCGCGTTCAACATGCTCGAAGCTATGCGACTCACAGGACATGACAAGGTGATTTTCTCATCGACGTGCGCTGTGTACGGCTACCCTCAGAGACTGCCTCTGGATGAAAACCATCCAAAGAATCCGATTTCCCCTTATGGGCGTACAAAGCTGGCAATTGAGTGGATGCTCGAAGACTACAACGTAGCCTATGGAATAAGGTCAGCGCAGTTGCGATATTTTAACGCGGCGGGTTGCGAACCGGACTTCGGTCTGGGGGAGGACCACAAACCGGAAACTCATCTAATCCCTAATGTTGTGAGATTTGCGCTCAAGCTTTCCGATGAGTTGACCATTTTTGGCGACGACTATCCCACAAGAGACGGAACCTGTGTACGGGATTACATCCATGTGATGGATCTTGCGGACGCGCATCTGAAAGCCTGCTCAAAATTAGATGAGGTCCCTATGATAAGATATAATTTGGGTACCGGTCGCGGTTATACAAATCTCGAAGTGGTTGATTCAGTCCGTAGAATCTCAGGAGTGGATATTAAGCCAAAATACGGGCCAAGGAGACCGGGCGATCCTGCAGAACTGGTGGCTGACGCTGCTCTGGCTCACGAGAATCTCGACTGGAAACCTACACGATCTGATCTGGATTCAATTGTCAAAGAAGTAATAAAATGGTTTTCTTTGTGCCCACAGGGTTACCCAAATTGATTAGAGTTGATCTCTAATTGCTATAGAGGAAAATATGTCGACAATCATGGTTACCGGCACGGCCGGTTTTATAGGCTTTTACGTAGCAAGGGCCCTGCTAGGTGAAGGAGCGACCGTGATAGGAATAGACAATTTTAATCCCTATTACTCGCCGGAGCTAAAAACTGCTAGAGATGAAATCCTCAGAAAAAACAGGAACTTTGTTTCCATAAATGCGGATATTTCGGATTTGAGCGCTGTAAATGCGATATTTAGCGAGCACAAACCTGATCTTGTTTGCCATCTAGCGGCACAGGCCGGGGTCCGATATTCACTAAAGAATCCTTACACTTATCAAAAGTCTAATTTGGAAGGATTCGTAAATTTAATAGAACAGTCGAGGCATCATTCAGTTCAAAGATTTGTCTATGCTTCAAGCTCCAGTGTATACGGTGGAAATACTAAACTACCTTACGCGGAGAATGACCATGTAGAAACGCCAATGAGTCTGTACGCCGCGACCAAGAGAGCAAACGAACTGATAGCCTACACGTACACACACTTGTGGAATCTTCAAACTATAGGATTGAGATTTTTCACTGTTTACGGCCCATGGGGTAGACCCGACATGGCTTACTGGAGTTTCCTGGAGGCGATGCGTCATGGCACCCCGATAAAGGTTTTCAACTATGGAAAAAATAAGCGAGATTTTACATACATCGACGATGTCACAAGCGGGGTCATCGCTGCGCTGAAAAGGGACAAACTGGATCAATATGAAATAATCAATTTGGGTAACAATAAACCAATTGAACTCATGGACTTCATTTCAACACTCGAAGAACTTACAGGGCTTGAAGCCATCAAAGAAATGGTCCCTCCTCAACCTGGGGACGTCATAGCAACCTTCGCAAGTATTGACAAAGCTACAGCGAAGCTCGGGTTTAAGCCCTCAACATCATTACGGGAAGGTCTGGCTCAGTTCGTCAGGTGGTATGAGGACAACCCAACGCTCGTTAAATCAGTCAGGGATTTCAGATTATCAGCATCCAATAAATAATCCGGTGAAACCCCGGAACGATTGGAAACCGGACTAATTGTCTCAACAATAAACTATCCGCCGATTTATGAGAGGTCATTCCACGTGAAAAAACTATTTAATCCATCCTCTGTTGTTGTCATAGGTGTTTCCGCCGATCCAAGAAATCTTGGCAAGGAAATAGCGAGAAATCTGTTTGAGTTCCTGTACACAGGCGTGATTCACCTCGTGGGACTGGATGAAGGCGTGTTATTCGGTCGGAAGATACATAAAACCCTGGATGAGATTGACGAGCCCATTGACCTGGCTGTAATCCTGACCCCTGCGCGAACTGTTCCTGACATATTGGAAGAATGCGGAAAAAAGGGGATAACTAGGGCGGTCATAGAGAGTGGTGGATTCGGTGAATATGGAGGAAAAGGATCCGAATGGAGCCAATCCCTTAAACGGATCGCCGCCCAATACGGGATAAGATTTATTGGACCCAACTGCATTGGGATCATGAACGCTTCCAACGGCCTTGCAACCCCGTTCCCCAGACTCCGGAATACATTCAGAGCCGGCGGGGTTGGGATTATCGCTCAAAGCGGCGGCGTGGCATTGTCTTTCCTAAATATGTTCGACAGCGAACAGCTTGGTTTCAGCAAATTCGCGTCAATTGGTAACAAACTCAACATAAATGAAAATGATTTGCTCGAATATTATATTGAAGATCCAGAAACATCGGTGATTTGCATGTATCTCGAATCAATACAGGACGGCAGGAGGTTTACAGACCTCGCGAAAAAGTCCTCAAAGCCGATCGTTGTTCACAAGGCCAACATTGGAGGTTACAGCCAACACGTGGCTCAGTCCCATACCGATGCGCTTGCCAATGACGATATGGTAGTCGATGCCGCACTTGTCCAGTCAGGCGTCATCCGCTTTCGCGACATGCACGGTTATGTCGATTTCGTGAAGATTTTACAGATATCACCAATGAAAGGCCGTAACCTCGCAATAATTTCCCGGTCCGGGGGTCACGCTGTCATTGCAGCGGACGCTGCGTACACTTACGGCTTCAACCTGCCGCCTTTTAATGAGGATTTTTTGGATCAGATCAGGCAAAAAGTCAGGGCAAACGTGATTAAACTGGCCAATCCCCTTGATCTTGGTGATCTGTTCGATTTTGAGATTTATGTTCAAATTATCGAACACACATTGAAAGAACCAAACGTCGATGGGGTCCTGCTACTCCAAACATATTTCGCGGCAATAGAAGGTGAAACATCCCGTCAATTGTTGAGGGAGGCCGCCTCTCTTTCTGAGAGGTATCAGAAACCGGTAGCGTTATGTGTATCGACGGAGCAAGTCGAGGTGTCCAGACTCTTTAAAGAATTTGATTTTCCGATATTTAATTCTCCGGAGCGAGCGGTTAGCGCTCTTGACACCGCAATAAAATTTGAGAAGCGCAGAGAACTCATAAGGCAGGAAACCTCCAAGCCGCCAAAACCGGTAGAAATGAACCAACCGGCCATTTCGAGAATCATCGATAGGTCTATCTCGGAGGGCCGATCACCCTTGTTGCATGAAGCCCTGCACATAATGCGGCTCGCGAAACTCGATCTACCGGATGACAAAGTTATACTGCCTTTTGGCGATCTTGACTCAGTAATGCCTGATTTCCCCGGACCCTACGCTGTCAAAGTAATTGCAAGTGAGATATCACACAAATCGGACTCGAAAGGGGTTATCCTGGGACTCAGTGATTTTGATCAGTTAAAAACAGCCGTAAGAGACATACAAAACCGCTTCATGAAGGAACCTTCCGTTGGCTATTATGGTTGTCTCGTTCAACGAATGGCAGCCCATATACCCGGAACATACGAATTGATCGTAGGCGGGAAGCGGGATGCCCAGTTCGGCCCGCTTGTGCTGGTCGGTTACGGCGGTGTTCTGGTAGAGGTCTTCGCTAAAGCGTCTCTGAGAATGGCGCCACTGTCAGATCGGGAAATAGATGAAATGATAGATGAATTACCTGGTTCAGATATTTTCAGAGGGGTTAGAGGACGGGATCCCATAGACAGGGAAAGTCTTCGCAGGACAATTTCCACAGTTGCGAGTTTGATGGTAGAATTTCCATCAATAGATCAGATTGATGTCAACCCTGTCTGGGTTTCACGTTCAGGCGCAATTGCGCTTGACGCTCGGATCTTCTTGAAAGTTTCTCCAACACTTAAGTAACAGCCACATTGGAATTCATAATTCACTTAGGAATATCGTATGCCACATAGAATAGATGTCTGTTTAAGAGATTCATTGCCCGACCCTTCAGGCAGGAGGATCGCGGCAAGGATAGAATCTGATCTCGGGATCAAGCTGGACAGCTTGAGGGTTGCAGACAGTTTTATAATTGATATGGGGCTTGACAGGCTGGCGTTGGAAACTCTTGCTGAAGAAGTTTTCAAGGACCCCGTGATCCAGGAAGCGACAATTGATGAACCATTGAATCTACCATTTGATTGGCTCGTTGAAGTGGGTTATCGCCCCGGCGTCACGGACAATGTCGGTCGAACCGCAAGAGAAGCCGTGGAACGAACTCTGGGCGTTAAATTAGGTTTAGAAGAAGGCGTATACAGCAGAAAGCTGTATTTCTTTAAAGGGCGAATTACCCACGATGAAATCAGCAGGATAGCCAAGGATTTGTTGGCTAATGATCTCATACAGACTTCTCAAGTCTTTTCACCGGCTGATAACCGATCCTTGATTGCTGTGCCGGTTGTCAGATCGAAAGCCAATATTCAGGTTCAAAAGATCGATCTCGATATTTCTGATGATGAGTTGTTGCGTATAAGCCAGGAAGGCATTCTTGCCCTGAATCTGGAAGAGATGAAAACCATCCAGAGCTTTTTCAAAGATCCAGGGTTCATCGCTGAAAGAAAGAAACACGAGCTGACCAACCTGATCACTGACTGTGAGCTTGAGGTCCTTGCCCAGACATGGTCTGAACATTGTAAGCACAAAATATTCAATGCGATCATCGACTATGAAGAAGAAGGAGAAATCGCTCGTATTGACAGCTTGTTCAAATCTTATGTGCAGCGATCGACAGAAGACATTCGCCGTAATTTGAGGGATAAGGATTTCTGCCTCTCTGTCTTCAAGGACAATGCCGGTGTGATTCGACTGGATAACGACTGGAATTTAGTTGTAAAGGTTGAAACACATAATTCTCCGTCAGCTCTTGATCCGTATGGTGGCGCCCTCACGGGAATCGTCGGTGTGAACAGAGACCCATTCGGCACTGGCTTGGGGTGTCGTCTCATATTTAACACGGATGTCTTTTGCTTCGCTCCACCGGACTACAACGGCGTGATCCCCCCTCGCCTCCTACACCCAAAGCGGGTTTTTGAAGGAGTTCGTGAGGGTGTTGAACACGGCGGAAACAAAAGCGGCATTCCAACTGTTAATGGGGCTGTAGTCTTTGATGAACGGTACCTTGGAAAGCCCTTGGTTTATTGCGGGACAGGCGGGTTGATGCCGGCAACCATTAACGGGAAGCCTGCGCACGTCAAGAAGGCGAATCCAGGTGACAGAATCGTGATGACCGGCGGCCGCATCGGCAAGGATGGAATACACGGGGCCACCTTCTCTTCAGAGGAGTTGCATGAAGGTTCGCCGGCTACAGCGGTTCAGATTGGGGACCCGATAACTCAAAAGCGTATGACGGATTTCCTGCTCATGGCAAGAGATCGTGGGCTCTACAGTTCGATAACGGATAACGGCGCCGGCGGTCTGTCATCGTCAGTAGGAGAGATGGCGAGAGAAGCGGGAGGGGCTCGCCTGTTCCTGGATAAAGCGCCATTGAAATATCCTGGGCTTCAACCTTGGGAAATCTTGCTGTCGGAAGCTCAGGAAAGAATGACCGTGGCTGTGCCTCCTGACAAACTATCGGAATTTATGGCGTTAGCGGAGAAACTCGATGTCGAGGCCACGGACCTTGGGGAATTCTCTGACGATGAAACATTCACTGTTTACTGGCATGATTCCCCAATAGCCTATTTCCCTTTGGGCTTCCTGCATGATGGTGTTCCTCAGATGCGACTCAAGGCGACGTGGGAATTACCGAGACACTCTGAACCGGATTTTGCAAGCCCGTCGGACCTGAATCGAGAATTACTTCAGTTGATGTCCCGCTGGAATATATGCTCAAAGGAAAGGCTTATTCGACAATACGACCACGAAGTCCAAGCAGGGTCCGTTGTCAAACCTCTGATTGGCGTTAACAACGATGGGCCTGGGGACGCTGCCGTTCAAAGACCTATGCTGGACAGGTATCTTGGTGTGGCGGTTGGCTGCGGGATTGCGCCAAGATATTCCGATATCGATACATACTGGATGATGGCCGCTGTTATAGATGAAGCGGTCAGAAACATTGTGGCGGTAGGCGCTAACCCAGATCATATGGCGGGCTTGGATAATTTTTGCTGGTGTGACCCAGTACAATCTGAAAAAACTCCCGATGGTGAATATAAACTGGCTCAGTTAGTCAGAGCCAATAAGGCCCTATACGATGTGTGCGTCGCATATCAGATACCGTGCATCTCCGGTAAAGACAGCATGAAGAACGATTACCTGATGGGTGGCTCAAAGATATCTATTCCTCCGACCGTGCTCTTTACTGCGGTAGGAGTTGTGCCGGACGTTAGAAAAGCTGTAACAGCGGATTTCAAAGCGGCCGGTGATCTCATTTACGTTTTGGGCCTGACCCGAGATGAGCTGGGGGCGTCTGAATATTTCGCGTCCAAGGGTTTTGTGGGGTCAGAGGTACCTAAGGTCTTGAATCCAGACTTGTCGATCAAATCTTACAGGGCTTTGTTCAGCGCCGTGAGACACGGACTGGTCGCTTCGATTCATGATCTATCGGATGGTGGGCTTGGGGTTGCTCTTGCGGAGAGTTCATTCTCCGGGGGCTTAGGAGCGAAGGTTAGCCTTGAGAGTCTGGCGTACGAGGGTTCGGGCCGTCACGATTTTGTATTATTTTCTGAGACCCCTAGCAGGTTCCTTATTAGCGTCAGCCCTTCAAATGAGAAGTTGTTCGAAGAGGCTTTGAAGGGTTTTCCATTGTCACTTATTGGAGAGACTTCGTCTGACCCGAACCTGGTTGTGGAGGGCTTGAATAGAGAGACAATCGTCAATGTGAACATCTTGGAATTGAAAAAGACATGGCAAGCGCCTGGTCTCTAAGATGTCTGCCGGGGTTCTCTGCTGTCCGAGGATCGATTTTCTTTCCTTCTCGCTTTTTAGTCAGGCGTAAGCGCTGAAACCATCGGAGTATCGCGAATAACTTTTGTGGAAGTGGATCAAGCGGTTCAACATCAACTGCAAGTCTCTAGAAAAAGATAGATTGTAGGCTCAACTCCCCTTCTACGGATGTCCATGAGAGGCCCCAGGTCCCACTGGGAATGGGACTTGAGGGCCATAACGC
Source organism: Deltaproteobacteria bacterium (assembly GCA_026388665.1). GTDB lineage: Bacteria > Desulfobacterota > Desulfomonilia > Desulfomonilales > Desulfomonilaceae > CAJBEZ01. Next base: position 9,283 of record JAPLJJ010000224.1, read on the forward strand.
ATGATGACGATCAGTAAGCCTCCTCAGAAGCCAAGTCCTCATTTGTAACCTTGTCCCTGAACACGTAGTAACTCCATATCTGATATGCGATGACGATAGGCACAAATGTCAAAGCGACGACCAACATGATTTTTAGTGTAAGAGGACTTGATGAAGAGTTGAAAATAGTTAGGCTATATTCCGGATTCAGGCTTGAAGGTAAAAGATTCGGGTATAATCCCACTACCCCAAACAAGGTGGCCCCGACAATTGTTAGACTTGAGGCAAACCAGGCTTTCCACGGAGCAGTCTGGTAAATGAAAAGCCTCACAGCCAAGAGAGCCAGAACCGTTACCAAAGGAATAAGCAGTAAAAGTGGCGAACCTATATAATTCGAATACAGATTTGTGGCAAACCACGTGGCCACCAGGAAGACAACCGCTACTACCAACAGGACCCACCATATCCCGGAAGCCGCCTTCATGGCCCTTGTCTCGAGGGCGCCGTCAGCCTTGATGGCAAGCCATAAAGAGCCATGGACAAGAAAAAGCAGCACAAAGAGTAATCCTCCCAGCAGTCCGTACGGGTTGAGTAAAGTAAACAAATTCCCGTGGAATATTCCCTCACCATCAATCGGGATTCCCTCGAAAATGTTCGCAAACGCTACTCCTAAAAGAAGCGCAGGAACAAAACTTCCCAGGAAAAGACACGCGTCCCAAATTTTTTTCGAGAAAGCGCTCTCAACTTTACCCCTGAATTCCAGGGCCACCGCCCGAATTATCAGGGCAAACAGCAATAATAAAAGAGGTGTGTAAAGTGCGCTGAACATAACGGCATAAGTTGTGGGAAAAGCGGCGAACGTGACACCACCCGCAGTAATCAGCCACACCTCGTTTGCGTCCCAAAACGGCCCCATAGAATTGTAAATCACACGTTTATCGTTTTCATTGCTGGCTATGAATGGAGAAAGAGTCCCGAGACCAAGGTCAAAGCCATCCAGCATGAAGTATACTGCCCAGAGAATGCCCCAGAGCAAAAACCAAATCGTCTCCAACATTGTATGCTCCCCCTTTCCTATTGCGTTATCGAGGACAATGGCTTAGGCCCTTTTCGGGCGTTTTTTGTTATAAGATAGAAGCAGACTATCCCAAGCACAGTGTAGACCACTGCAAAGGCCAGTAGGGACACTCCTACCTGAGAGGCGCTGACGGGCGAGGCGGCATCCGCTGTTTTCATGATTCCATAGACTATCCAGGGCTGCCTTCCCACCTCTGTGACGGTCCAACCCAGGGACGCCGCTAAGTATGGAAGCGGGATGCAATAGATGAGTATTTTGAGCAGCCATGGACTGTTTTCAGGACTTTTTCGTTTCAGCCATGCGATGATACCAAGCAAGGCAAACAACATGCCCAGCCCAACCATTAGCCTGAACGACCAGAAAGTAATGGCAACTGGGGGTCTGTCCTCTTTGGGCCATTCTTTCAAACCTCTGTACAGGCCATCAGCGTCTCCAAGCGCCACCCAACTCAGTAGCTTGGGAATACCCAATATTTCCACTTTGTTTCTTTCATTCGCTTCATCAGGGATGACGAAGAGATACATGGGAGCGCCCTTAGTTGATTCCCACACTGATTCCGCAGCGGCCGCTTTGGCCGGCTGAGATTTCATCATCTCCTTACCCTGAAAATCCCCAATGAGCATTGCGCTCAACGAGAAAATTACGCTGAAGGTAGCGGCGATCCTGAAGGACCTTTTGAAAAACGGAAGCTCATTTCCCCTCAATATGTGATAAGCGCTAATACCCATGACAAAGAAACCAGCAAGAATGTAGGCCCCGCTTAACACATGAAGAAACATCAGGATTGCATAAGGCTGGGTCACTACCGCCCAAAAATCCGACAGTTCCGCTCTACCATTCCTGATGACATATCCCACAGGATGCTGCATCCAGGAATTGGCCACAAGGATCCAGTACGCTGATATGTTCGAGGCTGCTGCGACTAGCCAGATGCAAACAGCATGGGCCTTGGGAGAAAGCTTTTTCCAACCGAATATCCACACGCCTATGAATGTGGACTCGAGAAAAAAGGCAACAGTGGCTTCTATGGCCAAGAGAGAACCGAATATATCCCCTACATATTTGGAATAACGCGACCAGTTTGTCCCGAACTGAAATTCAAGGGTAATTCCAGTCACTACCCCAACGGCGAAGTTAATGACGAACAGTTTTCCCCAGAATTTCGCCATCCTCTTGTAATCTTCTAAACCGGTTCTGACGTACTGAGTCTCCATTATCGCGATCAGAATGGAGAGGCCCAAGGTAAGGGGCACAAAAAGGAAATGGAAATAAGTTGCTACTGCAAATTGCAGGCGCGAAAGAATCAACGCGTCCATGAGAATCTAGCCCTCCTTTCTCGATTAATACATGACCTGAATCGAATATCTCCTTCACTCAACTGCGTTTCAAACAGTCAGGACATACCCCTGAAAATTCCAAATTGTGCGTCACCGAACTGTAGTCGCAATAGTTCCGTGCGATTTCGTCGAGGTTGCACGCGAGAAGCATGTCAATGTCATCCAATCTGCCGCATTCAACGCATCGAATGTGGTAGTGGCTTTCCACTGTCCCATCGAAGCGCTTCTGGGTTCCTGCCATGTCCATTTTCATGATTACGCCTTCAGCCGATAAAATCTCGAGGTTTCTGTAGACAGTTGAGAGGCTAATTCCAGGAAGTCGTTTCCTGACTATTTCATAGAGCTGATCCGCAGTTGGGTGATATCTAAGGTTTTGCAGTTCCTCCACTATGATTTGCCGTTGTTTGGTCGTTCTACGGTGAGCAATTGGTTGCATGGTTCACTCAGTAATGAGAATGCCTATCATTTGCATCAAGCTATGAACCTCTCGAGAGGACATGTCAAGAATTTTTTTGTCCAGAGCAGAAACCGGCTGGAGTACGTTGACGCTGAACGTGATGTCAGGCTCCTACCATAGAGATGGTCTAGGAAAAAGGGCAATTACCTAATCGCATGAGCTGCTCCAAACTGATCAAAACAAGAAGAGTGGCGACTATGTCAAAAAGACCCAGAAAAAGTTACGGATCTTGAATCCCAAATTAAATTGAGCGCTGTTTTCTGATTATGTGGGATGGGTTGATATCCGTTCAGATTATCTTGACCGAACCACGCCACGCCGAATATGCTCACAAACGAATCTACGATTAACCTTTGTAACCCTTCAGTCACTGATTCATAGTCGTAAGGACAGCCAATGAGCGTGAGCATTGAGAATAAATTGCAAGAAGTAGGTCGAGAGATCTATGCGCTAATGGGGCGCCAAGTCCCTTCCCTGTTCGACGCAAAGACATGGAACGGAAGGCTTACCGAATGGGTCATGAAAGATGAGGCGCTAAAGATTCAGCTTTTTCGGTTCGTGGATGTACTCCCATCCCTGAAGACGGACGCTCTCGTTATCAAGATGCTCAATGAATATTTTTCAGATCTTCCGGACAATCCTCTTCTGCAAGGCATAGGAAGGCTATCGGTAATTGTCCCCCATGTTGCGGCGAAAGCGGTTAGGACCGGAGTCGAATCCATGGCGGCGCAGTTTGTCGGCGGACGTGATGAACATGACGCCCTCAGAGTTTTACAGAAGCTCAGAGATGAAGGAATCGCATTCACTGTTGACATGTTGGGTGAGGCCGTGCTGGCTGATTCCGAG
>JAPLJJ010000283.1 GCA_026388665.1 Deltaproteobacteria bacterium
ACATAACTATTCATTAGTGACTTTCGCTGATTAACGCAAGGACCGTTCTAGAGGCCCTAAATAATTTTTCCGGATTAGAAACAGTTTACCGAATAGGGGGCGAGGATTATATTAATCCATAGAGCCCACTGTCGGCGATTCAATAGAATCATTTTGCGAGGATGAAACATGGACAGATTCGAATATTCAATTACCCGCCATCCTGCTGATACCTTCAGCAAAATCGTGTACTTTTGCACTGAGAAAGGCGATTGCGGGATACATGAAGTTCCGGACGAAGAACCGCAACTACTGGTAAACATCCTTAACGAAAGAGGCGATCAAGGATGGGAGCTAGTTCAAATGTTTTTTGGAGACGGCGGTGTCATGGCGTGTTGGAAACGCAAAACAACAGATTTAGTAGAAGGATAAACCAGCAATTCGAAGGAGGCTTGAAGATGAACTCAGTAGTCAAAGTTAAGGGCATGTCATGTCAACACTGTGTAATAGCTGTGAAAAAGACCCTGTCTTCCCTCGAGGGGGTACAGGATGTTTCCGTAAACCTCGAAAAAGCTGAGGCCACATTAACCCATGATGGGCCGGTTGACATGAAAGAGGTTCGTGAGCGGATCGAAAAGGCTGGGTACGAAGTTGGATAAGGAGACAATTCAGATTAGGGGGATGAGCTGCGCAGCGTGCATCCGGCGTGTTGAAAATGGTTTGAAAGCTTTACCCGGGGTTCAAGAAGCGACTGTAAACTTCGCGACTGAGAAGGCCACGGTAACGTATGATCCGGCTCTGCTAAGTCGTCCTGATATAGACGCCAAGATTACCGACATGGGTTATGAACCGGTAGAAACTGTTTCCAGTGAGCCTGGGCAAGCTCGCTTTGATGAGATTCAAGACCTAAAACTTAAACTTATTATCGGTATTGTGCTTAGCGTACTCGTACATGGGCTGGCTATGGGACATCTGTTTCCATTTTTGCATCATGTGAGTCCGACATTTCTTGACTATGCTCAACTTATTCTGACGACGCCGGTCATTTTCTGGGTGGGAAACAGGTTTATCATAGGAGCCTGGAAAGCGGCTCGCCAAAAAACGTCAGACATGAACACGCTGGTAGCCCTCGGATCTCTATCAGCCTACATCTATTCATTCGCGGTCACAATATTTCCTGGTTTTTTTTCTCAGATGGGACACGAGGCGTATGTCTACTTTGACGGCGCTTCCATGATCGTTACTTTAATCCTCCTGGGACGATTCCTTGAAGCGAGGGCCAAGGGCAAGACATCGGCGGCTGTAAAGAAACTGGTCGAACTAAAACCGAGTCTAGCCCGAGTAGTCAGGGGCGACAGCATTGTAGAAATTCCCATCGGACTGTTGCGGGTCGGCGATATTTTCCAGGTCCGACCGGGTGACCGCATCGCAACTGACGGCGAGGTCATATCCGGCTCATCCGCTGTTAATGAGGCCATGTTGACAGGTGAAAGCATGCCTGTAAACAAGAGCGCCGGGGCGCTGGTTTTCGGCGCTACAATAAATCAGACTGGGGCCCTTAATGTGCGAGCAAACAGGGTCGGCTCTGATACCGCCCTTGCTCAGATTATACGACTGGTTGAGGAGGCTCAAGGGTCCAAAGCCCCTATCCAGAGAGTCGCGGACAGGGTAGCCTCTGTTTTCGTCCCAGTTGTGCTTGGAATTGCGGTCCTCACCTTTTTGCTATGGAGTTATTTACCGGCTGAGCCGTCTCTTTCCAGAGCGATCTTGAATTTTGTTTCGGTTTTGATAATAGCCTGTCCGTGCGCAATGGGGCTTGCGACACCTACTGCCGTGATGGTTGGGACAGGAGCTGCTGCTGAAAAAGGGATACTGATCAAAGGTGGTGAAGTTCTTGAAAATGTCTGTAAAGTTAACACGGTAGTGTTTGACAAAACTGGGACGCTGACTGAGGGCAAACCTCAAGTGGTTGATGTGATACCCTTGCAGGAGGCCCCTCGTGATGAGATTCTTCGTACCGCTGCTTCACTCGAATCCTTGTCCGAGCACCCGCTAGCGAAATCAATATGTGACAAGGCCTCACAATCAGAATTGAAACTAGAACCTGTTCACAATTTTAGGGCCATATCCGGCAAAGGAGTGAGCGGTGAAATAGGTGGCGAATCAGTTATCATAGGTAGTTTGAGGTTGCTCCAGGCTGAACGGATCGACGTTTATCAAGCGGTCAACGAAGCCAAGTCGTTGGAGAATCAGGGCCGGACCGTAGTATTGGTCGCGAAATCCGGAAAAATCATGGGTCTACTCGGTATCTCGGATACATTGAGGAATTCCGCTGCGCCTACGGTCGAAAAACTTAAGAAGATGAACATTAAGATCGCGATGATTACAGGTGACAATAAGCTTGTGGCAAAGGCGACCGGTGAGGCTTTAGGTATTAACGAGGTACTGGCGGAGGTCCTTCCAGGGGACAAGGCCGGAGAGATAAGAAGATTGCAGCAGGAAGGACGTGTCGTTGCGATGGTCGGCGATGGCATTAACGATGCCCCTGCCCTGAGCGCCGCCGACGTTGGTATTGCCGTTGGAGCAGGATCGGACGTCGCTGTTGAAGCAGGGTCGGTTACACTCATGACAAATGATTTACTCCTTGTCCCGGCTGCGATATCATTGTCAGCACAAACGATGAAGGTAATTAGGCAAAACCTGTTCTGGGCTTTTTTCTACAACACTTTGGGCATACCAGTCGCAGCCGGGGCACTGTATCCATTCTTCGGGATCCTATTGACTCCCGTTATTGCGGCTGCAGCTATGGCATTGAGTTCTGTATCCGTAGTCTCTAATTCATTAAGACTACGCAATGCGCTAGCCAAATTCCGACAGTAGTTCCAGTAAATGGAACGCTGATTAGAGTCCTGACTAATGATCTTGCTGGAGCCGAATATGTTATCACTGCGGTCATCGTCCCTTCCGAAAACCAATTCCATATCCTTGTTTTCTAAGTTTCGAACGGTAATATGCCTGATTGCGATTCTTATATTTCTAACTGCGCTGTTAAATATTGTCATGGCCGCTGAAAAGGCGCCGAATGGACCCGCGGCAAAAGAGCAGACCCTAAAAGAACCAGAGCGTAGAGAAGTCGTAATCGTGGGAGGCGGCATAGCTGGCTTGACTGCTGCTCACTTCCTGAAGAACCGCGATATTGCGCTTCTTGAACAGAGTGATCGTTTCGGTGGCCGAATTGTTTCGGGGAGTTTTGGAGGGTTCAATTATCCGAAAGGGATAGCCTACATCGGAATTCCTCAGGGGCCAGTTGAGACGATGATAGATGAGCTAGGCATCGAGCCTGTCGAAATTCCGGAACCATCTGAGGCATTTTATTATGACGGTAAATTCTATTTCGGAACCAAGGGAGCCGCACAACTGTTTATTCAGAAAAGTAGCGTTCAAGAATACAACCGGTTCGTGAGCACGGTGCAAAAACTTGCAAAGTTATATGAAGAATCTGACTACTCAGGTTTACCGAATGAATTGTCCGATTTGGACAAGATGTCGGCCAGGCAATGGTTTGAAACCGAAAAGTTCCCACCGATCTTCCTCGAGATTTATGAATCGCAAGCGCTTGGGCTGTTTGGCGCCAATCTTGGCCGGATATCCGCTCTAAGTTTTGTTCCCGAAATCGGTTTTCAGTTCGAAGCTACCGAACCTGTTGCTGAAACAAAAAATCCAGAGCAGAACGGTGACGGTTCTGATGCGGAAAAGGAATCCGGAGCTTTTACCTTCCAGAATGGATTGTCCGAACTCCCCGAGGCCTTAGCGAAAAACCTGGGATACAAGGCGAGGCTCAATTGTAAAGTCACTTTGATAAAACCGAAAGACAAAATTTACGAGATCAAATACGTTGACCAATCAGGAACCGAACAAACTATGGTCGCTGATACTGTGATAGTTGCGACCCCGGCGCCGGTCACTCTTGAAATAGCGAAAGACCTTCTCAATGATGAGCAAAAGAAAATTATAAGTGAAATTAAATATTCCTCTTATGCGACGGTAGGACTGTTTAGCTCGACGCCGATTTTTGACCAGGCATTCAACCTCGGTGTGGGCAAAGGTTTTGTGTTTACTGACCTTTACGATGGATCATGGGTACAGAGGGCTCACAACCCTGAACTCAATAAGGTTCAGGAAAGGCCCCTTTGCGCCTACATCCCGGATATTGGGGGGAACGACAAGCCGCTTATAGAGATGTCGGATCAGGAGCTTGTCGATAAGGTCGAAGCTGGAGTTGAAAAGATTTTTCCTGGGGCCCGTTCCAAGATCACAGGCCACGACGTTCAACGATTCGAGCTTGCCTACCCAATTATGCCGCCTGGGGCCTATCAAAGTCTCGCGAGGCTGAACGACATCAATCAGGGGAAATTCCTTCTAGCCGGGGACTACATGATTTATCCTACGCTTGAAGCCGCTGCGGAATCAGGGTATCTAGCCGCCATGAAAGTTGAGACAGCGTTGGGTGGTCAGGAACCGTTTACGGATCCCCTGAAACAGTGATCCGACCACAAATCTTTTACAGCAACCCAATACAAACGCTGCTGCCGTCATGAATGTCATTTCGACCAAAGGGAGGAATCTGTTCCGCCGGTGGGTAAGATTTCTCGTCGCTGGGCTCCTCAAAATGACACGTACGGGTTCCGTCATTTGGACCGAAGAAATATCGGTTATTTATCGGTATCAGTAGTGTTCGTACGATCCTAGCCCGCCCCCGTATTTGCTCATGTATTTTCGTCTTAACCGATCGATTGTGTCTATGTCCGGTTCAAAAGGGTTTTCTACCGCGGCGGGAAGCGGCAATTCATTTTCTACCGCAAAGGGAGTATCAAGGAGTTTTTCATTGTAGGCCTTAACCATTAGGTATTCAAGATTTACAGCGTCTAGGATATTATAGGCCAGCAAAGTCTCAAGGGCGCGGATGTTGGTGTGTCTTTGGTAATCGTTCCAGAGCAATACGGCGAAATAGCCGTCCACATTAGTGAGTTCTCCCCTATCAAGCCCCATTTGTCGTTCGCAACCTTTAAGGCCGCCTTTGTAACCGAGGCTACTCAATACAAACCTAAGATCTATGTGAGCGTGGTTGAATCTAACGCCGAGATGTCTTTCTATTGCGGGCAGGTCAAAACATTTACCGTTGTAGGTGACAAGCAGCTTGTAATCTTGGATATCGCGTCTGAATTGATTCAAATTGTGGTCACGGATGTAATACTTTACAGACAAACCGTCAAACATCGATATTGTGGTGATTATCTCTTCGGATCCTGCCATGCCGTTAGTTTCGATGTCCAGGTACGCGATGGAATCCCTGAACTCGGAGAAAATCCTCCACACGTCTTTGGAGTTTAGCGACTGAGAAAAGAATCTGGGGTTTCCGAGATCACGTTGGAGTTGCGATTCGTGAATCGCCATCTTGATTATTTCCAGGTTCTTGATTCCCAAAGCATTATCGCCTGCTCGCAGGGCGTCCTGCCAATTGAGGATGCCGCGGTTCCACAGCCTTCTTTCGCTTTTCTCGCCTATTCCATTAATATGACAGAATGTGTTTGTTAACATTTCTGGGTTTGAGGACCTGAACCTCCTGCAGATTGAGATGTCTTGCAGGCCAGTACACCGACAAAAAAACGAAAGAAATAGAATATTGAATCTTGCGGTTCGAGATTTGCTCTCCTCATTAACTCCTGCAATTCTTGTCTATCAAAAGTGGTTCCAATCCAGACTCCAATAGACGATTTGGGTAGGCATTTCTGAAATCCAAGGGGACCATAGAGGTTTGGCACCCCGACAAAAACGTTTCCTCCTGAACTGGCGACTCGTGTCATCTCTGCAAGGGCGTGATCGAGTGTCGGGAGGTGTTCGAGCGTGCTGCTGTTCCAGACCAGACCTATACAGTCATTCCTGAACGGCAGTTTCTCTATGTCCGCCACTACGATGTTCAGGCATTCGTCTCGTTTCTTAGCTTCCTTCAACGCTTCTATGTCAATATCAATCGCGACAGCAAGTCCGATGCGTTGATCACAAGATAGAATCGAGGTTGCGAATGCTGGTCCGGACCCGGCCTCCAATACAATACAGGGATCTTTATGCGCACATGTTGTGAGCAGATAGTTAACCAGTTTGTGATTGAGCCGTCGCCTAAGAAAATCGTAACATCCGTAAAGCAGTCCCCCTGGGTCCCCAAGCTGCCAGGCTTTGTATCCCACTATTAAACCACCTTCCTAGCCACTGCGAGGATCGAGCTTCCGAAAGGCAAGTCAAATCTTCGTAACAGCCGCCGTTCGGCTTTGACAACTCTGTATAGGGCCTCATTCACCATTTTAGGCAGTGGTTTTATTTCTGACCGAGGAGTGGCAGTATTCTCCCGCTTCCAATATGGTTGAAGAATCCTATAAGCCGCGACAAGAGGAAAAACACCGGCAAACAAATGACTCAACCTTATTAGTTGCACGGGTTTTCTGTTAAGCAAATCGATCACTTTCTTTTTGGAATAACGTCGATTAGCCCCTACAGCCTTGTGGTGTTCCTCTGAAAACAGCCACTCATAGGCCGGGAGAACCAGGGTCAGAATCCCGCCCGGCTTCAAGACTCTCCACATCTCGGAATAAGCCTGAGTCTCATCAACCGCTTCACATTCGAGAACGTCAACTGAGACAACAGCGTCAAAGGCATTGTCCTTAAAGGGAATATCATTAATTGACGAGACACAAACTTTTTTCAAACCACGTTGCGGCCAAAAAGCGGCCGCATCAACCGACACATCAAAACCGTAAACTTGGGAACAATTGTTATGACTCAGATTCACCAGATTCTGGCCGGTCCCGCACCCTGCGTCAAGAACTTTCGCGTCTGATCTTAACCCCATGTTTGATAAGGTTTCGCTCAGGATCTCATGGAGACCCCTGAACCACCAGTATGAGGTTTCAAAGTCAAAAAGTGTTTTATATTCGTACGATTCCAATTAGGTTGTTATTCAATCGGGCTCAATAGCGCCTGTTGTTTACCTTCCTCAATCTACTAAACAGGGTGGTGAACAATATCCGGGTCCGCAGGGTCAAAAGGCAAGGATTTGAGCATTAGGACCTCGGATTCATCCACGAAACTTATTATGTGTGATTCCATTGGCTGGAAGAACACCCCCTGCCCTGCCTTTAGTTCAAACTCATCTCTTTGACCGGTATTGATATCAACAGTCCTGATACGGGCTGAACCGTTGATAAGGTAGAAAAACATCACGGTTTTTTTGTGATAATGGTTTCCGAGTATCGCTCCTGGACGCATCTTCGCCCAGTTTATCGCTTTCCAGTCACCGGAGTTTATTATCTCACGAAATAAACCTCTCTCGTCGTTTCTCTCAAAACCAGGGGGAATAATTTCATGCGCCATTAGTCGATCTTCCTTAAACGGGCCGTGAATATCCGTATGACGTATTGCATACCGGTTCGGAAAAACTTCAGGATACTAGGGGCCGATTTTGAAACTCCCTTGGCCCTGTCACGAAAAACATACGGGATTTCATACACTGTGAGACCTTTTGTTCGGCATGTGTACAAAAACTCCATGAAATATGCGCCATAACCGGTCGGTATAATCGACACCTTATCGAACACCGTTCGTTTAAGAATCACAAATCCACTATCGTAATCCTTTATCCCATAGCCCAGGACCAGTGTAGCCAGGCCGTTGATGAGACGGCTCGAAGCCACACGAAGGAGTGCCCTATCGTCTATCCCTCCAGGGGCGTAACGGGAACCGACAACGATGTCATACTCGTCAAGTTTGTCTATCATAGCGGGGAGAAGAGATGGCGGCATACACATGTCGGCATCCATCCAGCCGACTACCTCGCCCCTGGACTCTATTATGCCGCGGTTAAACGCTGAGGCAAGCCCACGCGTGTCAACCCTTCGGATCAATTTCACTCGAGGATCATTCAATTCCTTCACAAGTTTCCAGGTCATGTCCGAGGAATCATCGTCAACAACTATGACTTCCGCTGAATCCTTAACATGCTCAAAAATGCTTGATATCGTGTCGAGAATGTTTTCTCGTTCGTTGTAAGTCGCCAATACTATTGAGACCCGAGGATCTCTTTCCACTATTCACCTCCAAAAAAAACGGCGCGGCTTGAACCGGCGCCGTGATCAGTTTTCTAGAACACCAAGAGTGTCAAGGTTTACATTCTTTAATTTTTTCTACCACAGTTTCGATCTGTTTTCTCGTGAGTGGTAGACCTGATGGCAAATAGAGCCCTCGATTCCATAGGTCTACGGAGACAGGATAGTCTCCGGATATGTCAGGGTAACGAGGATCTGATCCTTTAAATACTGGTTGAAGCGACATGGGACAAAAGAAAGCCCTTGTGTCCACTCCCTTTTCGTGGAGTTTAGCCATCAACTTTTCTTTGGTCAGGCCGAAGCTACCATTAATGACAACGCCGTACATCCAGTAGACATTTTTGGCCCATGTTTCTTCAACCGGCAGAGTCAGGTGAGGCCAGTCCGCCAGCAGTTCATTGTATACCGCCGCTATCCATCTTTTCTTATCAACTTTTTGTTCGACCTGTTCGGTTTGAGCCAACCCAATCGCAGCCTGAACGTTAGTTAGGCGGTAATTGAACCCTACGACGCTATGCACAAATCTTGGTTCCTGAAAACCCTGGTTGCATAGCAACTTAAGACGCCTGGCAATCTCGTCGTCGTTGCAGACAACCATCCCGCCCTCGCCGGTAGTCAATATCTTGTTACCGTAAAAACTAAAGCAGGAAGCGTCCCCGAAACTCCCGACCATTTTGCCGTTCACTTCTGCTCCGTGGGCTTCAGCGCAATCCTCGATCACGAAAAGATTGTGTTTTTTCGCTATAGCCATGATGGCATCCATGTCACACGGGTGACCATACATGTGAACAGCCATAATAGCTTTGGTCCGGGGCGTGATTTTAGCTTCAATGAGATGCCGATCAATACACCAGTTCTTTTTATCCACATCCACGAGCACCGGTCGAGCGCCCGCAAGGATAACCATGTTGGCGGACACGATGAGAGTAAAATCGGGAATTATCACCTCGTCGCCCGGGCCTATCCCCAACGCGACCATTGCCAGATGAATTGCTGTTGTACCGCTACTGCAGGCTATACCGTGACGCGCTCCACAGTAAGCTGCGAATTTTTCCTCAAACATTTTTATGTATTTTCCGGCTGAGGAAATCCAATTTGTTTCTAGGCAGTCGCGGACGTATTGTAGTTCACGACCTTCGAGCGCTGGTTCGCAAACGGGTATCATGTTATTGGTTTCTCCAAAATGATTAATGTTACCTAGGATACTCGGTAGGCCGGTTATTCGAAATGATAGCTCGCAGCCTAAACTTATATCCCATAACTTATTGGGCGCCTGGGGTCAAGAAAATCCTTTAGAATTTCAGAGACTCTCAGTGCGTTTAGAGTCATCGACCAGGAACACCGGAATAAGTTTCATGACGGATTGCTTTTTTTGAATAATTTTTATTTTATTTTTAGCCAGATAAGTTTTGCCCCACCTGGACCCGGATTTATCCACTGATTCGGCATCTCTGAGGTGAGATACACCACATCGCCCACCTTGAGTTTGTAGACCGCCTTGTCAACGATCATCTGTAACCGACCGGAAAGCAGATACCCGATCTCTTCCCCCTTGTGGATGAAAAAATGGCACGGGAGCTTAGCCTCCGGCGCTAGTTCGATCAAGTAAGGCTCTGCCTGTCCGTCAAAGTCGATTGGCGTCAATAACTTGGCTACCACAACACCTTCCGGCATATCAGGGAGCTTGATTTCCAAGGCGTCAGTGGATGAAAACACAATTCGTCGGGCTACATCCATGCGATCCTGAAAAAAATAGCTGACATCTACGGACAAGACTTCGCCCATTTTCAAGAGAGCGGGTAAGGACGGATAAATCAGATTGCTTTCAATTTGAGATATGGTGCTTGGCGTAACTCCGACAAGTTTAGCCAGCTCAGTTTGGGATAAACCTCGTTTGGTCCTAACGTCTTTCAACCTGAGACCAAGTTCTATACGACCCGACGTCCGTCGTTCTTCTTCAAATCTGACGTTCAGGTCTTTGGTCCAGTATGTGTACGGACGATGAAAATTTTCAAAACTGCGTTCTTCTGCCTTCAGAATGGTCAGAGAAGTGGCTCCTCGTTTTATTGACAATTCTATCGCCACCTGTGCGATCTGGTTGATTTGGGCCCTGAGTTTTGCGGAATGAGCGTTTTTTTCCATGACCCAGTAGGCCACGGTGTTGAGTTCATAAAGTCTCGGACAAGAATGAGTATAAAAGGTTGTGATACTATCTTCCCCGCCCCAGACTTCCTGCATACCGGTAATGCTTTCGAATACCAGCCTGACATCACCTTCCATTGATGCATGAACCCCATAGAGGGTGTCCGTAACCTGCTGGGGTTGCCGCGGCTCATCGACCCTGATTATCCTGCACGGCCATTCAGTCTTTACGTCATAATAAAATCTAAGAAAAACGTCAGACCCAGAGCCTTTGCCCCAGGTAAAACAATCCAAAATAGTCAACAAGGGGTTTTCAGCCAGCGACCCCAATTTCTCCAGTAGATTACGCGGAGAACGATCAAAGCTGACATATATTATCGGCTTCCCTTGAGATTGAGACGCCTGAATAAAATTCAAACAAAAAACCGACGCGAGACTACCGGCATCGTCGTGCCAAACAACGTTATCTCCAATGAACAGACCTCCCAAGAGGCGATCCAATTGGCTAACGCCGGAGGCTACCCGTTGTTTTTGGGCCAATGACATGTGCTCCACCTTCAGGACTGCGTTTCAGTTACTGTCAATTCAAGCTATTCAAAAGAGCGAGTCATGTCAAGGGAAGTCCGTATTACCAGTGTCGTCTCCGATTTTCAGAGACTCTCATGACGTTCAGTCAATGATAAGAGACGCTGTGCCGGGACGGAAGACTCTTTGACTAAGATTCGACGGCCCTGCGTCGCTCGTAGTGGAGTCCATAACCGTCCCGGCGCTCCCGGCAAGATATTGGATGAAACGAGAATTAGTGTCGGTTAACCTATGAGCCTGTACGGAGCGGCTCGATCAGCCCATTCACTCTCGGGATATTCCGCAATAAGTTTTTCGTAGGCGTCTTTCAGATGTGACGGTTGCTTAGTGTGTTTGTATAGCGCGACGCCTTCAAGATATACGCTCTCGGGAGCCGCTTTACTCCGCTTGTGTTTGGACAACACCTCCTGGAAGTTCTTTATGGCCTGCTCATGATTGCCGGTTTCAAAATGGACCTTGCCTATAGCCAGCAAGAATTCCGCAATAAACTCCTCGGGTTTCAGAAATCCTACGGACCGTTGGTGTTCCTCACCGTTTTCATCAAGTGTTATAAGGGCCGGGGTCCACTTTATTTTAAATTCCCCCGCCAGTTTGTCATCCGCCAAGATACGCAGAGGTATTAATCTGTCGACCACAAAATCTGCCACTGCCTCCTCGGGATACGTGACCGCATCCATCTGTTTGCAACCGATTCAATTGGGATTAAAAAAGTCCAAAAGCACAGGCTTCTTTTCGGTTTTGGATCTCGAGAGCGCCTTGTCCAGACTCGTCTCCCATACGATCTTTGTCGCCATGTCAACCTCCTTTTCTTTCATGGGTCTATTCCAAGAAATCATTGCCCATATTATGTTATAAGATAATCACAGGAAAACTGGTGGGCAACCACCGACGATTTGATATACGCTGCGCTGATGTTTCTTGACAAACTTTATCACCAAGAGAATGAAGAGTCTATTTTAGGAGGCGTTCAGTTGACTGAAAGATCATACAAATATTTTCGGGAAGAGTTCCCTCCACTGCCTGTAAAACTCCACCATATGGAGCTGTATATCAATTTCCTCGATTCTTACGTAGAGGTAGAGAACATATTAGATGTCTCGGCCGTTAAGGACCTTAAGAAAATCGAACTGGACGCCCGTGACCTGGAAATAGTGGATTTGAGTTGGAACCAGGCGCCTCCGAGTTCCGGGAATTCCCATGTCACTTATGAATACCTGCGCGAGTCTAACAAGCTGGTGGTAATGCTTGACAAACCGATCAGGACAGGTGAGCGATTCAAACTCCGCACCACAACCAGGTGTATACCTTCTGAGAAGGTATTGGAGGGAATTTATAAGGACGTGACCCCCTCGGGAGCGCCCCAGCAATATATGTCGCAGTGCCAGCAATGGGGGTTTCAGCGAATAGCTCCTGTTTTTGACGACTGCCGGGCCAAGTGCAGAATGTTGACCACCATAGAAGCTGACGCCCGTTACACGCACATCATCTCGAACGGCGACATAGATTTGACCAGAAACCCCGCCGAGGCGCCGAGGCTAAAGACCGGCGACCCTTCTCGCAAAGTCATCACCTACAGGAACGACATTCCCATGGCCCCGTACCTGTTCCTCGTTTGTGTCGGCACGTGGGATACTCTTGTTGATAATGTGACTTACGATTCGGGTAAAACCGTGCGGTTGGAGTACCTTGTTCCTCCAGGTAGGACACAGGGAGCTGTTGTGCCGATGGCGATATTAAAGGAGTCCGTCCTTTGGGTGAAGGCAACCCAGGGCTACGAATATGCGTCCGATGTTTACCGAACAATATGTATGACCAAATCAAATTTCGGAGGCATGGAAAACGTCGGCAACACCACTATAGTTACTGACGCCGCGCTTGTGGATGAACACACAACGGATATGTCTTTGCTTTTCGCATATGCCGTTATTGTTCATGAATTTGAACACAACCAGTGCGGAAGCGAAACCACTATGGAGACCCCTTTTGATGTATGGTTGAATGAGGCGTACACTGTTGATGTGGAAAGAGGCTTCTTGCGGGATGTGTTTGACCCCACATTTGTTCGCCTCAATCAGGTCGATTCCATAAGAAGCCCTTTACTTGGACCTCTAGCTATTGAGGATACCGGCACTGCCGGAAAGATCGTCAGGGAAGGTTTCAATGATCCCGATGAGCTTATCGATAGCGTCACTTACGTCAAGGCCGCTGAAGTAATCAGGATGTTGAGGCTGCTTATCGGCGAAGACAATTTTCAAACGGGGAAAGAACTTTACTTTTCGCGATATAAGGACTCGAACGCAAACACGGAACAATTTTTTCAATGTTTTGAGGAAGTTTCAGGACGATCGCTGGATCAATTCATGAAGTGCTGGCTTTATCGTATTGGATATCCCAAAGTGCTGGTTAAGACACATTTCGATTCGAAGACCATGCAGAACAAGATCCATTTCTCACAGCAACAAGAAGGCGCTGGGATATCTCCATTCCGCATGCCCATCCAAATTGCCCTAATCGATCATAACGGAAAGGTTATTCCCGGTACTGACAGGGTCTTCGATTTTTCCACCCCAACCGCGGAAACCGTGTTCGATAACATCAACTCCCAGCCGGCGTTCGCTTCGATAAATCGTGACTACTCGTTTTATGGAACTTGCCGGATAGAGAACGAAAATATCGAGACCCTGATTCTTCAGATTAGATTGGACGATAATCTCTTTAATCGAATAGAGGCATTCCGAAGATTGACCGACCTGCAACGGGTGAAGCTTCTTAACGACCCGGATGCGGAGATTGACACCGTCTGGCTTGATCTTTTCAGCGAACTCCTGACTGATCCAGGTTTGTCATCTTCGACAAAGGCCTTCTTCTTGAGGGTCGATGAACAGCCATTAGATAGGGAATACTCGAGCTGGCACATTGAACTTGTCCAGGCCCGTGAGAAGCTTATAAGGGCCGTCAATCAATCGCTTAAACCGGAACTTGTCAAACAGTTCCACTCGCTTGACACGTATAGGGCAAAGTCGTCCCCGAAGGATGGAATTGAGGATCGTATCCTTAAACAGACCCTTTTGGAAATGATATGTATGGATGATGGCTTTGATAGTCACGATTTGATCAGAGGCCATTATGAGAGGGCTAATACGGCGTCCGATAAAATTGGGGCCTTGGTCGCATTGAACCGTTCTTCAATGAGCGAACGCTTTGATATTCTAGAAAGAACATATGTGGAATGCCGAGGACACATCAGCGCCTACGCCAATTACTTGAGAATAATATCGAGCGGTCGGCAGGACGATGTTTTTGACATGATTGAGAAAGAGCGGAACAGACCTCCTTTCGATATTACGAACCCAACATGGTCTAGGGCCCTTTTCCTCACCATGGCAGGAAACACTAAGAAGATCTGGACGGCTGAAGGAGTAGATTGGGCAACAAGAACTATTGTGGAGCTGGCGCCGATCAATACTTATGTGGCGTCCAAACTTGTAAACGTTTTTCAGAGCTTCAAGAGAATGAGACCGAATCTCAAACCATTAGTGCATGAAGCGCTCAAAACAATAGTTGAAAAGGTTACGGAAGATGTGAGCGCCACGGTGAATCGTCAAGCACGATCGTACCTGGAATAGCTTTTCTAAGAAATACCCGGGAAGTTACTGTTGAATCTCACATTCTATGGTCAGAAATGGGGGTTATTTTTTCAAAATAGATGGACTTCGAGGTAGACATATCAGAATAAATGGACCGACGCTTTGGGCTTTAAGGAAATCTTTTTAAGATAAATACTTACGTGAACCCTTTCCTGTACAACTGACTCTATATGAGTGCCACAGTTGAAACCTTTCATCTAGGGACATTCTCTCCGAATCCCTCCTCACAGTGAGTAGTGGCTCTTGTTCAAAACGCTGAATGGTGGTTATCCAACAAGGCAACACCGGGAGACGAATGG
>JAPLJJ010000174.1 GCA_026388665.1 Deltaproteobacteria bacterium
ACTGATCATACCTCTATCAGCCACCATACACACGGTCCCAATAGAAAACCGCGATCTGAGACGGTCCACCACGGGAATCAAACTCTTGACGTCCGCAGTGTTTCCCGGCCACAGCTCACAGCATATCGGGCGGCCCTCTCCGTCTATTACCGCTCCCACCACCATCTGCTTCAGATCCGGACGATGATCCTTGGTGTGGCCGAGTTCACCTATGGTCTGTCCCCCTTCGCCCTCGAAGTAGATAGAAGTCGTGTCAAAGAAAACCAAGTCTAGTGATGAAAACAGATCTCGTGAAGCAAAAAACAACTCTTCTTCAACAAGGTCCTTGGTACACCGTGGCGCAAATGTCCTGGATTCCTGGTCTGCTCTACCAAGCAGTGTTCGGGTAAGGCGCGACCGGAAAGATTCCGCTTGATAAGGGGCCGTATGGAGCGGTATGCTCAACAAGAGGATAAAAGAGGCTTTTTCATCAACATGACGATGGTTTTTACCTCTCTTGGGTCTTTGTGGGGAATCACACTCGGCTTTTTCGGGTCGGAGGAACCAACCCGCGACCGTTCAGTGACCCCCAAAACCTCAGAAACGCCAAGACTGCGGCATATTCCGGTTACAATCTTAGGTGGAATTGAAATAGAGAAAATGGAAATGGACCGTTAAGTACAGGAGACCGGCAAGAACATCGGCAGTCCTTTGGAGGAGGAAAAGGATGAGCATGAGATTCTGGAAAGGACACTGAAATCCATGGATGTGAACCATATCTTTTCACGGCGTGAGTTTCTTCTGGTAAGCGGAGTCATGGTTGTAGCGGTATCCGCCCTGGATGCGTGGGGTGCAAAAGAGGCGCCCCTCATCATTATGGATCAGGCGAAAGGCCTCGTAATAGCAGATCCGACGAAATGCGTGGGCTGCAGGCGATGTGAACTGGCCTGCAGTGAATTTAATGACGGGAAGGCTTCTCCAACGATTGCGAGGATCAAGATTAGTCGAAACCTCAATTTTGGACCCAAGGGCCTTCATACCGGGCAACGCGGCCAAGGTACCTGGGGAAATGGGTTGGTGATCCAGGATGTTTGCAAACAATGTCCCCATCCTGTGCCTTGTGCGAACGCCTGTCCGAATGACGCAATCGTTGTGAACCCCCCGACAAATGCCCGCGTTGTGGATCCCAATAAGTGTATTGGCTGCAAAATGTGTCAGAGGGCATGTCCCTGGGAAATGATGTCCTTTGATTCGGATACGAATAAGGCCACCAAATGTTTCCTTTGCGATGGGAATCCCAAGTGTGTCGCGGCCTGTCCAGCGGAGGCTCTGAGCTACGTGGCCTGGCGTGACCTGACGGATAAGGCGTGGCCGAGAGTAGCGCCGACAGCCGTTGTTTCCCCCGATAAGGCGCAGACTTGCAACGATTGCCATAAGAAGTAACTGACAGGAGATGAGAAAAAATGGCTAAGCACGGAGGATGGGCAGGAAAGGTTCTACGGATTGATTTGTCAACCGGGAGAATCTCAACTGAAGATACCGTAGAAAAATACAAAGATTATTTAGGGGGAACGGGAATAGGATACAGAGTCATTTGGGACGAAGTTCCGACGGGAACCAAACCTTTTGACCTGGCTAACAAGATCGTCTTCGGGGTAGGCCCTTTGGCCGGTACGGGTGCTCCCTGCAACGGAAGGACCGCCGTGACAACTCTGTGGCCTACCTGTTGGCCAAAGCCGCTGGTTGGCAGTGGTCACATGGGCGGCCATTTTGCCGCAGAACTTAAGTATGCCGGTTTTGATGCCGTCATCATCGAAGGGAGGGCTGATCGTCCGGTGTGGCTTCAGGTCGTGGATGGAAAGGTGGAAATTAAGGATGCCCGTCACCTCTGGGGCCAGGGTATACGGCGAACCACTGTTGACATAAACCAGCAGATGGGACCGGAGGCTTCGGTGGCTGCTATCGGCCAGGCAGGTGAGAATTTGGTTCCCATGTCCGTGGTGATAAACTCCTATTCCCACTCCGCGGGTGGCATCGGCGGGGTCATGGGTTCCAAGAATCTGAAAGCTATTGGTGTCCGCGGGACCGGGAGTGTCCGGATTGCCGGAAACAAAGGGGAATGGGAGAAGGTAAATATTCCTGATTTTAAGGGTCCTGTAGGAAAATGGGTAGGATTTTATAGAAGAAAATTTACCTTAAATCATACTAAAAAAGAGAATAGAAGGATTTATTTAAGATTTGAGGGAGTAGATTA
>JAPLJJ010000044.1 GCA_026388665.1 Deltaproteobacteria bacterium
ACGTATCTCTTGAAGCGCATCTGATCACCCCGATCGCTATGGAAAAAGAACTCCGCTTCGCTATCAGAGAAGGTGGAAGAACTGTCGGCGCAGGCGTTGTCGCTGAAGTTATTGAATAGCTTTGTTTTTTTACTCTCTCCGGTTTACTGTTCTTGGAACTTAAACCGGCGGAGGAGGACTGATAATGAGAGATATAGTAACTCTAGCTTGTGGTGAGTGTAAGCGTAAGAATTACACCACGACGAAGAACAGAAAGACAACTCCGGATAAATTGCAGTTCAAGAAGTACTGTAAGTTTTGTCGAATGCACACGCTTCATAAGGAAACGAAATAGATTGGAGATGGTATGCATTAGGCCAGTAGCTCAACGGCTAGAGCACCGGTCTCCAAAACCGGGGGTTGGGGGTTCGAATCCCTTCTGGCCTGCCATACAAGTTAGTAAATCAGGGGCTTGGATCCGTTATGGGCAATGGAAAGTAACATGGAAAAAGTAAAAGAGTTTTTCCAGAAAAGTGTTGAGTTTCTTAGAGAAGTCAAGATTGAGCTTCAAAAGGTGACTTTCCCTACGAGACAGGAAACCTTGGGATCTACCCTGGTAGTGCTGGTTCTAACCACAATAGTGGCAGTATATTTGGGTTTTAGCGATTGGGCTCTGGCTAAAATCGTTAGGGCATTGTTACAGGTTTGATTTGTTGAATTTTACGCTCAATTGGTTTGTAAATTAGCAGGAGGCTATTTTCGTGGCTTTGCGATGGTACGTTGTGCATACATACTCCGGCTATGAAAACAAGGTCAAGACCGCTTTAGAAGAAAAGATCAAGACCTTGGGCTTGGAGGACCGGATTACTGATGTATTGATACCATCGGAGTCTGTTGTTGAATTAGTTAAGGGAGAACGAAAAACCTCCAACCGAAAATTTTTTCCAGGATATATACTTGTCCGGATGGAACTTGACGATACCACTTGGCACCACGTCAAGAGTACCCCTAAGGTTACCGGCTTTATCGGTTCACGAACGGAACCGGCAATAATTCCCGATGAAGAAGTCGATGGTATCAAAGCCCAGATGGCAGAAGGAAGGGAAAAACCGAAACCGAAATACTCATTTGAAAAAGGCGACTCAGTCAGAGTTGTGGACGGACCGTTTATCAATTTCAACGGTGCCGTGGAAGAAGTTAGACCTGATAAAGGTAAACTTAAGGTTCTGGTGAGCATTTTCGGTCGGCCTACTCCAGTAGAATTAGATTTCATTCAGGTTACCAAGAACTAATCTTGAGGCCTCGGAATTTTTTAGAAACGGAATAGAGTTCGAAACACCATCGGTAATTGGAAGTTCTGTTTCTGTGGGAGAGTATTAATGGCCAAGAAAATAACTGCTTATGTAAAGCTTCA
The DNA here is from genome assembly GCA_026388665.1 of Deltaproteobacteria bacterium. Taxonomy (GTDB): domain Bacteria; phylum Desulfobacterota; class Desulfomonilia; order Desulfomonilales; family Desulfomonilaceae; genus CAJBEZ01. The sequence continues at coordinate 1,394 of JAPLJJ010000044.1, forward strand.
GATTCCCGGAGGCGAAGCGAAACCTTCTCCTCCTGTTGGACCTGCTTTGGGTCAGCATGGTGTAAACATTATGGAGTTCTGCAAGTCTTTCAACGCTCAGACACAGGCACAACCCGGAGTCATCATTCCTGTACTGATTACGATTTACGCAGACAGGTCTTTTAGTTTTGTTCTCAAAACGCCGCCAGCCTCTTATTTACTCAAAAAGGCGGCTGGCCTCGAAAAAGGCTCTGCAGAGCCTAATAGAAACAAAGTAGGGAGTCTTACAATCAAGCAGATTGAAGAAATAGCTAAGCTCAAAATGCCCGATCTGAATGCCAAAGATTTGCCGGGTGCTGTGCAAACCATTATGGGAACTGCTCGCAGCCTCGGTATTGAAGTTGAATAGAGGAACGATATGTCGTCCGTAGCTAAGAAAAAGATTTCAGCTAGAGAAAAAGTAGACCGTTCAAAGAAGTATTCCTTAACAGAAGGTTTAGAAACCGTTCTCGAAAGTTCTTACGGTAAGTTCGACGAATCAGTGGATGTCGCTGTCAAGTTGGGAGTTGACCCTAGGCACGCGGACCAAATGGTTCGTGGAACGTGTGTTCTGCCCCATGGAACCGGCAAAACTGTCAGAGTATTGGCTTTCGCGAAAGCCGAGAAAGAAAAAGAAGCTCGTGATGCCGGTGCAGACTACGTGGGCGCTGATGATCTGGCGAAAAAAATCCAAGAAGGATGGCTGGATTTCGATAAGGCGGTGGCCACTCCGGACATGATGGCTGTCGTCGGAAAATTGGGCAAGATTTTGGGGCCCCGCGGAATGATGCCAAATCCAAAGGTTGGAACGGTTACATTTGATATCGGCAAAGCGGTTTCGGAACTCAAAGGCGGAAAAGTTGAATTCAGAGTCGAAAAGGCTGGTATCGTCCACTGCCCCATCGGGCGTGTATCTTTTGGGCCGGACAAGCTTGCTGAAAACTTGCGGGCCCTTATGGAAAGCATTATCCGATTAAAGCCTTCGGCATCGAAGGGAGTTTATTTGCGTGGGATAGCTCTTTCCACGACTATGGGGCCTGGATTGAAACTTGATCCGCAAGAAATGAGAAACCTTGTCAAGTAATTCAACCCATCATTTCATTTTTTTGAGGAGTGTTACATAACCAAGACCTAGAATTAATTTTCTATGGCCATGTCGGAGACAGCGGGCGCGCTTACTCACAGCGCTTAATCGAGGCCAGCCGAGACGGGCCGGAAACGGGTGATTCAGGACCGAATCCTCATATCCGAAAAACCTCATTCGCTGAAATCCCTCCGATGGAAAGGGGATAATTAAGACTTGAAGAAAGAGGAAAAACAAAAACAGGTAGCGTGGCTCCAAGATCAATTTCAGGGAGTCAAGGCAGTTTTTCTCATGGATTTCCAGGGTTTAACTGTTAGCGAAATGAACACCTTGCGCTCAGAAGTTAGAACTCGTGGAGGCGCTCTTAAAGTCATGAAGAACACTCTTGTTCGTTTGGCCTATAAGGGTACCGACGTTGAGTGTTTGGGGCCTGATTTGGTTGGACCTAGAGCCGCAGTGTGGACACACTCAGAAGAAACCGCGCCGGCTTTGGCTAAAACCCTGGTCGATTTCGCTAAGACACACCCTAAGTTGGGGCTGGTTAAGGGGGAATTGAAGGGCCGGCTAGTTGAAGCGACTGATCTTGAGACTTTGGCTAAGCTCCCATCTAGAGAGGAGCTTTTGAGCCGCCTGTTGGGAACTCTCGTAGCGCCTATCAGCGCTTTTGTGGGCACGCTAGCGGCTGTGCCTCGGTCATTCCTGACTGTGCTCAAAGCCATTGAGGACAAAAAAGGTGAGTCTGCTCCTGCGGAGGGTTAAACCCGGTAGCGACTTAAGACGTTTTTGTAGAACAGCGAATGGAGGAAAGTATGTCGGAGATAACAAAAGAGGATGTTAAAGAGTTCATCAGAAATATGTCGGTCTTGGAACTCAGTAAACTGGTAAAAGAATTGGAAGAAGAGTTCGGGGTATCTGCGGCGGCGCCTGTGGCCATAGCCGCTTTTGGAGCGGCTACGGCAGCGGGAGATGCAGCCCCGGTTGAGGAAAAAACCGAATTTGACGTGATCTTGAAAGAATTCGGGGACAAGAAAATCCAGGTTATTAAGGTCGTGCGGTCTTTGACGGACCTAGGTCTTAAGGAAGCCAAGGATTTAGTAGAAGGCGTGCCGAAACCGGTTAGAGAAGGTGTTTCCAAAGAAGACGCTGAAAAAGCGAAGGCTGCTCTTGAAGAAGTCGGCGCTGTAGTGGAAATCGTCTGAACTCTAAAAAAAGTTATTTTTTTAAGGTCGCTCGCTCGCGTCAAGGACGCGAGCGCGTTCTTTGTTTTTGGAACGCCTACCACCGTCCCCACCTGTTAAGATCACCTGATTTTAGAGGGAGAAAATGGGTTCTTTTTCCGTGCACTCTCAGAGGCTCAGGAAGAATTTCGCGCGGATTCCTCAGGTAGCTGGAATCCCAAAACTTATCGAGATTCAAAGTCAGTCCTACGATCGATTCCTCCAGATGGACAAAGCGCCGGAAGAGCGTGAGGATACTGGTTTGCAAGCGGTATTTCGTTCGGTTTTTCCGATCAAGGACTTCACCGACACCGCTTCGCTTGAATTCATTAAGTATACCTTGGGGGAAGAAAAATATTCAGTAGAGGAATGCCTTCAGAAAGGCGTCACCTATTCCGTTCCACTGAAAATTACCGTCCAATTAATTGTTTGGGATGTTGATCCCGAAACAAACTCGCGCACCATCCGTGACGTGAAAGAACAGGAAGTCTATTTTGGTGAAATTCCCATAATGACGAGATATGGGACATTCATTATCAATGGGACTGAACGGGTTATCGTTTCTCAGCTTCATCGGTCTCCAGGAATTTTCTTCGATCATGACAAAGGGAAGACCCATGCAAGCGGGAAATTGCTTTACTCCGCACGGATCATCCCCCTTAGGGGCTCGTGGATTGATTTTGAATTCGATCTAAAAGACCGTCTTTATGTACGAATTGATCGCCGAAGGAAACTTGCCGTTACAGTTCTACTTAAGGCTCTAGGGTTTTCAAGCGAAACTATTCTGAACTATTTTTACAACAAGCAAACAATAATGATTACTCCTGAGGGTTTGAGAAGAAAAATCGATCTCAAATTCCTCGTAGGCACTCATGCTTCCACAGATATATTTCTCGAAGACTCCGCCGAGATATTGGTCAAGAAGAATAAGAAAATATCCCGAGCGGCTCTCAAACGTCTTGGAGACAGACGAGTAGCTCCACTTGTAATGGAGCCACACGAGTTGGCTGGAAAAGTCATCGCCCACGACATAATTGACGAGGAGACCGGTGAAATCGTAGCCGCTTGCAACAAGGAAATCGCACCTGATGAGGTTGACCGTTTCATTGAAGATCTGCGAGGCAGGAATATTGACAGCTTTGAGGCCCTGTTCATAGAAGAGCGAATAGCTTCTTCTTCTTTGAGAGACACTTTGTTGGAAGATAAAATAGATGATCGTCCGAATCGGGTCATCGAAGATTACAAGAAACAGTCTCCTGACGATGAAATGTCCAACGAGACTCTCAACGCTGAAATTGAGATATATCGTAGACTGAGGCCATCCAACCCCGCTACGGTCGAGATCGCTAAAACTTTCTTTAGTAATCTGTTTTTCAGGACAGAATATTATGACCTGTCTCGTGTTGGGCGTCTAAAATTGAACCGCAAACTAGGGATTGGCGAGATGGAAGCTCCCTTGGCACTGCGGACGCTCCGCCCCGAAGATATCATGTTGGCAGTCAAATACCTTCTCGAATTGAAAGAAGGAAAACCAGGGCACGAGATTGACGACATTGACAATATGGGAAACCGACGAGTTCGATCTGTCGGTGAGTTGTTGGAGAATCAATATCGCATCGGCCTGGTCAGAATGGAGCGCGCTATCAAAGAGCGTATGAGTTTACAGGATGTCGAAACCTTGATGCCGCATGATCTGATAAATGCCAAGCCGGTTACGGCTGTTGTGAAGGAGTTTTTCGGCTCATCTCAATTGTCGCAGTTCATGGATCAGACTAATCCGTTAAGTGAGATCACACACAAGAGACGTTTGTCTGCTCTTGGACCCGGTGGGCTCACCCGAGAGCGGGCAGGCTTCGAAGTCCGAGATGTTCACCCGACTCATTATGGACGGATCTGTCCCATAGAGACACCGGAAGGACCGAACATCGGATTAATTGTTTCGCTGTCTACTTATGCCAGGGTTAATGAATTCGGTTTTATTGAAACTCCTTATCGACCCGTTCAAGATAAAGTAGTCAGTAGAGAAATCAAGTTCCTGACTGCGCTGGATGAAGAAGAACACGTAAAAGTTCAGGCCGATGCTCTAATCGACGAAAATGGGAAACTTGTTGAAGACCTCGTGTCTGTTAGAAAAAAGGACGGCGAGTTCGCAATGGGTAGTAGTTCGGAAGCCACCTATATGGATGTGTCTCCTAATCAGTTGGTGTCGGTGGCGGCGTCACTAATTCCATTCCTTGAAAATGACGATGCGAACCGAGCACTGATGGGTTCCAACATGCAGCGCCAAGCGGTCCCGCTGTTGACAACCCAGGCTCCACTAGTAGGGACCGATATGGAACAGGTAGTCGCGGTTGATTCCGGGGTTACTGTTCTGGCTAGGAGAGATGGCGTCGTAGATTCTGTGGACGCGACGAGAGTTGTGGTTAAGGCTACTGAATTCGAAGAAGGGGACCTGGATCCGGGTGTAGATATTTACAATTTGGTTAAGTATCAACGATCAAACCAAAATACTTGTATAAATCAGCGTCCCATAGTGAAAAGAGGCGATCGGGTGGCCAAAGGCCAAGTGATAGCGGATGGGCCTGCGACCGATAAGGGTGAATTAGCTCTTGGGAGAAATGTATTGGTCGCGTTTATGTGTTGGGGCGGCTACAACTATGAGGACTCGATTCTGGTAAGTGAGAAAATCGTAAAAGAGGATATTTTTACCTCAATTCATATCGAAGAATTTGAGGTAATGGCTCGAGATACTAAGCTTGGTAAAGAAGAGATTACGCGGGATATCCCTAACGTCGGCGATGAAGGACTGAGAAATCTCGATGAGGCCGGCATTATTCGTATCGGAGCCGAGGTTAAGCCAGGAGATATTCTGGTTGGGAAAATTACCCCAAAAGGGGAAAATCAACTCAGCCCCGAAGAAAAGTTGTTGCGTGCGATATTCGGCGAAAAAGCTGGTGATGTCAGGGATACGTCTTTACGAGTTCCCCCAGGCGTAGAAGGAATAGTGATTGACGCTAGAATCTTTTCTCGAAAAGGAACCGATAAGGACAGTCGAAGCATTTCTATTGAAAATGAAGAAATAGCGAAATTATCCAAAGACCGAGATGACGAACTAAGGATAGTTGAGGAAGGAGCGAGAGAGAGAATACGCAACATGCTTGCAGGAAAAGATGTAGCCGCTCCTTTTTCGGATCCGGAAACCGGCGAGCAGTACTTGAAAAAGAACGAAACCATAACGAGTCATGTGATTGACATTATCCCGCTGGAGGCTCTTCGAAACATATCCCTAAAGAGTTCCGAAGCAAGCCTAGAAGATGAAATTGGCAGAATCATTGAACGTTTTAGCGATCAAAAACATTTTTGGAAAATGCATTTTGACGAGAAAATCAGCCGCCTAAAGAAAGGTGACGAACTGCCTCCTGGTGTCATCAAATTGGTTAAGGTTTATATAGCGATTAAACGAAAACTGTCGGTCGGTGATAAAATGGCCGGGCGTCACGGCAATAAAGGTGTTCTTTCTCGAATTCTACCCGAAGAGGATATGCCGTATTTTGATGACGGGACGCCGGTAGAAATAGTTTTGAATCCGCTTGGTGTTCCTTCTCGTATGAACGTCGGCCAGGTTCTTGAAACCCATCTTGGGTGGGCTGCGCGTGGTCTTGGGGAAGCCCTTGACAAACTCATAAGGGAACAATGTTCCCCTGAAAAGCTTCGAGAGCGACTCCTTGAAATATATGAGGTCAAAGAACCAGGTAGACGTCAGAAAATTGAAGAAATCATCCATGGAATGGATGAGGATCAATTGAGAAAATTCTCCGCTTCCCTTTCCCCTGGCGTCCCCATTGCTACACCGGTATTTGACGGCGCTCGTGAATCGGAAATTAAAGACCTACTTGAAAAAGCTGGATTGCCCCGGTCCGGTCAGACTCAACTATATGACGGCAGAACGGGCGAACCGTTTGACACGAAGGTGACCGTAGGCGTCATCTATATGATGAAGCTACATCACCTTGTTGATGACAAAATCCATGCTAGGGCCATCGGACCTTATTCACTTGTTACACAGCAGCCATTAGGCGGCAAAGCTCAGTTTGGAGGTCAGAGACTTGGTGAAATGGAAGTCTGGGCTATGGAAGCTTACGGAGCAGCCTATTCGCTCCAGGAATTCCTAACTGTCAAATCGGATGACGTGACTGGACGAACGAGAATGTACGAAAGCATTGTGAAAGGCACAAACGTTCTCGAACCGGGTCTGCCTGAATCGTTTAACGTTTTAGTAAAAGAAATCAAGTCACTAGGGCTTGACGTTGAACTTTTGGAAAGCGATCCTGGCTCAGCGGCTTAAAATGATAGATATTAGATGTAACTCGTTTATGCTGTTGAACTATTTGTTTCAAAGTTTTGATTCCTTCAGCTTGGAGTCTCATTTCAGATCCGGATTGGGGACGCAAAATAATTGGTCAGCAACAAACCTATTACTTATTAAGCGGTTTAAGATTCTATGACCGCTTTAATCCCTCGAGACCTTTTAGGTCGGTTTTCCCAAAAAATTGGAGGGAAGCATGGAAGACGTTTATTATAGTTTTTTTGAAAAGCCAAAAGATCCTTTGAATTTCTGCGCGGTAAAGATTTCCCTCGCGTCTCCTGAAAAAATTCGTGAATGGAGCCACGGCGAGGTCAAAAAGCCGGAGACAATAAATTATCGAACTTTTAAACCAGAGCGAGATGGTCTTTTTTGCGCCAAGATTTTCGGACCTGTAAAAGATTTTGAATGCAATTGCGGTAAATACAAGAGGATGAAGCATCGCGGCACGATCTGTGAGAAATGCGGCGTTGAAGTCATTCAATCCAAAGTTCGTCGGGAGCGCATGGCACACATCGAACTGGCCACGCCCGTAGCGCACATCTGGTTTCTAAAGAGCCTGCCCAGCCGAATTGGAACCCTTTTGGATCTTACTCTAAAAGAAGTGGAACGCGTTTTGTACTTTGAGTCGTACCTCGTTATTTCATCAGGAAACACGGACTTGCGACCAGGCGAATTGATAAACGAAGAACGCTATCACCAGATTAGAGAGGACTATGGCAAAGAAATAGGAAATTTCGAAGCCCTCATGGGTGGAGAAGCTGTACGGCTAATGCTTGAAAGGCTAGACCTAGCTTCAGAAAGTGTCAAGCTCAGAGAGGAAATGAAGGATTCGGCCTCTGAGGCAAAGAGAAAGAAACTTGCCAAACGTCTCAGGGTTCTGGAATCCCTGAAAGGAATTGACCCGGAATCACTGGTGAATGGGCTTTCTACAATTTCTGAAACATTTGATTCAGAAAGTGAAAAAGGTCGATTTGTTAACGAGCTAGTACAATCCTCACAAGAGGTTCTGGTCAAATGGAGAGAGACGGAAGACTGGGAAATTCGTAAGCAGCTTGCTTTCGTGGAGATTAACAATATTATAGATCGGCTTGGTCGTTCCAGAATAGTACACCCTGAACACCTCGGAAAATTTCGCAAGTGGCAAAATCCCGCATGGATGATTCTTACCACGGTTCCAGTGATTCCTCCTGATTTAAGACCTTTAGTTCCTCTGGATGGCGGTCGTTTTGCAACCTCTGACTTGAATGATCTGTATCGACGCGTGATTAACAGAAACAATCGATTGAAACGATTGAAGGAACTCAACGCTCCTGAAATTATACTCCGCAATGAAAAGAGAATGCTTCAGGAAGCTGTCGACGTTTTGTTTGATAACGGCAGGCGAGGAAGGCTAATCACAGGTCCCAACAAGAGACCCCTAAAATCACTTTCAGACATGTTGAAAGGGAAGCAGGGTCGTTTTAGACAAAACCTGCTGGGGAAACGAGTCGATTACTCCGGTCGATCAGTCATAGTAGTTGGACCCGATCTACGTTTGCATCAATGTGGATTGCCCAAACGCATGGCGTTGGAACTCTTCAAACCGTTCATTTACAACAAACTTGAAGAACGGGGTTATGTCACCACCATAAAGAGCGCCAAGAAATTGGTTGAAAAAGAAACTCCAGAGGTATGGGACATTTTGGAAGATGTCGTTAAAGAATATCCGGTGTTGTTGAACCGCGCCCCTACGCTTCACAGGCTCGGCATACAGGCGTTTGAACCAATCCTAGTTGAAGGCAAAGCTATACAATTACATCCCCTGGTTTGCACAGCCTTTAACGCTGATTTTGACGGGGATCAAATGGCGGTTCATATTCCCTTGTCCATAGAAGCGCAGGTCGAAGCTCGGGTTCTTATGATGAGCACGAACAATATCCTTTCACCAGCCCATGGAAAGCCGATTATCGTTCCTACACAGGATATCGTTCTTGGGTTGTACTATCTAACCCGTGAAGGAATAGACACCGAAGGCGAAAAAGAACCAAAGAAGTTCTCAGATCCCACGGAAGTCCGCGTGGCTCATGATTCGGGAAAATTAAGCATTCATGACCGAATTCTATTACGTGAAAACGGGGAGATGATTCCGACCACAGTCGGCAGAATAATCCTCAGAGAGATTGTGCCGGAAGAGATCCCTTTTTCGTCAATTAATAAGGTGATGAAAAAGAAAGAATTGGCCAACCTTATTGACGAAGCGTATCGAAAGTGTGGGGACAAAAAGACCGTAATTCTCGCGGATAGACTCAAAGACCTTGGCTACCATTACGCTACCAAGGCAGGGATCTCCATTTGTGTAGATGATATGCGGATCCCTGAATCCAAAAAAGAAATCATCGACAGGGCTCGAAAAGAGGTCATCGAAATTCAGGATCAGTACAAAGAAGGTCTCATCACCGATGGTGAGAGATACAACAAGGTCATAGATATTTGGGCACGGGCTAATGAGGACATCTCTGAGAGGATGATGAATGGACTTCGTTTCACATCCCTGACACTGTCTGATGGCTCGGAAAAGAAGGTTGAGAGTTTCAACCCGATCTACATGATGGCAGATTCTGGAGCCAGAGGTAGCACACAACAAATCAGGCAACTTGCTGGTATGCGCGGTCTGATGGCAAAACCTACTGGAGAAATTATCGAAACCCCCATCGAGGCTAATTTCAGGGAAGGTCTTACAGTCTTACAGTACTTTATTTCTACTCACGGAGCCCGTAAAGGTCTTGCGGATACAGCCTTGAAAACAGCTAATTCCGGATATCTTACCCGAAGACTGGTGGACGTGGCCCAGGACGCCATAATTAATGAAAAGGACTGCGGCACGGTCGATGGTATCGAAATGTCGTCTCTGGAAGAAGGCGGCGAGATCATCGAACATGTTGCGGACCGAATTTTGGGGAGAGTCGCACTGGAGGATATAGAGCATCCTTATACCGGAGAAATTATCGTTAAGGCTAATGAAGAGATCCAGGAAGAGCATCGTGACAAGATTCAGGACTCGGGCATAGATAGAGTAAGGATTCGGTCCGTGTTAAGCTGTCAGGCTAAAAGAGGAGTTTGCAGCCTTTGTTATGGCCGTGACCTGGCTCATGGTAAAATGGTTAATATTGGTGAGGCAGTCGGAATAATCGCGGCTCAATCAATTGGTGAACCTGGAACCCAGTTGACCATGAGAACTTTTCACATAGGCGGAACAGCCTCCCTGAAAAGAAATATCATTTCCGCAAGGAAAAAAGGCACTGTTTCGATAGAAAAAGAAAAAGACAAGACAAAGGCGATAATCGTATACGAAGATTTTTCCGTTAAAAAATTCGAAGTCGATCAATGGCTCGTCGAAGATGGTCAAACCCTGCGAGAGAACTCTTTCTTATACATAGGGAAAAACCACTACCCCTCAGAAGCTGAAAACATGGGGGGTAAAATAGTCATCTCTTCCGACAAAAAATCTTTCTCCATGCAAGACGAGGAAGGAAACAAGAAAAAGTTTGAGTTACCGGACGGGTGTAGGTTTGTTGTAAGAACTAATTCTCAGATATTGCCGCAAACGTTCATATTCGATCAAGCCGTTAATGAGCCCCGTACATCCGAATCAGAAAAAAGGGGCGGAATTTTGAAGTTTCTCGGTGTAGAGGACGGTATGTACCTCTACCGTTTGTACGAACAATACCCTGTCATGGACTACATGAATGTGAAAGTTCAAGAAGGGGACAGGATAGACGCTGAAGGACAAGTTCTTTTGGAATGGCTCGGTTCTAGTTCATCTCAGCTATTTTCTAGGAATGAAGGCAAGATTCAGTTTATTGATGTGAAAACGGTTGTTAATCGTGACGGGGAACACGTTGCGATGAACAGGAATGGATTTCTGGCTATTCTAGACGAGAAAAGCCAGAAAAGAGAGCGAAACAAGGTAATTTACGGGGCCAAATTGCGCGTGAAGGACGGAGAACACGTTAACCGTGAGACCCTTCTGGCGGAGTGGGATCCATATACGCTTCCTATCATCACGGAAGTTTCAGGCATAGTGAAGTTCGGTGACATCATCGAAGGGGTAACTATGAGTGAACAGGTTGATGAAGTGACTGGTCTTTCAAGAAAGTTTATCATTGAGTACAAGGATCGTGATTCTGAAATACGGCCCCGTGTGTCAATAAAAGACGAGCGCGGAAGAACTATTAAAATAGGAGACTCTGAGGCTCGTTACCTCCTCCCGGTCAGCGCAAACATTATGGTTAAGGAAGGAGAACAAATCCATGCGGGTGACGTTATAGCTAAAATACCTCGAGAAACAACTAAAACTAAGGACATAACAGGAGGTTTGCCTAGAGTCGCTGAGCTTTTTGAAGCTCGTAAACCCAAAGAGTTTGCTATCATTTCAGAAATCGAGGGGCAAATCGAGTTTGGTAAAGACACCAAAGGCAAACGGAAGGTTGTTGTCAGGCCCGACGTTGGTGAATCTCGAGAATACTTGATACCCAAGGGAAAACATATTTCTGTACACGCTGGGGACTGGGTCGATGCGGGCGACGCGTTGATGGAAGGATCTACTAATCCACACGATTTACTAGGAATCAAGGGTGAGAAAGATCTGGCAAAATACCTCGTTGACCAGGTACAAGAGGTTTATCGGTTACAGGGTGTGAAAATTAATGATAAACATATAGAAGTTATCGTCCGCCAAATGCTGCGACGTGTTAAGATCAAAGAAGTGGGTGACACCGATTTTCTTGTTGGTGAACAAATAGAAAGAACCGTATTTCAAAACGAAAATAACAGAGTTGTTCAGGCTGGTGGGGTCCCGGCAATGGCTGAACCCTTGCTTCTAGGGATTACTAAAGCCTCTCTTTCAACTGATTCATTTATAAGCGCTGCGAGTTTCCAGGAAACTACTAAGGTTCTTACAGAAGCTTCAATCTCCGGAAAGATTGATTACCTTAGAGGCCTTAAAGAGAATGTAATCATGGGACGATTGATCCCAGCCGGCACTGGTTTGGCGCAGTATAAAAACCTAAGGATTAAGCATCTGGAAACTGAAGACACGTCCCAAATGACTGCTGCAAATATTAGCCGTGAAGAGGAAAACTCTCGAGAAATAGCTTGATCGTCACGTCCCTAGCTGACGGTATTTGCCAATGCGCATGAGCGTTGGCTAGGAGAGAAGTGACTATTGGGCTAGAGCGTGGAACATATCGAGCCATCTGAATCATTCTTTTTTAGGCCGAAAAGAGATCTCGGCCTAAAACGTCACAAAAGGCCTTGACAAGAATTAACAGTTCTGTCCATAATACAAAGATACACCTTTGGAGGTAATGGCGAATGCCTACGATTAATCAGCTGGTCAGAAAAGGCCGTAAACAGCCCAGAAGAAAAACATCGGCACCGGCCCTGACCAACTGCCCTCAACGCCGTGGCGTCTGCGTAAGGGTTTATACAACTACACCTAAGAAGCCGAACTCAGCTTTGAGAAAAGTTGCAAGAGTACGTCTTACCAACGGTTATGAAGTCACCTCTTACATCCCCGGCATTGGTCACAACCTTCAAGAACACTCCGTTGTCCTGATTCGTGGTGGACGCGTAAAGGATTTGCCCGGTGTCCGATATCACATAATTAGAGGGGCTCAGGACGCATACGGAGTCACGGATCGAAAACAGAGTCGATCCAAGTACGGAACAAAGAGACCAAAATAATCCTCATTGACGGATACGCGTTGACATTTAAAGATGCTGGTCGCGCTATTCGAACAAAACCCTCGTCATTGTTGGAGGATTGTTTTTTCGGGTCCGGATAAACCGCCAAAGGGAGGCGGGACGAGTTTAGACCAAAGACGTCGAAATTAAATGTGAACTCACTTCACTACGTCTTCTAAACCCAGTTATTCCGGAAGTCACCCGTATCAGTTCGTTCTAGACGCTACCGTCAAAAGGAATTACGGTAGAACAATTTTGGGAGTTAACGTGAATGCCTAGAAAAGGGAAAGTTCCAAAAAGAGACGTTTTGCCTGATCCGAAGTTTCACAATAAGCTCGTGTCGAAATTTATCCACGGGATAATGTGGGAGGGCAAGAAATCTGTCGCGGAAGCCATTCTGTACGGCGCGTTCGACATAATCGCTAAGAAAACAAACGAAGATCCTCTCAGGTTATTTGAAAAGGCTGTTGAAAATGTAAAGCCTGTGTTGGAAGTTCGTTCTAGGCGCGTTGGTGGAAGCACCTATCAGGTTCCGGTTGAAATTCGTCCTGAACGGAGACAGGCACTTGCTATTCGATGGCTCATCCAATACGCGCGGAATCGCGGTGAAAAGAGCATGATGGACAAACTCGCCAGTGAACTCCTAGACGCGTCTGGAAACAAGGGCACTTCCGTTAAGAAAAAAGAAGACACTCACAAAATGGCCGAAGCTAACAAGGCTTTCGCCCATTACAGGTGGTAAAGATCGCGTTGAGATGAATTCATGAACGGAGATGTCATTGCTAATACCCGCAATATCGGAATCATGGCTCATATTGACGCGGGAAAAACCACTACGACGGAGAGAATTCTCTATTACACGGGAGTATCTCATAAGATCGGTGAGGTCCATGACGGAAAAGCAGTCATGGATTGGATGGAGCAGGAGCAAGAGAGAGGCATCACAATAACTTCCGCGGCAACGACCTGCCAGTGGAAAAATCATAAAATCAATATTATCGATACTCCTGGCCATGTTGATTTTACAATAGAAGTTGAGCGATCTCTCAGAGTCTTGGATGGAGCAGTCGCGGTATTTTGCGGAGTTGGCGGTGTTGAACCGCAATCCGAGACGGTCTGGAAACAGGCTGATCGTTATCAAATTCCCAGGATAGCATTTATTAACAAAATGGACCGAGTAGGCGCTGACCACAAAAGAGTTATGGAAATGATGAAAAGCAGACTTAGAACAACTCCGTTGGCGCTTCAAATCCCTATTGGAACGGAAGATAGTTTCTCAGGTGTTATTGATCTCATTAATATGAAGTCAATCCTATTTGACGAAGCCTCAATGGGAGTGACATACTCCGTAGAGGATATTCCTGACAATTTGATGGACGAGGCAGTTCTGGCCAGATCAGAACTCATTGAATCAGTTTGTGAACTCGATGACGTTCTCTTGGAAAAATATCTGGAAGGCGACACGGATATCCCAATTGAAAGACTTGTTAAGACAATTCGACAAGGAACCATAGATCTTAGAGTTACTCCGGTTTTTATCGGTTCAGCGTTCAAGAACAAAGGCATACAACTGCTACTGGACGCAGTGGTGAATTTCCTGCCCTCTCCTATGGATGTTCCCCCTGTGGAAGGCAAAGATCCTTCAGGGAGAACCACTAGGCGAGAAATAGACGGCCCATTGTCGGCACTAGCCTTCAAGGTTATGAACGATCCGTATACAGGAAATCTAACATTTATCAGAATTTATTCAGGACGACTTACCGCAGGTTCCTCCGTTTTAAATGCAAATTCGACAAAAAAAGAACGAATAGGTCGATGTCTTAAGATGCACGCGAACCAACGCGAGGAAATTAAAGAAGCTTGCGCTGGCGAGATAATAGCCGTAGTTGGAATGAAAAACACCAAAACAGGGGACACATTAACGGACGAAGACCATCCCTTGTTGCTGGAATCCATGGAGTTTCCCGAGCCGGTAATTTCAGTCTCTTTAGCGCCGAAATCACGAGACGAGGTTGATAAGCTCTCCAGGAGTCTCGGTCGACTATTAAGAGAGGACCCGTCGCTACGAGTGAGATCTGACAAGGAGACGGGCCAGACGATTCTTTCCGGGATGGGGGAACTACACTTAGAAATCGTCGTAGATCGTCTGCTTCGTGAATTCCAAGTGGAGGCTCTTGTCGGTGAACCAGAAGTTGCATTTCGTGAGACACTGATGCGGGACATCCGTGTCAATTACAGACACGTAAAGCAAACTGGTGGAAAAGGACAGTTCGCTGAGGTATCCATCGATGTTCATCCCTTACCTCGGGGTACCGGTTTTGAATTCGCGGACAAGATCACCGGAGGGGTGATCCCAAAGGAATTCATTAAACCTGTTCAAGAGGGTGTGCGCTGGGCGATGGAAACGGGAGTGCTCGCCGCCTACCCGGTGGTAGACGTCAGAGTGACGCTCTTTGACGGGAAATTCCATGAAGTGGATTCATCGGAAATGGCTTTCAAAATGGCTGGTTACATGGCTTTTAAAGAAGCCTGCCGAAAAGGTGAGTCAATTTTATTGGAGCCCATAATGGATGTCGAGGTTGTCGCTCCAGGAGAATTTATTGGAGATGTCTTAGGAGATCTGACTGCAAGGCGCGGAAAAATTTTAGGAATGGAAAGCCGTCTCGGAATACAAACCGTTGGGGTCCGGGTTCCGCTGGCTCGCATGTTCGGCTATGCGACAGATCTGAGGAGTTTAACGCAGGGTCGCGCTACATTTACCATGAGATTTTCACACTATGAACCGGCGCCGCAATCCGTTACGGAAAAGGTTGTCGCACAATTTAAACAAACTGGAGGAGCCCATGGGCAAGGCGAAGTTTGAGCGTACGAAGCCACACGTGAACGTAGGGACGATAGGTCATATCGATCACGGCAAGACGACGTTGACCGCGGCGATAACGCGGACGTTGGCTAAGAAGGGATTGGCCTCGTATGTGCCTTTCGAGGAGATCGACAAGGCGCCCGAGGAGAAGGAGCGCGGCATAACGATAGCGACTGCGCATGTGGAGTATCAGACGGACAAGCGACATTACGCTCATGTGGATTGTCCGGGTCATGCGGACTACATAAAGAACATGATCACAGGCGCGGCCCAGATGGATGGAGCTATTCTTGTCGTTGGCGCTAACGATGGTCCGATGCCTCAGACTAGAGAGCATATATTGTTGGCTCGTCAGGTTGGCGTTCCTTATGTGGTTGTGTTTTTGAACAAGGTAGACATGGTTGATGATCCGGAATTGATAGAGCTGGTTGAGTTGGAGTTGAGAGAATTGCTAAGCTCATATGATTTTCCGGGAGACGATATACCCATAGTACGTGGGAGCGCGTTGAAGGCATTGGAGGCAGGTGATCCCAAGCATCCTGATTGCAAGTGCATAATGGATTTGTTGGAAGCCATAGACAGTTATATTCCTGTTCCCCAAAGAGATGTGGACAAGCCGTTTTTGATGCCGATAGAGGATGTGTTCAGCATATCAGGACGAGGCACGGTAGTTACCGGACGAGTTGAGCGGGGTCAGATCAAGGTTGGGGAAGAAGTTGAGATAGTAGGGATTAAAGACACGCGCAAGACTGTTTGCACCGGAGTGGAGATGTTCCGCAAGGTGTTGGATTCGGGTCAGGCCGGCGACAACGTGGGTTTACTGCTTCGAGGAATTAAACGAGAGGATGTGGAGCGAGGCCAGGTGGTGGCGTTACCGGGATCGATAACACCCCATACGAAGTTCAAGGCTGAGACATACATACTTGGCAAAGAGGAAGGTGGTCGTCACACTCCATTTTTCAATGGATACAGACCTCAGTTTTACTTTAGGACCACTGACGTGACAGGGATTATAACCTTACCTGAAGGAGTAGAGATGGTGATGCCAGGAGATAACGTATCTCTTGAAGCGCATCTGATCACCCCGATCGCTATGGAAAAAGAACTCCGCTTCGCTATCAGAGAAGGTGGAAGAACTGTCGGCGCAGGCGTTGTCGCTGAAGTTATTGAATAGCTTTGTTGAAACAAAAGAGGAATTCCCATGGATATGCAAGCGCTCAAAATAAGGATCAGGTTGAAGGCATACGATCATAAACTCTTAGATCAGTCAGCCGCCGAAATAGTCGATACCGCATGGAGAACTGGGGCTAAGGTGGCGGGACCGATACCTCTTCCTACGAGGATACATAAATATTGTGTCTTGCGCTCGCCCCATATTGACAAAAAGTCTCGTGAACAGTTCGAAATACGGGTTCATAAGAGACTCATAGATATTCTAGAACCGACCCAACAGACACTGGACGCATTGATGAAGTTGGATTTGTCCCCAGGAGTAGATGTCGAAATCAAGGCGTGACGTATTAGTCTAACATGTTGGTCCAGGAGCTTCTAATGGTTAAAGGCTTAATAGGCAAAAAACTCGGGATGTTTCAGATGTTTGATGAGTCAGGTCACTCTTTAGGGGTGTCCGTAATTCAGGCTGGACCTTGCAAAGTAGTCCAGAAAAAGCCGAATTCCAAAGTTCAATTAGGATATGGGATCGCAAAAGAAAGTAGGCTATCTAAACCGGTTCTTGGACATTATAAAAAATCCGGCGTACCTGCCTGCGAGATCCTGCGCGAATTCCCCGTGGAAAATTCTGATGAGTTGGAAATCGGACAAGAAGTTAGGGCTGATATTTTTAATCCCGGTGAAATAGTTAAAGTCATAGGGGTCGGAAAAGGCAAAGGCTTTGCTGGTGTTATCAAGAGATGGAATTTCAGTGGTGGTCCCGAAGCACATGGTTCCCGTTCGCATCGTACTCCAGGTTCTGTTGGACAGTGTGCTTGGCCTTCGAGAATATTCAAAGGAAAGAAGATGCCGGGCCGTATGGGCGGTAAAAGTGTCACAGCTCCGACGGTTCAGGTCGTAGAAGTACGGCCCGAACAGAATTTGCTTTTGGTTAGGGGACCTATCCCCGGACCTCGCGGCTCGATAGTGTTGATAAGGAAACGATAATGGCTCTAGTGGACGTTATTAACCAAAATGGAGAAAAGGTCGACTCAATAGAGCTTGAGGACCTGATATTCAATGCTGAAATTCGCGATAGCCTTGTTCAGCAGGTCGTCGTGTGGCAATTGGCGAAACGCCGTAGCGGTAGCGCTTCAACAAAGACACGAGGTCAAATACGAGGCGGAGGGAAAAAACCCTGGCGTCAGAAGGGAACGGGACGAGCACGTGCCGGGACCAGTAGATCTCCTATATGGACGGGTGGAGGAACTGTTTTTGGACCTCATCCACGATCTTACGCTTTTTCTCTTCCAAAGAAGGTCCGTAAGGCCGCTATATGCTCCGTCTTAAGCGCTAAACTTAGAGATGACAAATTAACAGTTCTGGATAAAATTGAGATCGAGACTCCTAAGACAAAACTTTTTGCGGAATTGTTGAAAAAACTTGGCGTCCAAGATCAGAAAACACTCTTCTTGATACCGGAAAAGGACCCGGATCTTATAAGGGCTTCAAGAAATCTTTACAAGGCGCTAGTGATGCCTACTGATGGCATGAATGTATACGACCTGCTCCGGTTTGAACGTCTGGCAATATTGAAGGACGCTCTTCCTAAAATATCAGAGAGGTTGAGCTAATGTTTGAAGAATATAAAATTATTCGTCGACCGATAATTACGGAAAAGGGTTCAACTTTAAAGGACGATAACAACCAGATCGTCTTTGAAGTGGATCGAGGTTCCAACAAACCGGAAATTAAAAAGGCAATCGAGAAACTTTTCAAAGTCACCGTGCTGTCCGTGCAGACTCAGAACCGTAAGGGTAAGCCTAAGAGATTGGGACGATTTGTAGGTCGCCGCAAGCATTGGAAAAAAGCAATCGTGACCCTTAAACAAGGTGATCGAGTCGATTTCTTCGAAGGTGTTTAGTCAACACGCAACAGCATTCGCCGATGCGAAGAAATTCGATTCGGATTGTTAAGAAAACATCGTAAGGATTTGTTCCATGTCAATAAAGAAATACAAACCGACTTCACCTGGCATAAGATTTAAGACCAGTCATTCCTTCGACGAGATCACCACCGATGAGCCCTTAAAGGCGCTTGTTACGGGTAAGGTCAGAGGAAGCGGTCGAAACAATAACGGCAGGATCACCGTCAGGAGACGAGGCGGAGGGCACAAAAAACTCCTTCGTATACTAGACTTTAAGAGGAACAAAATCGATGTTCCGGGTATAGTTACAAGTATTGAATATGATCCGAATCGCAGCGCCCGAATTGCTCTGGTGACTTATGTGGACGGTGCTAAGGATTATATCCTCTATCCTAATGGATTAAAGGTTGGCGATTCGATAGTCGCAGGTGACCGTGTCGATATCAAACCGGGCAATTGTTTGCCTATGAAAAATATTCCACTGGGCACCATGGTTCATAATGTGGAGATGAAGATTGGCAAGGGCGGGCAGATAATTCGAGCCGCTGGGACCTATGGACAATTGATGGCTAAAGAAAAGGGATACGTCCAGATTAAGCTACCATCGGGTGAAGTACGCATGGTTTTGGATCGCTGCCGTGCAACCGTAGGCCAGGTGGGAAACCTAGACCATGAAAGAATTTCGTTAGGTAAAGCTGGGCGCGCTCGTTACCTCGGTCGGCGTCCCAAGGTTCGTGGCGTAGCAATGAACCCGGTCGATCATCCTCACGGTGGAGGAGAAGGCAAGACATCGGGAGGAGGGCATCCTGTAACGCCATGGGGCGTGCCTACAAAAGGCTACAAGACGCGCGACGGTAAGAAACCATCCGACAAATTCATCGTTAAACGGAGGAAGTGATTCTGATGCCTCGTTCAGTAAGTAAAGGGCCGTTTGTGGACGGACACCTTTTGAACAAAGTCGTCCAGGCCAAGGACATCTCGTCACGTAAGGTTATTCAGACCTGGTCACGCAGGTCTACGGTCATACCGGACATGGTTGGACTCACTTTTGCCGTACACAACGGGAAGAAATTCATCCCCGTTTTCGTAACCGAGAATATGGTTGGACATAAACTGGGCGAATTTTCCCCGACCCGGACCTTTCACGGGCACGCTGGAGACAGAAAAGCCAAGAAGGGAAGAAAGTGATGGAATGGGAGTCCTCTTTAACGCATGCTCATATATCTGCGCGTAAGGCTCGTTTGGTGGCCGACCTCGTGCGAGGTCTTCCGGTGAGCGCTGCTTTAAACACGCTGCAATTTACACCGAAGAAGGCTGCCGGAATTATTAGAAAGGCCATTCAGTCGGCCCTTGACAATGCCTCCAAATCGAGTGGGGTCAATGAAGACAATCTGTATGTTAGCAGGATCATGGTTGATGAAGGCCCCACAGCCAAGAGATGGATGCCCCGAGCTATGGGTAGGGCTACGCGTATAAGGAAAAGGACCAGTCACATCTCGATCGCTTTGGAAGAGAAGTAACGGCGGCGAAAATAGATTCTTCCGCGAACCTCCGGCTCATAGGAGTCTAAAAGGACTACGCGGGCAACTTGGTTCACCCTCAGGAGGGTTATTTTGGGACAGAAAGTTCATCCTCATGGTTTTCGATTGGGCATAACTAGAACCTGGAACTCGAGGTGGTTTTCCCAAAGGGAATACGGCGTTTTTTTAATTGAGGACCTCAAACTCCGGGATTTTGTGAAGAAAAAACTATCCCAGGCAAGTATTGCGAAGATGGAGATAGAGAGAGCGGCCGGTAAGATCCGGATGATAATTCATACCGCTCGGCCCGGGGTGGTTATCGGTCCCAAGGGAGCCGAAATTGAAAAATTGAGAAGAGAAATTCTTCGGCTCACCAATAAGGATGTCATTGTTGATGTTAAGGAAATTCGCAAGCCTGAAGTTGACGCTCAATTGGTGGCTGAAAATGTCGCTCAGCAACTGGAACGCAGGATAGCTTTTCGTCGGGCTATGAAGAAATCCGTTTCCAGTGCATTAAAATCCGGAGCCAAGGGTATTCGTATAGCTACCGCAGGGCGATTAGGCGGCGCGGAAATGGCCAGACGAGAATGGTACCGGGAGGGCCGGGTTCCTTTGCATACTTTGAGGGCAGACATAGACTATGGCTTCGCTCAGGCAAAAACAACTTACGGAGTGATTGGCGTCAAAGTTTGGATCTTTAAGGGCGAGATGATCAAAAGCTCTGTTGGAGAAAGATAAAATGCTTGCGCCCAAGAAAGTCAAATACAGAAAAAAGCAAAAAGGTCGAATGAACGGCTCACCGCTCAGAGGAACACAGGTATCCTTCGGTGAGTACGGGTTAATGGCGCTTGAACCGATATGGGTAACATCCAGACAAATTGAGGCTGCTCGTATCGCCATGACACGCCACGTCAAAAGAGGCGGTAAAATTTGGATTCGAGTTTTTCCGGACAAGCCCATAACCAAGAAACCAGCAGAGACCAGAATGGGCAAAGGAAAAGGCGCTCCGGAGGAATGGGTCGCAGTTGTGCGACCTGGTATTATAATGTATGAGATGGAAGGCGTTCCTGTTGAAGTGGCCAGAGAGGCTTTCCGACTCGCTGCCAGGAAACTGCCTTTAAAAACCCGTTTTGTGATTCGTGAGGAGTTGACATGAAGCCCCCAGAATTGCGGGATCTTTCTGTTGAAGAATTGACCGTCAAAGAGAAAGAATTTCGAGAAGAGGAATTTAAGCTCCGCTTTAAGAAGGCCACCGGTCAACTGGAGAAAACTGCCCGGCTCGGCATTCTCCGGAAGGAGATTGCTCGGGTTAAAACTATAATTCGAGAGAAGAGGGGGTCTGCATGACTAGCTCCTCTAACGAACGTAAACAGCGTAAGATACGTACCGGTATAGTTGTCAGCGACAAAATGGATAAAACCGTCGTCGTGGAAGTGAGCCGCACCGTCTTGCACCCGGTTTACAAAAAGTTCGTTCGTCGTAGGAAACGCTTCATGGCTCATGATGAAGATAACCGTTGCCGCATTGGTGACGAGGTCATGATCGTGGAGACACGGCCGCTTAGTCGCCATAAGAACTGGCGTGTCCAAAAAATAGTTAAGGAAGCGGCTTTACCCGGAGGCGCCGCATGATTCAACAACAAACGCGGATGGATGTCGCTGATAACTCAGGCGCAAAGGAAGTATATTGCGTTAAGATCCTCGGCGGCACCCGAAGAAAATACGCCAGCGTTGGTGACGTAGTTGTCGTATCCGTCAAACAGGCCATCCCTAATTCCAAGGTGAAAAAGGGAGAGGTCCATAAAGCGGTCGTCGTGCGGACTAAAAAGGCCGTGCGTCGTGCGGATGGCTCTTACATCCGATTCGATGATAACTCGGCTGTGTTGATTAACAATCAACTCGAACCCATCGGAACTCGAATTTTCGGGCCTGTCGCTCGAGAACTACGGGCCAAAAAATTTATGAAGATCGTGTCTCTCGCTCCGGAGGTTCTTTAGACATGTCCAAGATCAAGAAAGATGATCGGGTGAAGGTGCTCGCGGGTAAAAACGCGGGTCGTGAAGGACGAGTTCTCAAGATTTTTAAGGAAAAAGACACCGCTCTTGTCGAAAGAATCAACATGATAAAAAGGCATACAAAGCCTGGCGGTAAAGCTGGACAGCAAGGTGGAATCGTAGAGAAAGAGGCTCCAATTAAATTGTCGAAGCTGATGCTAGTATGCCCTAAGTGTTCTAAACCAACTCGTGTCGGCATACGGGTAGTCGAGACCAAACGCGCTCGGTACTGTAAAAAATGCTCAGAACAGTTGGAAAACTAGAAGGAATTTTCTGATGCCGTCCCGACTCAAAGAATATTACTTCAAATCGGTTGTTTCTGCTTTGAGAGAGCAGTTCAAATATAAGAACGCCATGCAGGTTCCCGTTCTTAATAAGATCGTGATTAATATGGGCCTCGGCGAAGCCATACAAAATGCGAAGGCTCTGGAAAGCGCTCAACAAGAACTGTCGGCTATATCCGGCCAGTTGCCGGTAATGCGTAAGGCGCGAAAATCAATAGCCACATTCAAGCTTCGTGAAGGTATGACCATCGGCTGCAAGGTGACCCTGAGAAGGGACAATATGTTTCACTTCCTCGACAAATTGATTAACGTCGCGCTGCCTCGAGTTAGAGACTTTAGGGGCGTTAATCCCAAGGGCTTTGATGGACGAGGAAATTTTTCGATGGGAATCAAGGAACAGATAATTTTTCCGGAAATAAATTATGACAAAATCGAAAAAAGTCGTGGCATGAACATAACCCTAGTGACTTCAGCCAAAACAGACGAGGAAGCCAAACGGCTGCTTGAGCACCTAGGAATGCCTTTTAGGAAATAGAAAAAGTCTCCTTACAAGGAGGAAACGTGGCAAAGTTATCGATGATAGTAAAGGCCGGCAGGCCTCAGAAATTTTCAGTGAGGGCATATAATCGTTGCCAGATATGTGGACGACCGCGAGCATATTATCAAAAATTTCACATGTGTCGTATATGCTTAAGAGAACAGGCCCTTAGGGGTAACATCCCCGGCATGATCAAATCGAGCTGGTAGGGAGATTATTGTCATGAGTATGACCGATCCAATAGCTGACATGCTGACTCGAATCCGGAACGCTCGGCAAGCGAGGAAGGATCAAGTAACCATCCCTGCCTCCAATCTCAAAATTGGGATAGTTCAAATCCTGAAAGAGGAAGGGTACATTAAGAAATATAAGGTCATACGGTCAGCTAAGAATAAACAGGGTGTTTTGAAATTGACCTTGAGGTTTGATGACGAAACTCAATGCACTATTGAGGGCTTATCCAGAACCTCCACTCCGGGCAGACGAGTCTACGTCAACAGGGACCATAACCTGAAAAGTCATGGAGGCGTTGGAATCTTTATCCTTTCTACGTCGCAGGGAATAATGACGGACAAGGAAGCTCGGCACAGAGGAATTGGCGGCGAAGTGCTCTGCAGCGTCTGGTAGCCCGTATGTTTCATAGGAGCGAAAGTAATGTCTAGAATAGGCAAAGCCCCAATACCCATTCCTGATGCCGTTAAAGTGACATTTGACGTCGCAGTTGTCAGTGTTGAAGGTCCAAAAGGCTCACTACAGTTGAATCTTTTAGATCTGGTGGGTTTGGATGTAGAGGATTCCGTGATTCGCGTGAGGGCTTTGGGAGAGGACCGAAGATCTAGAGCCATGCACGGCTTGTTTCGAAGCCTCATAAACAATATGGTGACCGGTGTTACATCCGGATTCGCCAAATCGTTAGAAATCGTCGGAGTCGGCTATAGGGCCGAAGCTAACCAGCAGAATCTGACTTTGAATGTTGGGTATTCCAATCCCGTAGTCCTTCCGATCCCCGAAGGTCTTACCATTGAAGTGGAAAAGAACACCACCGTTCATGTCCGAGGCATTGACAAACAACAGGTTGGAGAAATGGCCGCAAAAATTCGCCGAGTCCGAAAACCTGAGCCATATAGAGGCAAAGGTATCAGATACGTTGGCGAACAGATTAGACGAAAAGTTGGAAAAGCGGGCTCCAAGTAGGCTGTTTAAGCTATCTATCGAGTGAAGAAGGATCCGAAATGAGCAAGAATTCGGAAAAAATAGAGTCTAGAAAAAAGAGAACGCGACGTGTGCGTTTCAAGATAACAGGTGGTATTGAAAGACGCCGTCTGACGGTTTTTCGATCTAATCGGAATATCTTTGCACAGATTGTAGATGACGAGGCTGGAATCACACTAGTTCAATCGTCTACATTGGACAAAGGCTTCAGACGTCAAGCGGGCCAGCCTTTCAATAAGGATCTTGCCAGAGAGGTTGGAAAACGGATCGCGGCTAGAGCGTTAGCGTTGAATATAAGTAAGGTCGTTTTCGACAGAGGCCCATACCTATATCATGGCAAGGTAAAGGCCTTAGCTGATGGCGCTAGAGAAGCTGGATTAGAGTTTTAATTCTGATTGAAGGAGGAATCGCCCGTTGCTGAGTAGATCACAAATGTCTACCGAAGGCGAACTTAAGGACCGAGTGGTCCATTTAAGTCGCGTCGCCAAAGTCGTTAAAGGCGGAAGAAGATTTTCTTTTAGCGCTGTGGTCGTCGTTGGCGACGGTCAGGGCCGTGTAGGCTTCGGCTTGGGCAAAGCGAATGAAGTTCCCGAGGCTATTCGTAAAGGCGTTGAGCGAGCCAAAGCGTATATGATTGAAGTACCAATAGTAAACGGCACTGTGCCTCATGAAATTATTGGGGAATACGGAGCGGCAAAGGTCTTGCTTAAACCAGCCGGTTCCGGAACCGGCGTTATCGCTGGGGGCGCAGTTAGGGCCGTGATGGAAGCTGTGGGAATCCGCGACATTTTGACGAAGTGTATAGGCACCAGGAACCCCCATAATGTTGTCAAAGCTACGTTTGATGGTCTAAAAGGCCTCAGGACACCTCTTCAAATAGCTAAGAGGCTTGGCAAGGTAGGCCAGACAGAAGACGAAAACGAAAGAGGAGAGGAAAACTTAGGCAATGCTTAAAGTGACCCTCAAAAAGAGCAAAATTAAGGCGACCAAGAGTCAGAGAGAAACGATTCGTGGATTGGGTTTAACTAGGATCAATTCTTCCCGAGTTTTGGAAGACACTCCCGCTATTCGAGGTATGGCCGGTAAGGTAGGACACCTTGTTGATGTGGAGAAAATTGATAATTAGCCGAAACTCGGTCAAAAACGGAGCTGATCATGGATTTGTCAAACCTAGCGCGACCAGACAGAGCGGGCAAACGCAAGCGAGTTGGTCGAGGAGAATCATCCGGTCTCGGTAAGACTTGCGGCAAGGGACACAAAGGCCAGAAGTCTCGTTCGGGTGGAAAAGTAGGAAGAGGCTTTGAAGGCGGACAGATGCCTTTGCAAAGACGTCTGCCCAAAAAGGGTTTCAATAATGTCTTTCGAACGGAATACAATATTGTTTCTCTTGAAACAATTTCTAAGTTGAAGCCGTCAGAGCCAATCACAAGCGCACTATTGCGCGAGAATAAGCTGGTAAAGAGAGTCGGTCCGGTGAAGCTGCTTTCCGACGGCGAAGTTTCTGCAGCCTACGTAATACGTTTGGAAGCGGTAAGCGAGAACGCTCGCAAGAAGATTCAAGATGCAGGTGGTGTCATTGAGTAACAGGCTGCATGGAGACTTCTCTTTTAATTTTGCATCTCACAAGAGCGGATTACACGCGGTACATGTAGGAGACCTTTCTTGATAGGTTCCATCGCTAACATAGCCAAGATTCCGGAATTGAAGCGTAGGGTGTTTTTTACGCTCGTCATGCTTCTTGTTTATCGATTGGGCGTTCACGTTCCAACCCCGGGAATTAACACAGCAGCGTTGAAGGATTTTTTCAGCCGTTACCAAGAGACGCTTTTTGGTGTTATCGACATGTTTACAGGTGGAGCGCTGGAAAACTTTTCGGTATTTTCATTAGGTATCATGCCATATATTAGCGCGTCCATTATTTTGCAACTCCTCACCGTCGTAGTGCCGCACCTGGAACGCCTTTCAAAAGAGGGTGAAGCAGGTAGAAAGAAAATTACCCAGTACACTCGTTATGGAACGGTTGTTTTATCTCTCGTTCAAAGTATGGGTATAAGTATCGGGCTAGCCCAGACAGAGAACCTTGTTTACATGTCTAAGCCGGCTTTTGTCCTATTGTCTATGGTTACGTTGACTGCCGGAACCGCTTTTATAATGTGGATAGGCGAACAAATTACCGAGCGAGGAATAGGGAACGGTATTTCACTTATAATTTTTGCAGGTATTGTAGCTCGAATGCCTTCGGCTTTAGGTAGCACGATTCAACTGGTCCAAACCGGAGACCTTGGTTTTCTTGTTTTGCTTTTGTTAATAGCGATCATGATCGCAGTAATAGCAACAATTGTCTTTATGGAAAGAGGACAGCGGCGCATACCGGTTCAATACGCTAAACGAGTTGTCGGTAGACGAATTTATGGTGGTCAAACCACCCACCTTCCCCTGAAGGTTAATACAGCCGGAGTTATACCTCCTATATTCGCGTCGTCTTTGATAATTTTTCCTGCTACTGTAGCTCAATTCTTAAATATCCCGATTGTAACCTCAGTAACGAATTGGCTACGTCCTGGCACAGTAGTCTATGAATTATTCTACGTAGGTTTAATTGTTTTCTTTTGCTATTTTTACACTGCGGTCACCTTTAATCCGGTTGATGTCGCCGAGAACATGAAAAAATACGGTGGATATATCCCCGGAATTAGGCCGGGTAAAAGGACAGCTCAGTACATTGATAGGGTCTTAACAAGGATTACATTAGGGGGCGCAATTTACATATCGGTAGTGTGTGTTCTGCCTTCTATACTCATTAGCCGGTTCAATGCCCCCTTCTATTTCGGTGGAACCTCTTTGTTAATTGTTGTAGGGGTAGCGCTTGATACCCTGTCTCAGATAGAAACCCATTTGATTCAAAGGCATTATGAAGGTTTCATTCGTACAGGGCGAATAAAGGGAAGACGCTGAAAAAGTTTTGTAACTCAAGGAGGGAAACATGAGGATCATATTGTTGGGAGGACCTGGTTCTGGAAAAGGAACTCAAGCTAAGATGTTAGTCGACAAACTTGGCATTCCTCAGATATCTACCGGTGATATCTTCAGAGCAGCCCTTAAAGAAGGCACCCCCATGGGTTTAAAAACCAAGACTTTTATGGACAAGGGAGAACTTGTGCCGGATGACGTCGTAATCGGTGTTGTGGAAGAAAGACTTGCGAAACCGGACCTCGACAAAGGTTACATGCTCGATGGATTCCCCAGAACGCTTGCTCAGGCCAAGGCCCTCGATAAGATCCTTGAAAATCAAGGAAAGGCCATTTCCCATGCGGTATTAGTCGATGTTCCCGATGAGGAATTGGTCAAAAGACTCTCTGGAAGACGCACATGCCGGAACTCCGCTTGTGGCGCTATGTTTCACGTGATGTTTAATCCATCCAAAAAAGATGGCATTTGTGATGCTTGCGGTTCCGAACTTTACCAGAGAAATGACGATAATGAAAAGACAATACGGGAAAGATTGGGCGTCTACAACAATCAGACAGCCCCTCTCATTCAGTATTACGAAGCAAAGAGTCTCTTGAGAAAAGTTGAGGGTTTGGGACCCATCGAACAAATTTTCGGTCGGATAGAGCAGGCAATAGCATAAATGGCCTTTTCGCTCGAAGAAACAAGGAGGCGCTCATGAAAGTGAGGGCATCGGTAAAACGTATCTGTGACAAATGCAAGATAATCAAACGTAAGGGTATAGTAAGAGTCATCTGCGAAAACCCAAAACACAAGCAGCGACAGGGTTAATCTCTGTGACTGTTTGTTGTTAACGCCTGGAGGAATATCGTGGCGCGAATTGCTGGGATCGACCTTCCCAAAAACAAACGTATGGAAATTGCTCTGACCTACATTTATGGAATTGGAAGAGTTACGGCTCTGAAGATTCTGGAAGAATCGGGGCTCGATCCGGGCATGAACTCGGATAAATTGACTGAGGTTGATGTTGCGAAAATTCGCGAGGCTATTGATCGCTCGTACAAGGTCGAGGGTGATTTACGTCGCGAAGTGAGCATGAACATCAAGAGGCTTATGGACCTTGGCTGTTATAGAGGGCTTCGTCACCGGAGAGGATTGCCTGTCAGAGGGCAGCGAACTCATACCAACGCGAGAACTCGAAAAGGACCCCGGAAAATGCAGATCGGTAAAAAGAAATAGGCTATTTTTCTAAGTTCATGTTCTTCACAGGACTTACTTGGTACAAATATGATCGGTGAATATGAATCCGATCAATGAACAACGCCAATTTTATCAATTATTGATAATTGGTCCGTAACGGAGAGATTAATGCCGAGAAGGCGGATAGTTAGAAAAAAGAAAGAGCGGCGAAATGTTCCCAGAGGGGTCGCTCACATACAATCGACTTTCAATAACACCATAGTTACAATTACAGATCCTCAAGGGAATGTAGTGGCGTGGTCTTCCGCCGGAACACAGGGATTTAAGGGTTCCAGAAAATCCACACCATTCGCGGCGCAGTTGGCCGCAGAAGACGCAGCCCGTAAGGCAATGGAAAATGGCATGAGGCATGTCGAGGTGTTGATAAATGGACCGGGGGCCGGTCGAGAAGCGGCATTGCGATCCCTCCAGGCAGCGGGTTTTCAAATCACTTTGATAAAAGATGTTACACCTATACCACACAATGGCTGTAGACCACCCAAGAGAAGACGTGTCTAGTGTGGCTGTGTAGGGATTTCTGCTTTTGATAAAGGAGTCTTAGCTTGGCGCGTTATCGAGATTCAGTTTGCAGATTCTGCCGGCGTGAAACAACCAAGTTGTTTCTCAAAGGAGACCGGTGTTATTCAGACAAGTGTTCTGTTGAGAGACGCAGTTATCCTCCTGGCCAACACGGTCAGGGGCGAGTGAAGTATACCGATTACGGAGTGCAGCTCCGTGAAAAACAAAAGGTGCGACGTATCTACGGGCTTCTTGAGAAACAATTCCGGAATTATGCTCACTTGGCTGAACAGCGTCGAGGTGTGACCGGAGAAAATCTGTTGCTCTTGCTTGAATCTCGGTTGGATAACATTGTATTCAGGATGGGGTTCGCTTCGTCTAGATCGGAAGCCCGACAGCTTATCAATCATGGGCATTTTCTGGTGAATGGTAGAAAAGTGGATATACCGTCTTTTCTAACCAAACCTGGAATGGTCCTGGAAGTTAAAGAAAAAAGCAAGAAACTCAGATCGATAGAAGACTCTATGTCCGCCGTCGGACGTAGGCCCGTTCCCGCTTGGTTAGAAGTGGACGTCGAAAACTGCAAGGGAACAATTAAAGGTGTCCCGACACGGGAGGAATTGCCTCCGACGATCAGGGAACAACTTATCGTCGAGTTTTATTCCAAATAGAAGTTCGTGTGACTATTACAACACATGGAGCGCGAAAGGATACGCCGTTTGCCCGGAAATATGGCGCACGGAAACGGCTTTTTACTCTGCAATGTGTTGATTTGTTAATAAAAAACAACGCCTGATTAAGGCTCAGATCAGCGACTGCGCAGATTACGAGAGGAAAGCCATGAGTGATACAGGGCAAACCCTGATGACCCGCCCCTGGACTAACCTTGATCCTGCACGATTAGAGGTCGATGGGGATGAAACAAAAGAATATGGTAAATACGTTATCGGACCTCTCGAAAGAGGGTTCGGAATTACTCTGGGCAACTCATTGAGGAGAGTTTTATTGTCTTCTTTGCCCGGAGCAGCGATAACAAAAGCCAAGATCGACGGCGTCTTGCATGAGTTTTCTACAATACCTGGTGTAAAAGAAGATGTGACCGATTTGCTGCTCAATCTGAAACAGGTCCGTCTCAAGTTGTATACAGATGGACCGGAAATTATGAAACTTGAAGCTGTCGGTGAACGAGACGTTCTGGCTGGTGGAATAAAGACTTCTCACGCGGTTGAAATAATCAACCCAGACCATGTTCTGGCAACCTTGTCCAAGGAAGGCCGCTTATCAGTGGAACTTACTGCAGATTGGGGCAAAGGTTATTCACCCGCTGAGGAAAGCGATGATGTTATAGGCACTCTCGCCTTGGATGCGGTCTTCTCACCTATTCGGAAAGTGAGCTATAAGGTTACGGATACTCGAGTCGGCCAGAGAACTGACTACGATAAATTGACCATGGAAATATGGACTAATGGCGCTGTCAGTCCTAGAGATGCTTTGCATAGGGCGTCTTCGATACTTCGGGAACAATTCAAGGTCTTTCTTTCGAGTCCGGAAATCGAAGAACCCATTATCCAAGATGACAAACCGTTACCTGAGCCACAGGTCAATGAAAATCTTAACCGAAGTGTCGCAGAGCTTGAGTTGAGTGTCAGATCGGCTAATTGTCTTAAGAATGCGGACATACGATATATTGGTGAGCTTGTTCAAAAAACGGAACAAGAAATGCTTAAGACTAAGAATTTTGGACGAAAATCCCTGAATGAAATAAAAGAGATTCTATCTGATATGGGCCTACACCTTGGGATGATGATATCCAACTTTCCACCCAGGGAAGAACTAGATAGCATGAGGAAAGAAAGAGAAAACGCCATAGGCGATTGATTTGGAGACAATTTCTATGAGACATCGAAAAGCCCGTTACAAATTAGGCATGAATACTTCCCACCGCGTCGCGATGCTCCGAAACATGGTGACATCTCTTCTTGAGCACGAATCTATTGTTACCACAGACGCTAGAGCCAAAGCGCTTCGTAGTTTAGCCGAGAAGATGATAACCCTTGGAAAACGTGGAGATCTTCACGCTAGACGTCAGGCTCTGAGTGTAATCAGATCTGAGGAAGTCACCAGGACTTTATTTAACGACATAGCTCCTCGATATGCAGCTCGTGAAGGCGGCTACACGCGGATTATTAAAAAGGGATATCGTGCAGGTGATGGGGCTTCTGTTTCCGTCATCGAACTGGTTGATAAGAAGCCCAAAGAAATCAGCGAGACATCATCCAAGGGCAAGGGTATCTCCAAGGCCAAGAGTCTGAAAGATAAACTTCTGGATAAAATAAAATCAAAGACAAAATCATAACTGATTGATCACCCGAGATCAAAATGTTCAGTTTGGAAAAAGCCGAGAAAGACTCTCGGCTTTTTGCTTTAGCTTAGAGACGATTATTCTTAATGAACATTCACGCAGATCAATGATTCACATAGATAACATTTCTTTCCGTTATTCTCCGGATAAGTGGGTTATATCTAATCTGGACTTTAGAATTGCGTATTTTTCGTGGACTGTCATAACAGGGCCCGACGCATCAGGCAAGACGACTTTAGCAAAATTAATCAAGGGGCTTCTGAATCCTCAGAGAGGTTCCGTTTCCTTCACTGACTCACGACGGAGTCTAACAGATCAAATCGGGTTCCTGTGTGGGAATTCATCCAGTTCAATTGTTGGAATAACTGTCCTGGATGATATTTGTTTCGGTATGGAGAATCTGCGCGTGTCCCAGTCCGAAATGCGAAAACGTGTCGAAACAGTACTTAGATGGACAGGGCTTACCGGATTCGAAAACAGGCTCACACATACGCTATCCGGCGGAGAAAGGCAAAAACTGGCCCTCGCCGGAGCTTTGGCCATTGGAAACAAGATATTGATTTTGGACGAAGCATTTTCCATGCTCGACAATGTTTCCCGCAACGATGCCCGCGATCTGGTTCGAGATCTTAAAGGCAAATTGGATCTCACAATAATCGAGATGACCAATCGAGCTCGTGAAATCAGTTCTGCGGATATGATCTTTTTTCTTGGTCCAGGCGGGAAGTTAGAATTTGCCGGGCCTCCGGTTCAATTTTTATTCAGCGCGCTCGGCAGTGAATGGACAGCGCCACAAGGCGGACTTTATGGTTTACTGAGCGCACTCCCTGGAGAGGAGATCAACCAAGTGGAGAATTTAATAGGTCAATTGGGAATTCGCTTAGCCTAAATATCGAGTGATCCTGGTTTTATTTGTTTTTATGTTGATACTCATCTTAGTATAAGATATAGTTTGTAGCAATTATGTCAGTCCGTTAAGAGTACAATATAATATGTAGGTTTACTTTTAGCCTTTTTGAAATATTAAGGTTTTCTAAACAACATGCGCTTCCTAAAAATTGGAGTCATTATCGCAATCGTTTTGGTGAGCATCCTCTATCTACAGGAGCAGGGTGACATTCAAAAGAACGCGCTTCAATTAAAGATAGCCGCTCTCACAGAAGAAAATTCTGAATTGGAACACGAGATAGGAGCGCTTGAACAAAAAGTCTCTAAGTTACGCTCTGACACTAAGACTGTTGAAAAGGTGGCCAAGCGTAAACTCGGGATGGTCCGCCAGGATGAAACAATTTACATTTTTGATCCGGTTGCGGAAAAAAAATAATGCTGGGTTACTTGAAGCATCCAAGTTGGCAGGAATGAATTTTAATCTCCAACTCATTTAGAAACTGACCTATTTTCTTTCTGGAAATACCGAATTCTTCCGAGATCTTGAAGGCATCTTGGCAAGACATTTTTCTGTTCTGGGCCCGTTCTAAAATTAATTCCTTTATTTCTGATTCATTCATGCCGAGCATCCCTTCTACTATAATGTTAAGAGGTTATAGGGTAACTTTTTCCTATTATAATGATTATAACCTTTTTTTCAAGTTTT
This sequence comes from Deltaproteobacteria bacterium, assembly GCA_026388665.1. Taxonomy (GTDB): domain Bacteria; phylum Desulfobacterota; class Desulfomonilia; order Desulfomonilales; family Desulfomonilaceae; genus CAJBEZ01. Next base: position 34,012 of record JAPLJJ010000044.1, read on the forward strand.
GGGGCATGGCTACAACGGATGAGTCATGACTAGGGGCAACATATGCAAAACCTCAAGGCACTAATTTTAGAAGACAAAGTTATCTTTGACGAGATTCTCAGGGCCGATCCTCCTAGAGCCTCTGAATATACATTCACCAATCTTTTTATGTGGCGAAGGAAATACCATCCGACTTGGACGACGGCTCATGGTTGCCTTCTGATAATTATGAATCCCCTGGATGGAGAGCCTTTCGGTCTTTTCCCCTCAGGTTTGGGGGATAAACGCTCCGCACTTAAGCTCTTGAGTGAGTTACTCCTGGAATTTTCCGGCCGCTCATTGATATGTCGAGTATTGTCGGATGCGATCGATAAGTTTGTTGACACTTCTGAATTCCAGGTCGCGTATGATCGTGACAACTCTGATTACGTTTATTTGTCTGATGACCTGATGCAGCTAAGAGGAAACAAATATCACAGGAAAAAGAATCACTTGAACAGATTCAAAAAGAGCTGGAACTTTGAATACCGGTATTTGGATATAAGTTTGATCGACGAGGTTCTTCAACTTCAAGAAGACTGGTGTGAAATCAAAGATTGTGCAGATAGTCCCGATCTCCTTCACGAAGATCAAGCCGTTTACGAAGCTCTTAAAAATTATCGGGTGTTGGGGTTCAAAGGTGGAGCGATTTTAATAAATGGAAAGGTAGAAGCTTTTTCCTTTGGAGAGCTGTTAAATCCAGAGACTGCTGTGATTCACATAGAAAAGGCAAACCCTGAAATACCCGGATTGTACACTGCTATAAATCAGATGTTCGCTATGCGCTCATGGTCCGACGTAAAATATATTAATCGAGAACAAGATCTAGGGCTTGAAGGTTTGAAAAAAGCCAAGGAATCTTACTATCCGGATCACTTGGTTGAAAAGTATGTGTTGAAACGTAAGACTTAAGACAATTGAACCACCGTTTGGCTCAAACTAGACATTTGGTTAGACAAGAAACAGTACATATCTACATCCATAGCAGCATGTGATTTGGAGTCCAAGTTGTCATTTTTCTCGAGATTTCAACATTTCTACGGTCTTAGTCAGTGTTTTGGCAAGTTCTTCAGCTTGTTCGACAAACAAGTGCTTAGGTGGCGTTAAAAATATAAACTACGGTCTCATTTTAATAAAATTATTTACATTCCTAAACAACGACTTTGCGATGATTTTTTTATTGAGCAGACCAGATCTTTCATTCCTAGATTTATCAACAGGAATTGGGCAGGTTTCCTTTTTTACGGTGTCTTTCAACTACGCGCTTAGTTTAAAGCTGTATCGACAAAAATATTTCTTGACACTATAATTTAGCATCTAATATGGTCAATTTGTAGGGTTTCGAAAAATGTCTTGAAAAATTTAACGGCTTGTTTGAATTTCTCCATTCTTAACTTTCATCAGGTTAGCTGATTGGACAACGAATTTTTTGTCAAGCTCGTTGTTCTGCTGTCAAACGATGTTTGCTAAATTCAATTGCCTCGAGATTTTTTGGAATATGATCTCGAGAAAACTAAGCTGATCCGCTAAAGGAGCATGGGGGCCTGTCATGAACGCGATTTATGTATTGATCATAGGATTAGTGGTGGCCGTTATTGGCTATCGGGTTTATGCCAAATACATAGACTCTAAGGTCATACAAGCTGACCCGAAGAGAATGACTCCTGCTAAGATGTATATGGATGGCGTGGAATTCATGCCAACCAGCAGGAACATTCTGTACGGTTATCAATTCAAGTCAATTGCAGGCGCCGGCCCGATAATTGGGCCGATAATCGCCATTCAGTGGGGTTGGCTTCCAGCCATGGTGTGGATCTTGGCCGGCACATTCTTTATCGGTTGGGTCCATGACTACTCCAGCGCTATGATCGCGATGCGAAACGACGGCGCTTCGTTTGGCGGATTGAGCCACAGGCTTATTTCTCCTCGAGCCCGCATAATTCTTCTGTCCTTTATTTATTTCTATCTTCTTTTGATAGTGGGAGCGTTTGGCGCCGTTGTGGTCAACACGGCCGTAGCTTTGAAAGGGGCACCAATGGCGTGGTTGTTTTTGACTATCGCTGGAGTGTTGGCCGGCCAAATGATCTATCGCTGGAAAGTCGATATAATTGTTACTACCGTAATCACTGTTGTTATTGCGATGGCTGGAATCTTTTTAGGGACACTGGCGCCTTCCAATCAGATTCTCGGTGATGCTCTCTCCAACAGCAGATGGTTGTGGGCAATTGCAGCCTTTGTCTTCTGTTATTTTGCGTCTGTCCTTCCAATATGGCGGTTCTCGTTACCAATCAATTACGTGGCGGCCTACATAGTTTTTCTGGGATTGTTTTTTGGAATCATAGGGATTTTCATTACACACCCGGAGTTCACATTACCCGCTTTCACGAGTTTTGAGATCCCAATCGGTCCTATTTGGCCTATCATGTTCGTAACTATTGCTTGCGGCGCTGTTTCCGGTTGGCATAGCATTGTATGTAGTTCAGGAACAGCGAGACAGCTCGAAAGTGAAATGGACGCTAGGCCTGTTGGGGCAGGAATCATGTTTTTAGAAATGATGTTGGCCTTGTTCGCTCTTATTATAGCCGGCACCATTTACTCATCATCATCTGAATACGCTGCGGCTTTGGTTAAAGGGCCCGGAGGAGTATTCGCCGCCGGTGTTGGAAAATTCCTGAACGCGGTCGGACTGCCACTAGATTATGGCAAGTCATACGGTTCTGTCATGATGATAGTGTTGGCAATCACTATTATGCAGTTGGTAGTTAGATTCATGAGAGTCGCAACTGCCGAGCTTCTGAGTGACATAAGCCCCATATTCAAAAATGTTCACGTGGGGACCTTGGTAGCCAGCGCGCTAGGTATGATATTGGTCATAACAGGTTGGTGGCAATATCTTTGGGTACTTTTCGGAGGCGCTAATCAGCTTATGGCTTCTCTGGCTCTTATGCTCGTTTCAGCTTGGCTTATTTCAGAGGGGAAGCCTGCGGCGTGGGCTATGATTCCCATGTTTTTCATGTTTGTGACCACCATAGCGGCTCTGCTTTATACTTCATACAACTTGTTAATTGTAAAGGTTCTGGGTGGAGCGCTTAAAGGTGAAGCTTTGATCGGGAATACGCTCATGGGATTGACAGGTATTTTCTTAGTGATAGCGGCTCTTATCCTGGCAATAGAAGGCTTCAAAGCTTTCCGCCGTTTTCGAACAATGCGTGGACAGGCGGCGCCATCCGGGGCATAGTATACAGATCTACCGGGGGCGGCCGTATGGATGCGGTTCGCCTCTTTTTTAATTAATCTTGGAGTATTTCTCATGGCAGAAAAAGAAAAGAAAAAAGGCGGTTTTTTTCAATCAGTTAAGGAATTTGTATACGGTGTCGCCGCGCATGATTCGGCCAGATTCGCATTGAAGACTCGCGCGAGTATGGAACATTTGTTTATTCTGATAACTATGGGCGACATGTTAGGAGTTCCGATTCTTCCGCCTTACTACTCATTGCGTCTTCTCCCTTACGTTGTGCCTCAGATCTCTACATGGAAACGACGCATGCTCAGAGAAAAGGATTTGACCGACGGTTTGGCGTAAAAGAAACATAGCTGACGAGAAACATCTTGTTAGACTTTAATTTCTCGTCATTATTTGGAAAACGTGTGTCAAACACAGAAAATTTTTAGGGGCAAGCCTAATGTCGTTAACAAAGATTTTTGAGCAATATCCGGATAGACGATACATCATGTTTGGAGGTAAGGGCGGCCTGGGAAAAACGACTTTCTCGGCCGCTACTTCGTACTATTTAGCGAAAAAGGGAAAGAAGGTTCTAGTATTTTCCGTCGATCCTCAGGCCTCCCTCACTGACATATTTCAGAAGGATATATTTGGGAAAGGGCCAACGGAGATTATCCCGAACCTTTATGCACAGGAGATTGACGCAGACAAAAGAGTGAAAGCATATCAGCAGGAAGTCAGACAAAAAATCCTCGACATGTACGGTATGGACAAGATACCGGAAGAGATTGAGAGTTACATTCAGGCTGCCGCTGCAGAACCTGCGATGGAAGAAAGCGCTATTTTTGATGAAGTTGTGGATATCGTTGTGAGAGGTGGGTACGATTACTATATTTACGATCTCGTGCCTCTCGGACATGCTCTTTATTACCTTAGCATGGCCTCCGTCTATGACGCATGGATTGATAAAATTACAAAGTTGCGTGAACAGATGCGGGAGTATGACCAAGTAGCGGCTGTGATGCAGAGAGAAAAGGAACTTGATGAAGACGCTATTTTAAATGAACTCCTGTACATTAAGGAGAGAATCAACAAATCATCGAGTATATTGACCGATAAGGCCAAAACTGCTTTCTTCTTTGTTTTAACTGCTGAAGACATGATAATAAAGGACACTCAAAAGGCCGCTGCGTTGTTCGCAAAGTTTGATGTTCCGTTAAGCGGTTACATCATCAATAGGGTTTTACCGAGTGAACTCAAATCTGAAAATATACCAGAATACTTGAAAAACAGATTCTTAATGCAGGAACATTATTTGGAAGTTATCAAAAATGATTTTGGAAACGAGATCCTAGCGTCTGTTCCCGAAATGGAACGTGACGTGACAGGCTTACCCATGATCGAAAAATTGGCCAAAGCCATGTTCGGCGATTTTTAAGGGACAGGGGGTGAAACCGTGAATCAAGTCGTTACGAGTATGTATAAGTATTTCCATGAAAATCCCCGTCTCAAGTATATCTTTTTTGGCGGCAAAGGCGGAGTCGGGAAAACGGTCATGGCTGGGGCAGCAGCTCTTTGGTCTGCAAAACAGGGTCGCAAAACCTTGCTTGCTTCTACCAATCCAGTGCATAGCCTTTCGAACCTTTTTGGACAAAATGTTTTTGGTCGTCCAGTTGTTGTTTGTGACGAAGAAAATTGTCACGCATTCGAGATTGACACAAGAGATACCATCGAGAGGTCCAAGAAAGAAATACGGGAGAAAATAAACTGGTTCCTTAAGTTTGCGGATATTACAACAAAGGCGGAGGATTTTATTGAATCAGCTACCATGAATCCCGCTTTTGAGGAATCTGCAATGTTTGAGAACATGATAGACCTCATGTTTAAGGATGAGTACGACTTTTATGTTTTCGATACCGCGCCAACAGCGAACGCCCGACGACTGCTCGGAATGTCTAAGGTTTATGGCCTTTGGGTTGACAAAATGCTCAAGAGCCGGGAAGAAGCAAAGTCATTAAGAGAACTATTGTCGTTTTCTAAAAAAAAGGAGAAAGATCCTTTACTTGATTACCTGCTCAATTTCAAGGATCGTATGGCCCATGCTAAGGAACTTCTTACCGATGACGCTCTTACCGCATTCTTCTTTGTGACTCTTCCTGAAAGTTTGCCCATTGCAGTTATAACTCGATTCATCAATTGGTTTTACGAATTCGGAATTCCAGTTGGCGGGGTCGTCGTGAATGGATTAATTCCAAAGGAGCAACTCTGTGCCGATTCTGCGGAATTTGTAAAAAACCGGGTCAAAATGCAAGAAGAACACATGGAGGAAATTTGGAAGATCTTTGATGACAGGGTTAGGGCCGTAGTCCCATTATTTGACACAGAGGTTAAAGGGCCTGATATGCTCAACAAAATGGTGGACCACCTTTTCGTGAAATAACATAAACATATTGTGGTGGTTACAAGTCGGGGCCTTCAATGTGGCTCCGGCTTTTTTGTTTCCCACTAATTAGGCTTTGAACTCGTCCGGAAATCATTTTGTAAAATTTAGATCCTCCTTTATGCGTTCATCAATTAACAACTCGAGGCGATCCATTTCCCACCCTACACAAATGTCTTTTTTATTAATTATGAATGCTGGAAGTTTTGAAGGCCGGTGTATGATTTGTTTCCAAAGACCTACGGGTGATTGCGCGTCAATAATTCTAAAATGAATACGATGCTTATAAATTTCTTTGAGGTATTTTATACAATCAAATAGCTTGGCGTTTTCCTCTTTCCATTCTTTCGGATAATCATCGTTACAATCCTGAATATATTCCCCGTGGACTTTAAGCTGATGAGTAACCAGAGAGCAAGCTTTGCATTCAAAACTTAAGGCTGTGAGTGTTGGAATTACGACTTCGACATTGATGGGGTTCATAGATGTAGTCCTTGATCAAAATTTGAACAATTTGTGACAACATAGGGCCATTTATCAGGCTAGATTATTATTAATCATGAATAAGAGACAAACAAGGGATGATTCCATGAGGATTTGACGTTCCCAAAATATGGCAGCAATTCAGATTAGGAACTAGCTATTCATGACGGTAGATTCTATTGAGGCACGCTTGGGTACAAATCTTGACGGGTAATAGTTTTCCAACACAGTGGCAACAGTGTCTTTCAGCGAATCAATGTCGTTTCCACGTTTCTCCAGAAACGCAGCGGCTTTCTTGACCGCCTTATGATTGGCGTGTTCCGTCAGAAAGGTATAAATAACTATGGGTAATAGAGGACGGACATCCTCCATTTTTTCCAAACTGTCAGGCCCATTTGAAAATGGAACTTCCAGGTCACAGATTAAGAGATCCGGTGGAGGATCCTCCAAAATCAAAGAAATCATCTCCCTACCATCCCTTGCAAGCTTAACCGCATAGCCGTCTGCCGTAAATTCTCGGCGTAAGTATTCTCTAACGTTCTTGTTGCGATCAGCGATAAGGATAGTAAATATGCTTGGCATAGCCGTCACCTTCTACGTTCTCACGTTCTCAAAAGCAACGGGCGTGCCAACAAGAAATGTTCCCGCAAAATTAATAAGTTATGAGGATTTAGTATGTGAAAGCGCTCCACATGGCCAACTTTGTTCGAGTTTGCTGTCAATTTTTCTGACAGATCGTAAAAACTTGTCTTCAGGGATGATTTTTTTAGTAAAGGAGAGCCTTCTATTGGTCCTGGTCTAGCTTGACCGTCGGAATTTAGCGAACAGGCCGGGATCGGATGTTTCTTCGAAAACCTCTGTTGAAATGTACCTATCTTTTCCGTCGAATCTTATATACATTATTTCTTCTTCGATCGCTCCCTTTCTTTTGTGACGCAACTCATGGCCGGATAAGCGCCAGGTTCCTTCTTCAACAGTCTCGTTATTCCCAACCCTAGCTATCCTTCGAAACGTGCCATCATTGCTGTATTCGAGAATCAAGGTGAACGCGTTCGCTCCTCTACTCACAAAAGGTCGCCCCTTATAGGAACTAAGGTATGGTTTCCCCGGTTCCTTGGTTTCGAAGATTTCCCATCGCCCTATTAGCTGGTGGGCGTCTTTATCCAATGAGATTTTGCTCGATAGTTTCTCATCTTGCGCGTAAATAGGCGGGAAGAGAACACTCAAGAAAAAAGCTAAAAACACGGTCAGTATCAGACGCTTTACGGTCACCTGAGAGTTCCTCTCAATTCGCGTGTGGCTAAATTGTTTTTCGTCTCTTGGAATAAGTTTCCGAGGGTCACTAAGTATTGTATTTGTAGCATAAACCCTGGTTTGCGGCAACATGATCTTTGTTGATTGTTGATATGATGTCTGTTCATTGAAACCGGATTGTTATTAGCCTTAAGTAGGTCATATTTCAGTTTGCTAAGTGTAGCTTTTTAATTTTTATGCTAGCTTAATTATTGAAAATTCAGTTAGATTTTAACAACTCTTCATGAAAATTGCACTCAAATCCGAGTTCGCCTTACTAAAAGGGTTCGCTTTTATTGATATTCTCAGTCATCAATTTCTGACAGGAGCACGATCTTGATCACAAAACCCAGGTTGTGGGAAAACCGTTCCCTTGTTTTGGGAATTCTATTTCTTTTGCTCGGTCTTTTCGTATCGGTAATGGCTTTTTCAAAATTGAGGGAACTTCTTAATCTGTTTTGGGCATACTTGCCCTTTTCCATTCCAGGAGACGTCTTTGAACGCACTCTCAAATCGTTACCTCTGGTTTTTTCAATCTTTGTCTCACTGGTGTCTTCAATCGCGGGGCTATTGTTTGGCCTTCAATGGTTTTTTTCAGGGATGTCCGAAGCTTTTCGGAAAAAACACGGACCAGAAACACTTGGGGAATTGGAAGACAAGAATTCACTAATATCTTATCTCTTGACACATGAGTTGCCCAGTTCAAATCCGGCTTTAGGTAGATTTTTGGTAAGATGGTTTACCCCTGGGACACGCCGTACAATTTGGACGACCCTGATCTCGAATCTAAAATTGATTTGCATAATGATCCTGATCTGGTTGCTGGCGAAATTTCTTTTGCTCGTTCCCAAATTGTTAAACCAGAGTTTGGGATTGAAAATCGCTATCATAGTACCGGACTTCGTTAATTTGTGGAGCTTATTGGCCTTGATTATTATGATTAACATCTTTGTCGCTTTCAGTTTTATCTCAATCAGGAAAACAGAATTCCATGCTGAGACTCATGAACTTTTGGTTTCAGGACACGGGGCTATGGTTTTCTTTCTAGCTATCATTGAAGAGATGTGCAGGTTGGTAAATCTCAGAACCCTCTCAGGAGATACCCCGTCGCGTTTTCAGTCTAAGGGGCCTTACGGAACCCAAGCCCTAGCCAGCCTCTTTGAGGGATATACGATTAGGCAAAATAGGCCGGCTAATCTTTGGGTTTACGTATTGTTTCCAGTTGCTGCTTGCTGCCTGATTTGGGGATTTAACGGGTTGATCAATTTTCAGTTCATGGTCCCGTCGACTGACCACCATTTGTTTTTTTCTCGTTATTTCCCTGTCATGCTTTTAGAAGTAGCCTTCTATTGTTTCCTGTTGTACGCGGCTTTTCATTTTATTAGAATAATCAGACTAATATTCGAAATCGCCAAATTTGAATCTTATGTGATCGCGTGTAAATGTGAAGCATTGAGTTCTGACGATCTTCCGGAGAACAGGCTAGGACGCAATTCAAAGAGTCGTTCTCTTGAAGATACTTACGAATGGAAAGAACTGTGCGGGCCCGAGGACAACTTAATAGAATGGGTAAAGCAACCGCAGGGGGTTCAGCAATTCTCGGTTATGATTGCGTCCGCAACGGCACGGACTGAGACATCTTTTCACGGCGGGTCGCGTTTTGTCACTTCGCTCGAACAAAGTATGGAACTTAAAGTCTTAATCGAGAAAATTATAAATGTTCTTTCGAGCGTAAATTTTAGGATAAAAGAAGTTCCTGCCACGGATCACTCATCAAGTGCGGAAACCCCCTGAATCGAAAAAACCGAAGGCGACATCTGCAATGTCGCCTTCGGTCTATCTCTAATTTCTTTTTTCAGTTAATCATCAGTTAAGTAACTAAATTACAATTCCAACCATGAGTGTGAATACAATGAATGGCCAAGCAACAGTTTAGCTGTTTTCACGTAATCGATTTCTTTTTTGCCCATTCCGCTGGTATCCACATCCTCTCCATCAAGAACTCGGCCCACAAGATTCTCCAAATCCATGGTTTTGTCATGAGCCAGATCAACTATGACATCATCAAAACCGTCGAGAATCGCTGAGGTAATGCCGCATTTCTTAAGAATACAGAGGTAAACCTGATTCAAAATGTCACGCAGCTCGTCGGGCGACCCGTTGGAACAATTGGACAGCCCGCAGGTTGATTGTGACCCTGGCGCTAAATCTGGCAACCATTGCATAAAAGTTGTGCAGCCCTGAAGTTCTTGCTGTTGGGAGGAAACGGGTACAACAATAGGATCAAACCAGATTTTTTCAAAAGGAATTCCAAGTTCCGTAGCTTGAGTCATCATGGTGTCAAGCAACACCGCTCGTTCGTTCTCGTCTCGTGGAATCCCCTGTGGCCCCCACATGAGCCCGACCATTTCACAATCATACTTGTTCACTAGCGGCAACTGCAAGGCCATCCGCTCAGGAGTAGCCATAATGGAATTGATAACCGCTCGTCCCTTCCCTGGTTTATAAACCTGGAGACCGGCTTCTACCGCGTCATTGTTGGTGGTGTCCAGAAACAGGGGTAGATCTGTAACTTCCTGCACGGTCTTGACGAGCCACTGCATCATTTCCGGACCACCTTTTCGAGCTGGCCCAAGGTTTAAATCCAAGAGATCCGCTCCGCGTTCAGTGAGCTTTACAGCCCATTCCTGTATGGGTTTGGGATCCTTTTCTCGCATGGCGTTGCCCGTATACTTCGACATAATGTTGATGTTCTCAGCCACCACCTTTATCATCGAACGAGTACCTCCTGATTTATCTCCTGTTCCGTGGCGGAACTATAATTCAAAAAAATAGAAATAGCATAACCGGCGAGAATATCAAAGACATTCTTGTTTCGTAGCCTAACTAAAGTCTTTTTGAACCTGACCGGAAGATTCGACTCCCGGTCAGGCCTCATAATATAGCTACAAATTGCAGGACTAAGCGAAGTTTTGCCTCAAATATGCTGGGATGTGAGCCCCTTCACGCGGGCCAATGGCGATTTCCCAATCAGGTAGTTCCTCTTCGAGATCACCGCTGATAATTGCCGCTGCTCCAGGTATTACAAGCTTTTTGAGCTTGGATTTATCTTCAATCCCACACTTTTTGACGAATGGCCCGATAACGTCGCCAACAAATTTCCCAGCCGCCCATGCCGTGAGCACGGATAATCCATCCGTGTTCAACACGAGGAGCCAAGACGGTACCCTACTTGCTTCAATTTCTCCCGACACAATAAAGTAGGTTAGAGAGAAATTGCTAGTAATAAGAACCGGGGACTTCTCGTCAGGATTATTAACAGGGTAAATTCCCTGTTCGGTCGTCATAGGTCTCTGAGGATCCGTATAGATGTTTAGCCTCTGCAGTAACAGAGGGAACACGACCTCTCCTTTGAGATCACTCAGAATCTGAATCCCGGCGTATTTCGATATAAAGGTTCCCGCTACTATCGTCTCGTCAATCGGATTATCGGCCATTGCGCATGGAAATACGATAGTTGGGAAGCCTAGTGGCCGGTAAAGATTTTCGAGCGCTAGTCTTCTAATCATAACTTGATCTCTGAGTTGCTCAGCTAGACTCAGATTATCAGTTGACAGAACGAGATCTTTGTGACCTTTGGCGATGAGTTTGGCTGCCAGTTTGGCCACTTGTCCTACCTTCGCCGCCTTGACGGCCAGTGGACAATCGAATTCTTTGGCCAAATCCGACATGCTGTCAAGATTGCCCTCAGTCGCAGCATAAAGTAATGGTTTGTTTTTGCCTATTTCACTTAGTGCGCTTTTTAACGCGTCCAGATTATCACTAATAAGGACTACTGCTGCGCCGGCTTCATCGGCCTTTTTCGCTATGGCCTTGAAACGATCGGCAGCTCCTTCGTCTTTCACTGCAACGAGTTCCGGCTTAAGTGTCAAGCCAACACGCTCGTATCTCAATTCTTTAAAAGCCTTAAGTTTTGCGTCAACTGAGTCGTCCGTTTCGGATGTCGATATCAGACAACCCAAGCCGGTAGGATTATTAAATGTTTTTTCATGCCGATAAAGTACTGTTTCACCACCGACTTTTACCGCGCCGGCATTGGCTCCGATTTGAACCGTCCTAATCGGAGGAGCAGAAGCTGAGGCCAGTTTTTCCTTCGCGTCATCGGAAACGTAGGGGCACTGGGCCAGTTCTGCCTTTCCACCAGCCAGATTCATGGCGAAAGCAAGACACGTGGGAACGCCGCATTCTCCACAGTTTTTCTTCGGCATCATCTTGAAGATCTGAATTCCAGAAAGCGCCATCGATAAAAACCTCCCTCTCGAGGCAAAATTCCCTGACAGAAATGTGACGATTCCTAAGATGACTTAATTTAAGCAGGGGGTTGTTCTACATTAACCCCCTGCCTTGAGAAGGGTCAATTGAAAAAAACACTATTCACAAGGAAATATTATCCGATGATCGATTCCATGGATAACGCGGGATGCTCTTTCTCCTGGAGGAACTGCATGATCTCGTCCTCCGTCACTCCGACGGTTTCATCTGCGATTCGGTCCGCCATATTGGAGATGCCCAATTTTTCACCTTGAGCGTTTATTTTGTCTCTAAGCATTTCCTTGAGGTTCTTGGGCAACCAAACCATTCGTTTGATCCCACCTTCGGCAGACACAAACTTGTCTGAAACTATATAGAGTTTGCTATGGCCAACAAAGCCCGGGGTGACGTTTCCGCCACCTGCGCTACCAGCAAGAGTTGTGAACTTCATACCACATGGAGTCATTCCCTTGTAATCACGGTCAACACTCATGATCCCATTAGCCACTGGAAGCACAGCAGCAATACACTCAAAACATCCACATGAAGTCATGGGACTTTCCATTATGGAATACGCGCTGCATCCGACAACTTTTCCACGCGACGCTTTGCTTACAAAATCATTAACGCCTTCCCATTGTCCCAACCTTTCGTCCAGGACCTTACCCTTTTCAATCGGTTGATTCGGCCCGGTAGGGTTAATCTCGTTGGACGCCTTGCAATCAAGCCAGTTATACGCGCCGCAGAGACCTGCTCTCTCCGGTGTAACCACACAAACGTGTGTAGGAGCGAAGCTCTGGCATAGAGTACATGAAAAATAGGTGTTTTCATCCTCATCTTTCATGCCCTGAACCCTTGAATCTCTGACCTCGTAGGATTCCTTCGCTTTCTTGAGCAGCTCATCACATTTTTCCTGTTCAGTAAAAATGGTAACTTTTACTTTATCGAGAACCGCCCCAAAATCCTGATGGTATTTAGCGTGGAGAATGGAACCGATGTGCTTCAGAGAAAATCCCTTCTCTACTGCGCCCTTGCCGATCCGGACCCAAGCTATATCGCGCTGTCCGATATGCATTAAGCCCTGCGCGTAATTGATCAGGTGGTGAATCTGACGTTCCAAGATTGGTTCAAAGTCAGACTGCATCTTACGCCCAGCGACTTCCACATAAATACCTATTGGTAAACGAGTCCCCGGCTTAATATCTTTGAGATCCGGACCAACTAGTTCAATTTCGCCATCTTCGATCTCATTCATATCTTTCATGACCGTCAATTCAACACCGGTGGTTTTCCCACCTCCCGCTTCCATGTGAATGTCGTCGCCTCTAATTCTTTCACCTTCGAACGCGGGTCCGTACGCGACAGGAACTGGAACTTCCGTTACAGTAACCTTGAGGCCTCGAACTTCAATGGCTTTGGCCACGATGTCTTTATGAGGAATATTGGAAACAACATGCTCGTATGTGCAGACGCCGGTAGGAAGAATCTGCGGAATAGGAGTATCGGCTATGGTTGGGAACCCATAGTTAATCGCGCCTGCAGCAGCAGCGTACCATTCGTCTGAAACATCACCAAGAGCCAGTACGAATGCGAAAACGCGGTCCTTATTGTAAATCAACACTTTTCTGAAATCCCCAGGCTGAATTCCGCCGAAGCTCAACGCTGCTCTAGTTGCAAAACCGACGGCAAATATCGCTGACGAGATATCCGGACCGAAAGGAACCAATCGTGTCGGCCATCCGATCTGGACTCCAGCGTCCTTTAGCTGCTGGCTGAAGGACGTTCCATTGTGATTCGCGGCCATAAATACGTAGAGATTCTTTTTCTGTAATTCAAGAGCCATGTCCGCCGCGATTTCTTTTGTAGGAGCAGAACCTACTATCGCTGCAAAACCCGGCGCTGTTCCGTCAACGAACTCTACGCCCCTCTTTCTGAGGATGATGTCATCCGCCGCTCCCAACCACAGTTTATCATCAGTCGGATCTTCAGCCGGCAAATAGAAATCGGGATCTTCTAAATATCTTATAGCCTCGAGAATTTCAAAATTGAAAAGGGTAGCCATACCCGCATCAAGAACTGGACCAAGGTATGGTAGATGTGTCTTCTCACGAACTAGCGGGGGTAGCAATTGCTCAGATCTGTCCAGAACCAAGCCGGCGTCTCCTAGGTTTTTAACTGGGAACCCCAAAATGCCATAAATTACAGGTAGATAGTAGCCAGTATTAGGGAATGCTATTTCCTGTTTTTGACCATACTTTTGCACCGCTTGCTCGAAACGTTTACGGGTTTTCTCGTAAACTTTGTGAGCGCCGGCTATGACATTCGCTGCAACTATCTTGGACACTGTATATCTCCTCCTCTGGAAACGTTTATACTAATGATTTTGAGTCAGGGAGGAGACTTGGTCTCCTCCCTGCAATCTCAACCGAAGTTTCGTTTAACCGGCTATATCACGCCTCATTGCCATATCCATGAGTACTCTCTCACGGGCTTTGTCTATTCCAAGGGCTTTACGTTTGGCGTCGATGTGCGCAAGGCATCTCTTCGCCATTTCATAAGGATCCTTTTCAACAAAATCCCATTTCCCGCCATATACTTTTTCAATGTCCTTGAAGAGATAATTTGTGCAGACATCTTCATTGATGGTTGGGAATCCAGCGCCAAAGAGGACATAGCATCCCGACGCCACGAAATACTGGCCAATCGACACAGCTTTCTCGCTCATCCATTCCGGCGCAACCCCCACGGCCGGGATATCGGATATGTCATCTCCAAGACCACCGTCTCGGACAACCGCTGTGGCGGCCATTAGGATTCGAGTGTTGTCCACGCATGACCCCATGTGCAGACACGGTGGGATACCAACCGTTTCGCAGACTTCGGCCAGTCCTTGTCCAGCATATTTCTGAGCAGCTTCCGGCGAAAGTAGCCCTGCCTTGCCGAGGGCTATAGCGGAGCATCCGGTTGTCAGCACTAACACGTCGTTCTTTATGAGTTCCTTGGCCAGTTCAACATGCAGATAATCCTGCTTTATACGGGCGTTTCCACATCCGACTATTCCGGCAAGACCTCGAATACGTCCATTGATGATGTTGTCATTTAACGGACGATAGGAAGCCCGGAACATACCACCCAACAGGTAACTGATAGTTTCATGGCTGAAACCGACTACCATGTCTTGTTGTTCCGTCGGAATAGATATCTTGTTTTTGTCACGATTCGGGAAGTTATCAATAGCCTCTTTGACAATAGCTTTGGCGGTTGCCAGGCCTTCCCGTTCATCGTAAGCATAATGTTTGTACGCGCCTTGCATCTTAGCGATTGGGCTGGTCGTTACTATCTGCGTATGGAAACATTTCGCGAGTTCCGCAACACCCTGCATAACGCATTGCACATCCACGACCATCGTTTCCAGAGCGCCTGTAATGATCGCTAGTTCTTGTTGTAGGTAGTTCCCTGCGATCGGAATCCCGTGTCTCATGAGAATTTCGTTCGATGTGCAGCAAATGCCGCCCAGACTGATACCGCCCGTTGCGCCTTTGCTCTTGGCGTACGCTATCATTTCAGGATCTTGAACCGCCTGCACGATGATTTCCGAAAGAGAAGGCTCATGACCGTGGACAATTATATTAACCGTATCTTCTTTCATGCAGCCAAGGTTGACCTTGCCTAGAATTGGAACAGGCGTTCCATACAGACAATCGGAGAGGTCCGTGGCAATCATTGACCCACCCCAACCGTCGGCCAAGGCCGCTTTGGTCGCGAGTCGGATTATATGTTCCATGTCCTGGTTCACGCCCATGTGAGTCATGTGCATGACTTCAACAACAGGCCTGTCTATTCCAGTCGGGATAACACCTTCTTTGCGCCAGATTTCCTGTCTCTTGAGAGGAGCGCGTTTCACGTTCATGATTTCGCCGTGCTGTTTACCATATTCAGCAAGGGCTTTCTCTCCGACTTCAATAGCTATCTCTTGGAATTCACGACCTTCCGTTTCTACTCCGTAATCCATGGCAAGAGCCAAGACTTTCGGAACGTCTTTTATTTTGTAGTCCGGCAATTCTCCCTTTGCAGCCAACAGATAGGTGTGCGCAACATGACGGCCATGATCGCTGTGGGCCGCCGCTCCTGCCGCAACCATACGTGCAAAGTTTCTCGCCGCGATAGTCTCTGGAGTCGCGCCGCACAAACCAGTTCGTTTTTTGCGATCTTCCGGTGTTTCCGTCTTTCCCTTCGGTGGTAAAACTCGACAGGGTCCCATGTTACAAATTTTACAACAGGTCCCACCTTTACCAATTGGACACGCTGTCATGGTTCGGGCGCGATGGAAAGCTGTAGTGTAACCTTCTTTGTCCGCATACTTCAACCCTTCAAGGGTCACGTCACAGGCCGTATGTTCCGACCAATCTACAGGACCTAGTTCTTTTTTCTTCGCTGGGGCCGCAAAAACGACTTCCGCCTCCGCTTTGACCACAGGAGCGCCGGCGGCTTGCGCGGCCGGGGCTTTTCCTGATAGCAGGGTATCCAAACCCGCCATCACTGAAGTGAGGCCCTTTAGGGCTTTGAAGGCACCGACCATTTCTTTGAGACCCTGAATATCATCTTTGGTCAATTGACCCATAATTTCTTCCTCCTCCTCGCTCACCGCTTCGACAACAGGCGGTTTTGCAATTTCTTCCTTAGCCGTTTCTTTAACGGTAGATACTTTCTGTGCGACCATCAGCGGTTCAGGGGCCTCTACAACAGGTTTAACCGCTTCCGGTGTTTTTTCAATAGGCTTAGGTTTTTCAACCGGTTTGGGGGTTGCGGCTGGTTTAGCCGGAGCTGCTGCAGCGGCCTTGGCCGGTTCTTTTGGGGCCTCGCCTGATAGACTTAGGTCAACTTCCATTGACGCTAGGTCCGTCGGCTGGGTTATCTCTCCTAAATACTTTCTGACATGCTCCAGTGTC